>JAAETJ010001001.1 GCA_024228495.1 bacterium | reverse complement strand
GTATCGGACGGGGAAATGGTGGAGCCAGACGGGATCGAACCGACGACCTCTTGCATGCCATGCAAGCGCTCTCCCAACTGAGCTATGGCCCCATATATATTGAGTATTTAGTTTTGACTGCTTAGAGTTTAGTTAAAATCCCAAACACGCGCCAACATATATCACTCAACACAAAAAACTCAACACTAAAAACGGGTTGGATAGTCACGCCTAGCCTTCGTCTTCGACTTTGGGTTTGTTATCCCCGACGATTTCACTGACATCATCACCGCCTTCATCTTCATCGGGCAAAAAGGCATCCGTGCTGTCGTCACTATCGTCATCATCGCTATCTTCGATGTCGGCGAGGTCGTCGTCATTAATGGCGGCGACATCGGGATCGATTTCGGCGTCGGCTGCTTTTTTCTTTTTGGCGTCGGCTGCTTCTTTGGCAGCAGCTTCTGCTTCCTTGGCTTTTGCCTTGGCGTCTTTGTCTTCTGTCGGCTTGGCGAGTTTAAACTCGACCTCACACATGGGGCAGATGATAGGAGTATTGTTGAGGTCGTAGAATTTTGCTCCACAGCCTTCACAAAGACGTTTGGTTCCACGCGCAGCTTTGCTCGACATCGTGTGTTTCCTCTGAAGTTCGCAGATGAGATAGAGAAAAGATGGATTGCCATGATGTGTCGCTGGTGTCAAAAGGAATTGTCGAATTAGCATGGCATTTCTTGTTTTTTTCCGTTTTGGGATGCAATTAAGGGCCATAAACAGAAAGAATTTGGGAATTTTATGCAAACGGATGCTGTAAAACCTCTGCGGGTAAAGCGCGCGCAGCGCCTGATGGGTGAGGTTGCAATGCCAGGTGACAAGAGCATTTCTCATCGGGCTCTTTTGCTGGGGGCATTGGCTGCTGGCCAGACGCATATTTTCGGTCTGCTTGAAGCGGCTGATGTTATGGCCAGTGCACAGGCATTGCGCGAGCTGGGAGCGGTCATTGAGCGCGATGGCAAGAGCTGGCGTATGACAGGGCGTGGCACGTCAGGATTGATACAGCCTGACAAACCTCTTGATTTTGGTAATTCGGGGACTGCTGTTCGTTTGATGATGGGCGTGATTGCCGGCCATGACCTGAACGCGCAGCTGATCGGCGACAGTTCGCTGTCGAGCCGACCCATGGGCCGTGTACTCACGCCTTTAATGCAGATGGGTCTGGAGATTACGGGTGAAAATCAGGATGTACTGCCTCTTGAATTGCGCGGTTCTCAAAATCTTGTACCGATCCAGTATGAGCTGCCGGTAGCATCGGCTCAGGTCAAGTCCGCCATTATGTTTGCTGCTTTGCAGGCGTCTGGGGAAACCACCATCATCGAACCCAAGCCGACGCGGGATCATTCAGAACGCATGATGCGCCATTTTGGAGCCTCAATAGGTGTGGAACCATTTGGTCCTGGGGGGCGCAAGATCACCATCACTGGTGATGCCGAGTTGCAAGGTTGCAATGTTATCGTGCCTGGCGATCCAAGCTCGGCGGCGTTTGTGGTTGCAGCGGCGCTGATTGTGCCGGACTCTGATCTCATTGTACGAAATGTCTTGATCAACCCGACCCGCACTGGTTTTTATGAGACCCTGATCGAAATGGGTGCCGATATTGTGTTTGAAAACAAGCGCGATGCGGCTGGTGAACCAGTAGCAGATATTCATGTCAGACACAGCCCTCTCAAAGGGGTTGTCGTGCCGCCAGAGCGTGCCCCTTCGATGATCGATGAATATCCCTGTCTTGCCGTATTGGCTGCCTATGCGTCAGGGCAAACGCGCATGGAGGGACTGGAAGAATTACGGGTCAAGGAAAGCGACCGGCTGTCTGCTACAAAATGCGGTCTGGATGAAGCTGGCGTTATTTCAAGGATCGACGGCGATACGTTGATTGTCGAGGGAGCAGGGGACAATGGTGTTGTGCGCGGAGGTGGTGTGGTTGCAACGCATATGGATCACCGCATTGCCATGTCGTTTTTAACCCTTGGCCTTGGCTCGGAGCAGCACATGCAGGTTGATGATGTCTCGATCATCGATACGAGTTTTCCCAGTTTCCTGCCGATGATGGAAGGACTGGGAGCGCGCTATGAAGATGTGGCTAGCAAGGGAGAGTTGTTTTGATTATTGCGGTGGATGGACCAGCTGCGTCTGGCAAGGGGACGCTGGCACGCAAAATAGCAGGTCATTTTGATCTGCCTTATCTGGATACTGGCTTGCTTTATCGGGCTACGGCCCGCGATCTGCTGGCAGCAAAACATGATCTTGAAAATATCGCCGAAGCGGTCAGGGCCGCGCAAAATGTTGATTCTGCCACCTTAGATGATCTCAAATTACGCGAACCGGGTATTGGCGAGGCGGCAAGTCTAGTGGCTCCGATCCCGCAGGTACGAGCAGAGCTTTTGGCCTATCAGCGCCGCTTTTGTGCAGGCCCCAAAGGCGCGGTGCTGGATGGCCGTGATATCGGCACCGTGGTTTGCCCTGATGCTGACGTTAAACTGTTTATCAAGGCAGACACATCGGTGAGGGCGCGACGGCGTTTTCTGGAGCTTGCGGCCAATGGATTGACGGTCACCGAGGCACAGGTTTTGGCCGATTTGCAAAAACGTGATGAGCGAGATCGCTCCCGCGATAGCTCGCCCCTCGTAAAAGCTATAGATGCGCACTTGCTAGATACGACAAATTTGGATATAGAAAGTTCTTATAAAGCCGCAATCGAGCTAATCGAGCGTGCATATCGGGATGGTGGGAAGACGGATTAAGTCATTCTGCCTGTTTTTTGTATGCAAAATGCTCTCTGGATATGCACCGAGTAGCTTTATATAGAACGAAAACCACGAGTTATGATGTTATCGTTATGTCAGGACTTTTTGATCTATCAAGAAGCTTCGATTTGACCGGTAATAGTATATCTCATTCTTGAAACACAAACCAAAGCGAGCGAGCCTGCTCCTTTAACTGGAACCTTAACATCGTGAAAGCGTTGGTTCTGATGCCCAGACTTTTAAAATAACGGTTTGGACGGGCTCTAATGTTAGGAACAAACTTAATGACAACGCAAGCCGGTGCTGAAAGCACGATGAACCCTTCTCTTGACGATTTTGAAGCTATGCTGGACGAGACGTTCGGCGCTGAAGACATGATGGAGGGCAAGGTCGTTGAAGGCACCGTGGTTGGCCTCGAAAAAGACCTCGTGGTTATCGATGTAGGCCTTAAAACCGAAGGCCGCATCCCATATAAAGAATTTGCCACGCCCGGCGTGCGCGATCCCGAAATTAGTATTGGTGACAAGGTTGAGGTTTATCTTGAGCGTATCGAAAACGCTCTTGGTGACGCGCAGTTGTCCCGTGAAAAAGCGCGACGCGAAGAAAGCTGGATCCGTCTTGAGAAACAGTTCGAGGCCGAGGAAAAAGTCGAAGGCTTTATCTTCTCTAAGGTCAAGGGTGGCTTCATGGTCGATCTAGATGGTGCTTCTGCGTTTCTCCCCGGTTCACAGGTTGATGTGCGTCCCATCAGGGATATTACACCTTTGATGAACCAGCCCCAGCCGTTTGAAATCCTCAAAATGGACAAGCGCCGCGGTAATATCGTGGTCTCACGTCGCTCCGTTCTGGAGGAAACACGGGCCGAACAGCGCTCCGAAGTCGTTGCTCGTCTTGAAGAAGGTCAGGTCACCGAGGGTGTGGTTAAAAACATCACCGATTATGGTGCATTTATCGATCTTGGCGGCATTGATGGTTTGTTGCATGTCACCGACATGGCATGGCGCCGGGTCAATCACCCCAGCGAAATCATTGCTGTTGGCGACAATGTCAAGGTGCAGATCCTACGCATCAATCCTGAGAACCAGCGCGTCAGCCTTGGGATCAAACAGCTTGAGAAGGATCCTTGGGATGGCGTTGAAGAAAAATTCGTTATTGGATCTCGTCTGCAGGGTAAGGTCACCAATATCACTGATTATGGTGCATTCATAGAATTGCAGGCCGGTGTTGAAGGTCTGGTCCATGTCTCTGAAATGAGCTGGATCCGCAAAAATATCCACCCTGGCAAGCTGGTTTCCACCAGTGAAGAACTGGAAGTGGAAGTCCTGGCGGTCGATCCCGACAAGCGCCGTATCTCGCTTGGTATCAAGCAGTGTCAGGATAATCCCTGGAACAGCTTTGCTGGCAAGTTCCCTAAGGGAACAGAGATTGAAGGTCAGATCCGCAATATCACCGAGTTCGGCATGTTTGTCGGGCTGGATGGTCATATTGACGGTATGGTACACCTCTCGGACCTTGATTGGAATCGCCCTGGTGACGAAGCCATCAAGGATTATACCAAAGGCGATATGGTGAAAGCCATTGTGCTTGACGTGGACCCCGATAAAGAGCGCATTTCACTTGGCATTAAGCAGCTTGATGGGGATCCTTTCGAGAGTGTCGCTGATATCAAGCGCGGTGCTGCGGTTACCTGTGAAGTGCTGGAAGTCAAGGAAGGTGGACTGGATGTGAAAATCGCTGATAGTGATTTCAACGCCTTTATCCGCCGTGCTGATCTGTCTCGGGAACGTTCCGAGCAGCGTCCAGAGCGCTTCAATGTGGGTGACAAAATTGATGCCGCTGTCACAAACATCGACAAAAATGCCCGTAAGATGAACCTGTCGATCAAGGCGCTGGAAATTTCCGAGGAAAAGAAAGCTGTCAAGGAATTTGGTTCCACCGACAGTGGTGCATCACTTGGCGATATTCTAGGTGCAGCGCTCGGCAAGAAAGAAGATGGCGTAGAAAAAACAGACGACTAGATCGCTCAAATGATTTAGCAGAAAGCAGGCCTCGTACCATATTGTGTGCGGGGCCTGTTTGCTTTAGCGTTATAGCGGGAGTGATAGACAGGTGGGAGGTTTTTTTGAATGAGTGTTGAAAGTGAAATGCTGATTGAGCGCCGTCAGGTCAAGCATCGCTTGACATTATGGCGTATACTGGCCGTGATATTTGGACTGTTTGCGCTTTTGGTTCTGGTCGTTAAGGGGGGCTCGAATGCCAGTATCCACGCTGATCATATTGCCCGCGTATCGATTGCCGGGATGATCCTGGACGATGCCAAGCAGCAAAAACTTCTCAAAGACCTTGAAGAGAGCGACGAGGTCAAGGCCGTTGTCTTGCGCATTAACAGCCCCGGTGGCACTACCACTGGCGGCGAAGCGCTATATTTGCGAATCAGAGAGCTGGCGGACAAAAAACCGGTTGTCGCCGTGTTTGGCACGGTGGCAGCTTCAGCTGCTTATATGGCGGGCATTGGCGCTGATCATATCGTGACACGCGGTAGCACGATCACAGGGTCGGTGGGCGTTATCGTGCAATGGCCAGATGTCAGTGATCTCATGGACAAGCTTGGTATCAATATGCAGGAGCTGAAAAGTGGCAAGCTGAAAGCCACACCGACACCGTTTCGGCGGGCTAGTAAAGAAGATCTGGGCCCGATGACAGAGCTGGTGGATGATACGTTTAAATGGTTCATTGCTCTTGTACTTGAGCGCCGCAATATCAAGATTGTTGATGTGCCAGGACTTGTGGACGGGCGTGTTTATACCGGCCGCCAGGCCGTCAAACATGGCCTTGCTGATGAAATCGGCGGTGAAGATGAAGCGATCAAGTGGCTGGTCAAAGAGAAAAAGATTGATGAAGAGCTGCCGGTCGTGGCGCGCAAGCCGGAAAAAGAATTTTTGTTCAATCCTTTAACCTCAATGGTGCAAGGCCTCGCCAAAGGGCTGGGTCTTGAGCATTTTTTCTCTTCGGCTTTTTTACAAAAAGGCTTGATGTCTATGGAGGGCGGCGTAGCGTTTGATGCGTCCAATGGGTTGATGTCGCTCTGGCAATTTGGATCGATTAAACCAGCGCGTGGCCAGTAATCCCACTGGCCGCATTTGTGTGTGTTGGGATTATTTCACGAAACAGTAGAAAAAGGCTCAGGTCCCTGATATTGTGACCTCAATAGTTAAGTGCAGCAAAGATCAGAAGTGATTGATTGAGGAAAATATCTATCGATCTGGTCGGTCTGACCTGTGTATTATATGTTTGTGATATGAAAGGGTGTCATCGTGATCAAATCGGAACTTGTGCAAAAAATTGCTGACTCAAATCCCCATCTTTACTACAAGGATGTGGAGAAAATCGTCAACACCATCCTGGATCAGATCGTTGGTACACTTGCCCAGAACAAGCGTGTTGAACTACGCGGCTTTGGCGCCTTTTCCGTCAAGTACCGGCCAGCGAGAATAGCCCGTAATCCGCGCACAGGCACGAAAGTACCTGTCGATGAAAAATTTATCCCGTTTTTCAAGACCGGTAAGGATTTGCATCGACGGTTGAACAAGAACTATAACGGCAAAAAATAAGCGTGGCTGGTTTGCAGATCTTTCGTTTCCTTCCTTTATTTAAACGCTCATCTGGATTTGACAAATGCGCTTTTTGAAAAAAGTCTTCTGGTTTGTTGTGATGCTGCCGATTGGTATCGTACTCGCTACCTTGATGGTCATCAATCGTCACAATGTGGGATTTGTCTATAATCCCTTTGTCGCCAAAGAGTTTGCGCAAAAAATTGAGATGCCGTTTTTCTTTTATCTGCTGGGCGCGTTGATCATCGGCACGATCATCGGGGGTATGGCTACCTGGTTCGCGCAGGGGCGTTGGCGCAAGGCGGCCCGAAAACGCTCGCGTGAGGCTCATGACCTGCGCAAGAAAGCGGACGATCTGATGCAACAGGTCGAGATGTCAAAACAGGCTCTGCCGCAGCTGACCTCAGCTGGTAATTAGTCGCACATTCCATGTACATGGCACACCATTGAAAGACAACTTCTTGACGAATGTTCAGTTTGTTTGCAGTCGCAATAAGTGGCGTAGTCCGACAGCGGAGAAAATCTGGTCGACGGTTTCTGGCGTGGCAGTTCGCTCGGTTGGTACATCTGGAAGCGCTCGAAGGCGGTTGACCATTGTTGATATTGGGTGGGCGGAGATGATTTGTGTTATGGAAGAAAAACACAAGTCTCGCATCCGCTCTGAGTTTCGCAATGACATCCGCAACACGCCTATCCATGTGCTGGATATTCCAGATGACTATCAGTATATGGAAGCGGAGCTTGTCGAAATCCTCGTGGAGAAGACAGAGCCATTGATCGGGCTGTCACTGACATGAGACTGCAGGCACGGCTGCTGAAAAGGTTAATTGAGGAATGAGGGCGCTTGGTGTGGTCAAGGTCAAAATCTGTGGTTTGAAAACGCAAGAAGCCGTTGAGGCGGCGATCCTCTATGGGGCCGATTTTATCGGTCTCGTGCATTTCCCCAAAAGCCTTCGTCATGTCTCTCTTGTTGAAGCTGGCAAGCTGGCTGATCTGGCACGCGGGCATGTCAAAATTGTGCTGCTGCTGGTAAATCCTGATCATGCGCTCATTGATGAAGCAACCCGCAGGGTTTCCCCCGATTACATACAATTACATGGCGGCGAAAGTCTTGAGGATGTGTGCTCTATTCGCACCCGTGGGAATCTGCCGGTGATCAAGGCGATAGCGGTAGAAACGGCCGATGATGTTGCGGGTGCGGCGTCCTATGGCAAAGTTGCCGATATGTTGTTATTTGACGCCAAGCCTTCGCGCGATACTTTGTTGCCCGGTGGCAATGGCATTCCATTTGACTGGAGCGCCTTGAAGGGCTTTAACAGCGATAAAGAGTATATGTTGTCTGGAGGACTTGATCCGCAAACGGTTGCGCAAGCCATTCGCGAGACCGGTGCGACAATTGTTGATGTTTCCTCTGGTGTCGAAAGCGCTCCTGGAATCAAGGACTTGGAAAAGATTAAAACATTCATTGCGCAGGCAAAAAAATGATAGGACAGGCGCAAAAATGAGGAAAAACACTGCATGAGTAGCAATGAGACGATCCTGAACAGTTTTCGCAGCGGACCGGATGAAGAGGGAGCCTTTGGCCACTTTGGCGGACGCTTTGTTGCCGAAACCCTGATGCCGCTCATTCTGGAGCTGGAAGAGGCGTATGAAACGGCAAAAAAAGACCCGGACTATGCGCGCGAGCTCAATGATCTGGCCAAGCATTATGCAGGTCGCCCCAGCCCGCTCTATTTTGCCCCGCGCCTGACCGAGCATTTCGGAGGTGCGAAAATCTATTTTAAACGTGACGAGCTCAATCACACGGGGTCGCACAAGATCAACAATACGCTGGGTCAGATTTTGCTGGCCAAACGCATGGGCAAAAAGCGCATCATCGCCGAGACCGGCGCTGGCCAGCATGGGGTGGCGACAGCAACAGTTGCAGCGCGCTTTAATATGGAATGTGTGGTCTATATGGGGGCCACCGATATTGAGCGCCAGGCTCCCAATGTGTTTCGCATGAAGCTGTTGGGCGCAACGGTTATACCTGTGACGGCTGGCACGGGTACCTTGAAGGACGCGATGAATGAAGCCTTGCGTGACTGGGTGGCAAATGTAGAAAGCACCTTCTATTTGATTGGTACAGCCGCAGGACCTCATCCCTATCCGGCCATGGTGCGCGATTTCCAGTCGGTGATCGGTAATGAAGTCCGCGAGCAGATAATGGAGGCTGAGGGGCGTCTGCCTGATAGTCTTGTTGCCTGTATCGGTGGTGGCTCCAACGCGATTGGCCTGTTTCATCCGTTTCTTGATGACAAGGGCGTTGATATTTATGGTGTTGAGGCGGCAGGCAAGGGGGTTGAAACCGGCGAACATGCTGCCTCGCTGAATGGTGGCAAGCCCGGCGTATTACATGGCAACCGAACTTATTTGCTGCAAGATGACGAGGGGCAGATTACGGATGCCTATTCCATTTCCGCGGGACTTGATTATCCTGGCATTGGTCCAGAGCATAGTTGGCTAAAAGAGCAGGGCCGCGTCAACTATGTGGCGGTCACAGACAATGAGGCGCTGGATGCATTTCAGCTTTGCACCAAGTTGGAAGGCATTATTCCAGCTCTTGAACCAGCGCACGCTTTGGCATTTGTCGAGAAACTGGCACCGACGTTGTCGAGAGATCATTTGCTGGTGATGAATATGTGTGGGCGCGGCGACAAGGATGTGTTTGCGGTGGCTGGATATCTGGGGGTAGGGCTGTGATTGAAACACGTATTGACCGGCGTTTTGCCGCTCTGAAAAATGAGGGCCGCGCAGCTTTTGTGGCCTTTGTCACCGCTGGCGACCCAGACACCAAGACCTCGTTGGAACTGATGAAAAAATTGCCATCAGCTGGAGCAGATGTGATCGAGCTGGGTATGCCTTTTTCGGACCCGATGGCCGATGGACCAGCAGTACAGTATTCGTCGCAACGTGCCTTGAAGGCCGGGCAAACCATGGCCAAGACGCTGGACATGGTGCGCGAGTTTCGTAAAACTGATAAGGAGACGCCGATCATTTTGATGGGTTACTATAATCCCATCTATGTCTATCCAGCCGATAAATTTTTGGCCGATGCGTCTGCAGCGGGGGTCGATGGGCTGATTATTGTCGATTTGCCGCCTGAGACAGATAATGAATTATGCCTGCCCGCAGGCGATGTTGGGATCAATTTCATTCGCCTTGCCACACCCACGACGGATGAAAAACGTTTGCCCGCAGTACTGAGAAATGCCAGCGGCTTCCTATATTATGTATCAATAGCCGGTATTACAGGAACGGCACCCCCAGATCCAGCCGTGGTACACGAGGCGGTTGCCGCGATCAAGCAAAGTACGGATTTGCCAATTGCAGTTGGTTTTGGTGTCAAAACCCGCCAGCAAGTCAGCGATATAGCCAGGGGTGCTGATGGGGTTGTGGTGGGTTCTGCTATCGTCAGCGCTATTGCCGATGGTCTTGATAGCAATGGATTGGCTACCAGAGAGACGATTGAGCGCCCGCTGGCACTTGTTCAAGAACTGTCTCGTGGTGTATTTGATATTCTGGACGGGTGATCGGTCTTGAAAATTATGACGAGTAAAATTAACCAATCGAGCTTGTCACAGGTCGATATTTTGTAAAAAGGTTATGCTGCGTGTATAAAAGTCTATGGCATAACAAGACAATAAGGTCGTAAAAAAGTGAACTGGATCAACAATGTTGTACGCCCGAAATTAACGGGCATTTGGAAGAAGAAAGATGTCCCCGATGATCTATGGGTAAAGTGCCCGGAGAGCGGACAGCTTATTTTCCATAAGGATTTGCAAGATAATCTTTATGTCGTACCCGGCAGCGATTATCATATGCGCATGCGTGCAAAAGATCGTCTCGACATGATTTTCGACAATGCCAAATACAGCGTGATCGAGGTCATCAAGGGTATTGAGGATCCGCTAAAATTCAAGGACCAAAAGAAATATTCCGACCGTATCAAGGATGCGCGCAATAAAACCGAAATGGATGATGCCTTGCTGGTAGCGCAAGGTAAGCTGGACGGCTCTGAAATCGTCGTGGCGGTACAAGATTTCGCCTTCATGGGGGGGTCGCTTGGGTCGGACGCTGGCGGTGCGATTGTCGCTGGCATGTTGAAAGCCGTCAAAGAGAAGGTGCCGTTCGTGTTGTTCGTGGCCTCTGGCGGCGCGCGTATGCAAGAGGGTATTTTTTCCTTGATGCAAATGCCGCGCACTACAGTTGCCTTGCAGCGCCTGCGTGAAGCAGGGCTTCCTTATATTGTGGTTTTAACCGATCCGACTATGGGCGGCGTAACAGCGAGTTACGCGATGCTTGGCGATATTCATATCGCGGAACCTGGCGCACTGATCGGGTTTGCCGGTCCACGGGTGATCGAACAGACCATCAGAGAACAACTGCCCTCTGGCTTCCAACGCTCTGAATTTTTGCTGGAACATGGCATGGTGGATCTTGTGGTGCATCGTCATGAAATGCGCGCCACGCTTGGCCGCTTGTGTGCGCTATTGATGAAGCAGCCCGTGATGGAAGAGGTGGCGATCTCGGCTGATGAGTATGCGACCGATGAAGCCCATGAAGATGTGCTGGAAATCATTCGCGAGGAGGCGGATCTTAAAAAAAGCACAGCTCCGGTCAAGAAAGCGTCAAAAATCAAAAAGAAAACTCCTGCCAGTTCAACAAAAACCAAACCATCTGGCGCTGCTACAAAAAAGAGCGATGGCGCAAGCTGAACGAGATCGGCCTGACAAGTGTTCTTGAAGAATGGTTGTCTTGTTCAAAGAGTATTCTCATGAAATATTTTGATCATGTGGAGCGAGAAGCTGTCGGGGTTTGCAAGACCTGCAGCAAGGGTCTGTCATCAGTTGTGCTCCTCAAAATGACCATCAATCAAAATGCATCCTTCTTCGCGTTCACCTCTTTCATCCAGTGCGGTTTTTAATTTTTCCACCTCTCCCGCCGTCAATCTGGCTACCAGTTCCTCAAGAAGATTATTGAATTGCCTGTGTTCCATGATGCCTCTCCATTTGATATGTGGAAGACATGAAGAACAATTGTGACGAAATCTCCGATTAACCTCAACAGAACGAAATCACTCGCCTAACCGACCTGCGGTTTATTTCACTTAGTACTGGTGAAGGAGTTTTAGGTTTGGAACGTAACAAGGCAGGGATATCGGGCCAGTGATTTGCCTTGTCCAATGTAAAATCCCCATCGTGATTTCAACAACAAGCAGTTGTGAGAAGCACGGTGGGGATTTAAGTTTATGAAACTTCTTAAATGGTCATAACCAAGAACATCATAGAAATCGGCCGGGCGCGTAAGCTATTTGTAGATGGAGCCTTTTCTGAATCGTTTGGTCAGCATGTAGTAAACCACCGCGCGGTATTTGTTACGGTTTGAGCGGCCATAGACGTCAATGACTTCATCAATCGCTTCGTCAAGTTTGGGCGTATCTTTCATCCCCAGCTTGTCGATCAAGAAACTTTTCTTGACTGTTTCAAGTTCCGACTTGCTTGAGCTTGAAACTGTTGCGGAGTCAGCTTTGTAGATTGAAGGGCCACAGCCGATGGTAACCTTGCGCAACAGATCCATGTCTGGTTTCATATTGCATTTGTTTTCAAGATCAGACGCATACTTTTCTATTAGCTCATCTCTCTTGCTCATTTTATTTTCTCCATTGGATTGAGTGTTTCTTGAGGACATGACTGAATTTATAAAACTAACTCGGATCGATTCGTACCTGCTTAAACAATAGGCGAGACAGATCATAAAAAACAACAACCAATGATCAGAATATCTACCAACTTGTAACAAGTCTTGTTGATAATTGGATTTTTGTGACTGTTTATGTACTACTCCACACAATGCGGGCCATTAATTTTGTCAGCTCGTTCATATGCGACGAGATGATATCGAGTATTGAGGACGTGAAAAAATGAGACACTTTTCAAGATTTGAGGGAAGTTAGAAGTGGCTCGGGAAATCTGTACGACTGCTATAAGTGGACATAACGCCTGTAAACCTGGATGATTGTCGATAACAGGAGGCTCGCTATGACGAGACGACCATGGCGCAATCACACTTCCGCTTTCAAATCGAAAGTTGGTCTTGAAGTGATCAGGGGTGAGAAGGCCTTGAACGAATTTGCGCAAACAAACTAATCAGCTTCCGATAAACTTGTGGCAATTTAGCTTGCCCGGGTGTCGTTTGATAGTTTATCAGTTGGCTCTGATTAATTCTATCCTCAAAAATCGGAATACCGCATAATGGAAAATGCCAAAGAACAACCTGGGCCTGTTGATGAGCCAGGTGAGGTCGAATACTCTGTCTCGTCGGGCCTTGCCAACCGGCTGGCTGGCTCAAACATTTCGATAGCCTTCACCTCCTATCAGTCCGGTCTGCTGTATTTCATCGGACTCAATCAGAAGGGCGGTATCAATATTCATCAGGCGGCAATGCCAAAACCAATGGGTTTGTGCATGGGCCCAAACGGCGTCCTGACGATGACCGGCGGGTTTCAGATCATGCGCTTTGAAAACGTGCTCGAGAAGGATCAGCAGATCAATTATGTTTTCGATGCCTGCTATGTGCCGCGTATTGTGCATGTGACGGGCAACCTTGATGCCCACGATGTTGGCATTGACGGTGACGGGCAGCCTGTTTTCGTCAATACCCGCTTTAATTGCCTGGCAACCGTATCGAGCCGCCACAGCTTTAAGCCTGTGTGGAGACCGCCATTTGTCTCAGGCCTTGTTGACGAGGACCGCTGCCACCTCAACGGGCTGGCAATGGAAAGCAACAAACCACGTTATGTGACGGCCGTTTCAAGATCCGATACCATTGACGGCTGGCGTGACCGGCGGGCGGATGGTGGTATTGTCATTGATGTGGCAAGCAACGAGATCATCTGTGAGGGCTTGTCCATGCCGCATTCTCCCCGCATCCACAACGGCGAATTGTGGATACTCAATTCTGGAACAGGCGAACTTGGTTTGGTCAAATCCGGCAAGGGGGCTAAAGGCCATTTTGAACCACGCGCATTCTGCCCCGGTTTTCTGCGCGGTTTGGCGTTTCATGGCGATTTCGCTTACGTCGGCCTTTCCAAACCACGTTATAAGCGATTTGAAGGACTGGCGCTGGATCAGAAACTGAGGGATGCAGATTCCGAACCCTGGTGCGGCATTCAAGTTATAGACCTGAATACCGGCACCTGTGTGGATTGGTTGCGCATCGATGGCAAAATTGGCGAACTCTATGATCTTGAGATTGTCAGGGGCTATTCCTGCCCGATGGCAGTACCACCGCATTCAAGCGAAGCAGCAGGACTGATTACCTTTGACAGCGACCAGTTGTGATGGCGGAGTTATACTGATGAACGACAGAACCCCGCGCATCGGGCCATTTTCCGTTTCCTTGCTCATTTTCTGACGTATCTATTTAGCAACATTAACCAAAAAAGATACAGCGACAGGCCCCGATTAATTCACAATCTGATATGACGCCACCGATTTTCCCGAGGGGGGGGGGTAGATTTATTACATAAATGGTGGCATCAACATGCC
The DNA here is from genome assembly GCA_024228495.1 of bacterium. Taxonomy (GTDB): domain Bacteria; phylum Pseudomonadota; class Alphaproteobacteria; order Rhizobiales; family JAKIUO01; genus JAKIUO01. The sequence continues at coordinate 1,341 of JAAETJ010001001.1, read as the reverse complement.
TGACTAAAGTTGCTGTTGTTGGCGTTCGACCCGGGTAAAGTGTTCAGGATTAAGTCGACAGGAGTATTGTTTGGGAGATTGAGTGGCAGTCACGGCCCATGAACAAACGACAGTCTCACCATTCCCAACTATTGGGGTAAAAATGAGCCGGAATATGGATGTGTTAACCTATTTTATCCATATCTAAGGCTGGTTTTGAGGACAAGGCTCCGGCTTTCACGTCGAGATCATCATGGGCTAGAGTAAAACAGTAAAGAGTAGTTTTAAAGTGAGCCTTGGTCACACAAACCGCATAAGCGGTAATATCTATTCCGGCAATGAAGGTTCCACCCGCAGTGGGCGGCCCACCCGCAGCACTCGACTGCTTGCCCGCGGTGTAAATCACTTTGTTGAACATGTCAGGGATGTCTTGTTGCGCGGCGGGCGGATGACCAAGGTTAATGGTCAGGCCGCATCCTATGCACCGAGCTTTGCAGGAATGGTTTCTACCGGCTTTGCAGGATTGGGGGCAGGATTTGCTGGTCTTGCGGGCCTCACAGGTCTTGCAGGTAATGTTGGTTCTGCCATAGGCCGCACTGCTTCCAGACTTGCAGCTTCGACCTCGGCAGGGGCTCTGGCTGTTGCCATGATGGCGGCAGTTCCTGTGGTTTCAGTTACTGGCACTGCAGAGGCGGGCAGTTGTGGCCCTGTTGTCGGGCCGGGTATCTTCTACTGCTCTGGCGTGGTGACGGGCGGCGATGTAACACAGGTTTTGGGACCGGTAGGTGGTAATCTGACGGTAACTACCAGTGCAGATTTTGCCATCACCACAGCAGTGGGTGATGCCCTCACCTTAACTGGCCGTGCGGATTGGGTGAATCTCAGTTTTGATGATCTTGGAAATGCAAATGCAATTACCGGGGCCTACACAGGCATTTATGCCGTCAACTATGGCACGGGCGCAACGTTGATCACCACTACAGGATATGTTTATGGTGCCGGTGGACGTGGAATTCACGCAATCAACACGACCGCAGGTACCGGACTAACCATCGAAGCCGCAGCAACCACAGGAGCAGTGCACGGCATCGAAGCCGCTAATTCTGGCGCTGGCGATTTGTCAATCACGGTAAATGGGGATGTGGAGGGCGGTACTGCCCACGGCATTTTAGCCGAGAATGACGCGGCGAACAGCACCGGATCAATGTTGATCACGCAGGTCGTGGGTACGACAATAACCGCCATAGCCAGCGGGATCACCGCAAGCAACCAAACCGGATCGGTAATAATTAATGCCTATGGCACATCCGATGGCGACGAAGGCTATGGTATTTATGCTGGCAATGGCACATATGCAACCAG
>JAAETJ010001000.1 GCA_024228495.1 bacterium | reverse complement strand
CGCCACAGCACCCTGGCCCCGGAGCCGCTCCTGGTCTCCCTCCGCTTGGTCTTGGCGCCGCGGTACCGCAAGGCCCCCTTGCCGTTCTCGCAGGCGACGATATCCTTCTCCTGGATCACCCCTTTGTAGAGATAGCGACCGAGATAGACCAACGCTTTTTCACCGTTGCCGACAAATTTGCAATCAGCAACCCATACTGTGGGATAGTTAGTAGGAAGCGGAAGAGCCGCTTTGTTCATGGCATCGAGCATTTTTGCTCGAAATACTTTTGCCAATGCTTTGTGATTGAAAAGGTACCGCTTCTTTCCTTCGTTTTTTTTGGAGCGCCAAAGCTTTTTCTTCTGATTGATGGCCCCGGCTGGCATCACCAGGTGAATATGCGGGTGGTAATCTAGAGATCGTGAGTGAGTATGCAAGGCAGCGATGGCACCTGCAATTCCCTGTAACTCACTGTCATTTTGGACAAAGGTTTTTACGGTTTCCCAACAGCACTGTATCATTATCGAGTAAAGCAAGCGTTGATTCTGCCATACTAATGAGCGAAGCTCTTTGGGTATAGTAAAGGTGAGCATGAAATAGTCAGCAGGTACTTGTTTTTTCAGTTGACGCTCCAACCACTGCTGGCACTCATGGCTCTGGCAATGAGGACAATTACGATTACCGCAGGAGTG
>JAAETJ010000999.1 GCA_024228495.1 bacterium | reverse complement strand
CTGATCTTGGCACAATCTATTCAACCCACGGGGGTCGAGAGGTTTTTCGGTGAAGATGATATCATTGTCAGCAAGACCGACCTGAAAGGCCGGATTACTTACTGCAATGATGTTTGCCGAGACGTCGCTGGTTATAAAAATAACGAGTTAGTCGGGCAACCGCACAGTATTCTGCGCCATCCGGATATGCCGAGGTCAGTGTTCAAACTTCTATGGGACACCATCGTCGCGAAACGCGAGATATTCGCCTATGTCGTCAACATCACAAAGACAGGTGATCACTATTGGGTGTTTGCTCATGTGACGCCATCAATCAACGCGAATGGTGAGATTATCGGCTACCACTCCAACCGGCGTGTGCCGAACCGGGACGCCCTGGAAAAATCAGTAATCCCACTCTACAGGCAATTGTGCGAAATCGAACAGAAGCCCTCGAACCGCAAGCAAGGTCTTGAGGCTGGATTTCATGCACTCACCAATCTGCTGAAAGAAAAGAATGTCACATATGATGAATTTGTCTTCGCTCTCTAAGAGCCTGACTCAAAAGTTTATGAGAGATAACAGTATTTTGCGATCCGCCTTGTGAGCAGGCGGATGTTAGCGATGATTGCCCATGCTGTTGAGCTTTCGATGGTTTCTTCCCAATCCTTGGCGAGGCGGCGGCAGCGTCCGAGCCATGCGAAGGTTCGCTCGACAACCCATCTGCGGGGCAGAAGCTCAAAGCCCTGCGCCGTATCGGATCGTTTGATAATCTCGATTGTCCATTCCCCCTTGCCCTTCAGGGCGCTCTTGAGTTTCTCACCGGCATAGCCACCATCGGCGAAGACATGGCGCAGCCAGGGATATCGATAACGGATGGAAGCAAACACATCCGGCGCTCCATCCCGGTCTTGAATATCGGCACCGTGCACGACGATGAACAGCATTAGGCCCAGCGTATCTGTGATGATATGGCGCTTGCGGCCCTTGATTTTCTTACCCGCGTCATAGCCCGAAATTCCGCCGTTTTCCGTGGTTTTTACGCTTTGGCTATCAATCACGCCTGCCGTTGGCGATGCCTCCCGGCCCTCCAGTTCACGGACGCTCATGACAAGTAGCTGATTGACCGACAGCCACAGGCCGCAGTTGCGCCACTCATAGAAATAATGCTGTACCGTCGAGTAGGGCGGAAATTCCCTGGGCAACATCCGCCATTGGCAGCCGCTGGAGGCAATATAGAGGATGGCATTCATCACATCCCGTAAATCCGTCGTTCGCGGGCGACCGCCAGAACGCGGCGCAGGCAGAAGTGGCTCTATCAAGGCCCATTCCCCGTCCGTCAAATCGCTTGGATAGCGCAAACTATCGCGCCTATAGTCACCTCGAGTGGTATCAGTCCATGGCATCTGTGATCCTCCATCTTCGTAAACAAAGACGGTGAATCACAATCCATTGATATCACTCAACTACTTTTCGGTCAGGCTCTTAGAGGCAGATGACCGCTAGGGGTCATACAATGACAGTCGCCCCAAGCGTCAACTATTCAACTCACGACATGCTTGGCACGAGTGCAATGGGCTCTGAGCGGTCCTCCGCCCAATTTGCCGAATGGCGGCTCCGGATCATTTACGACGATTTCCACTTGAGCAGCTACCCCCAAAAACGACTAAGACTGAATGTCCGCTCTGGTGCCCACACCCAAAAAAACCTCAACCG
>JAAETJ010000998.1 GCA_024228495.1 bacterium | reverse complement strand
TGGCTTACCGAACATCTTCTGATAGCGTTGCTCCGCCTTGTCGCATACCTGCTTGATCTGTTCAGTTGTTTTTTTTGGAACGGCCTGTGCCACATTCAAACCCAGTACAAAAACACAAAGGACCACCATGCCACTTGCGGCACCTCGCCACACCGTTTTAATTCCACTCATTGCGCTCCCTCCCTATCAATCTAAAAACTACTATATATCCCATCACTTTTAGTTATTATTTTGACTGTTTCAAGATCAAATACAAAGAGGTGGGCGATTTCTCGCCCACCTCCTCGCAATTTTCAACTGATCAAATCAGACTTAAGTGACGTGATCTGTACGGTTCTTGACGTTGAATTTGCCGGTTGGCGTATAGAGCCCCTTGATGCGAGCTTTTTCTTTCAATGTCTTTGAATCATATACTACGATCTCACCATTTGGTTTCTTTGGATCAGGACGATTCCAGACGGACACCCAGAATTCGCTGCCATCAGCATTGAATTCGGCGTGGAGAGCCATATAGCCTTCTTTTTCTGTCGGAACAAGCGTCTTGACGATCTTGCGGGTTTTCTTGTCGAGAACCTGCATGGCCTGACGAACCTCTGGATCGGGGCTCTTTGGCTGGTCAAAGACCACATAGTTTGAGTTTGGATGCGTACGAATGAACAGGCCTGGGCCGTCACTTGCAACCGTATAACAAACTTTCCATGCCTGCTTGGGATGACCTTTTGGATCATTACCCCAAACTGAGACATTGGCGGAACCGATGTGGGTGGTTGCAGCAACCGGTCCACATTTGGCATCTGTCCAGTTAGCGCCAGGACCTGGATGAGGCATTTTACCAACATCAATCATAGCTTCCAGCTTACGATCCTTGGTGTCGACAATAACCATCTTGTTGGAGGCATTGGCGGCAATCTGGAAATAACGACCGGTTGGGTCGAAGAAACCATCATGCAGGAACTTGGCTGAATTGATCACGTCAATACGCAGATTGTCGAGATCGGAATAATCAACCTGCCACATCTGCCCCAATTCCTTGGCAGCAATCAGGAAGGTTGGTGCGTTTGGAGTTGTATAAATGGCAGCAACACGTGCTTCGTTGACATATTTGCCGTCAACATTGATGCCGCGTGTTGAGATCACTTTGATAGGCTTCATGGTCTGAGCATCGGCGATCACAGCATGTGGAGGCCAGTAAGCGCCACCAATGACATATTTGCCATCACCTGATACCGCAACGTCACGAGCGTCAAAGCCTATTTTTGTGTAAGCAACCAGCATATTTTCTGGTTTCTGCCACAGGTCAACTTTACTCATCTTGCCATCACGACCCATGATGAACCAGAAACGACCAGCAACGCCGCCAACAGGTTTTTCATATTTATGATGTTCGGTTGCTTTAAGCACATGCACAGCATAGCCGGTGTCAACGTGAGCGACGATTTCATGCTTGTCACCATCAATGATGGCGATCTTGCCTACGTCACGCTCTATGACAATAAAGAAATTTTCCCAGTTGCGGCCATGTAGCGGCTTTTTGGGATAATCTTTTGGATCAACCAGAACCTTGGTGGCTTTTTGCATCTGAGCCAGCGAGAATTCCGGCGGCACAGATGGTGTATGCTGGATATATTTAGCCAGAAGGGTGATCTGATCTTTAGAGAAAATATCGTTGAACGGGTTCATGCCGCCGTCGGTACCTTCGGTGATCACACGGGCAAGCTTGGCAGTGCCGAGCTTTAGTGTATTTTTGGGCTCTAGGTTTTTACCTGTTGCTCCTTTACGCAGAACGCCGTGACAACCAGCGCAACGCTCAAAGTACAGGTTCTTAGCGGTTTCAAATTCTTTCTCCGACAGCTTGGGTGCTTCACCCTTGGCCATCGCAGAGACCGTTCCCATGCCAAGCGCAAATGCGCTTATCACGGCCCCGGTTGCAAGGCTTGTTAGAAAATGCCTTTTCATAGCAGTCTCCTTCCTCCAAATTATAGTTTTATGGACAGTCGCACTCCAAGCTAACTCACCCACACCAGCTTCATCCTTGATTATAATCAAGAGAAGCGGCGAGACCTGTGTGGCTCACAAGAGGTAAAAATCCGTTCTTACCGTCCCTCAAAACGTCCCCCGGACATAAACGTCAATATCCGGGGGATGGTTGCTGTTGTACGTTCAACGTCCATCAGCAGCCTATTTGCGATGGATAACTACTGTGCCTACTCGATCCATTCGCACATTTTTCTATTTCTCAAGGTTTAACATCACATGCCCCTGAGTTATGCCAGCTCGCGAAAGTGCTGACTGTCTATGAGCATTTAAAACTACCCCGTGTTTGGCGTTTAAAATTGACCCACCATTTGGGTGTTGGAGATATAGAGATTGTAGGGCTGTCGTCAAGCCGGGCTACTGGTATCGGGATGAATATCCATCCTTCAAGCGATTCAAAACCAAGCGTATATTGCAACAAAAACAAACAAAACCTTGAAAAAATGCTCAGCACAGTGGCAAACTTGGCCCAGATAGCTTGGGAGTTACGAAAATGTTGAACTAAACACCATCAAATCATCCATTGAGGGACCATAACATGAAAGCTTCTGACCTTTTCGTAAAAGCGCTTGAACGAGAAAATGTTGAATATATCTTTGCGGTCCCCGGCGAAGAAAATCTGGATCTTTTGGAGAATTTGCGTCAGTCAGAGCAGATCAGGCTTGTTTTGACAAGACACGAGCAGGGGGCCGCTTTCATGGCCGCAATTTATGGTCGCTTAACGGGGCGCGCCGGTGTTTGCATGGCGACGCTTGGTCCATGGGCAACCAATCTTGGCACCCCGACGCTTGAGACCGCATTTGAGGCTGGCGGCGTGCACATCGTCGATATTCCTGTCGATTATTCAGAAAACAAAAAAGTGCTGATTGATGAACTAAAACAGCGAGCCTGTTTTATTTAATTGGCCACTCAATCCTGATCCTGTCATCCCGGCGAATGCCGGGATCGATAGGCACCAAACAAGTAATTGAGGGATCTTCCCTCATAAGAATTTCGAATATGGAGAGAATGTATCCTGGCCTTCGCCGGGATGACAACCTCTCCAAAGAGCAAAAAACAAAATAGGTCCGCACAAAATGGATAAGTTAGAAGTATTTGGCCCCGTGGTCTGCGTCTATGGCTATGAGCAGATGGATGAGGCGATCAAGCAGGCCAATGCCCTGCCCTTTGCATTCCAGGCCTCGGTGTTTACGCAAAATCTGGGGGTCGTCACAAAATGTGTTCATGAGCTGGAAGCCGCCGCCGTCATGGTCAATGATCACACAGCCTTTCGCGTCGACTGGATGCCGTTCGCGGGTCACAAAACATCGGGATATGGCGTTGGCGGTATCGAATATACAATGCACGACATGACGCAAGAAAAACTGGCAGTAATCAAGATTTAGATCAATGAAAAAAAAGCAACCGTTCCAATCAATTTTGCTTGGCATTAGCCTGACGGCTTTACTGCTTTTGGCTCGCCCGGTTCATGCGGAGCGAGCCAGAATCGCAATTGCGTCCAACTTCACAACCGCCGCAAAGGCGATCAAAGCGCAGTTTGAACAAGATAGCGCGCACAAGGCCGTGCTGATTTTTGGCTCGACCGGCAAGCTTTATGCACAAATATATCATGGTGCGCCCTATGATGTTTTTCTTGCCGCAGATCAATTGCGCCCGCAAAAAAGCGAAGGTGAGGGCTTGGCAGTTGACGGGTCGCGTATGACCTACGCCATCGGGAAACTTGCCCTGTATAGCTCTGACGCCTCCCTGGCTGATGGGATATTGTCAGCCCTGCTTGCGGGGCGTTTCAACAAGCTGGCCATTGCCAACCCCAAAACTGCACCATATGGCGCGGCGGCTCTTCACCTAATAAACAGTTTTGGTGTTTCCGGAGCTATAAAAAGGAAAATCGTCATGGGAGAAAATGCCGCCCAGACCTTGCAGTTTGTTGAGACCGGCAATGCCCATTTGGGATTTGTAGCCCTGTCCTCAATAAACAGCCACGATAAAGGTTCCAGATGGATACCACCAGCCGTTGCCTTTCCCCCCATCAAACAAGATGCCGTTTTGCTCAAACACGGTGCGGATAACAAAGCCGCCAAAGCGTTCTTGCATTATCTAAAAGGCGAGAAAACCCGCGCGATCCTCAAAAAATATGGTTATGGTATCGAAAAATAGACCAGACGCAATTGCAATGAGGTTGAGCACTCATGTGGGAAACCATAATCCTGACCCTGAAACTGGCCAGCGTCACAACGCTGGTACTGTTGGTGATCGGCACCCCCATCGCCTGGTGGCTGGCTCGCTCAAATGCCTGGTGGAAGGATGCAATTGGCGCAATTGTGGCCCTGCCGTTGGTGTTACCGCCCACCGTGCTGGGGTTTTATCTCCTCTTGGCTTTGGCACCTTCCAGCCCGCTTGGGCAAGCTGCCACCGCTCTCTTTGGACACGCTTTGCCGTTTACATTTGCCGGTCTGGTGATCGGCTCGGTGATTTACTCCCTGCCCTTCATTGTGCAGCCCGTACGCAATGCCTTCGAGGCGATTGGCGAGCGCCCGCTGGAAGTTGCCAGCACTTTGCGCGCTTCACCCTTTGATGTGTTTTTCAATATTGCTCTGCCGCTGGCCCGCCCTGGACTATTGACCGGTGCCGTGCTTGGCTTCGCGCACACTATGGGAGAATTTGGTGTCGTGCTGATGATTGGTGGTAATATTCCAGGAGAAACACGGGTGCTATCGGTGGCCATTTATGATTTTGTCGAGACCCTTGAATGGGACAAGGCGCATATACTGGCAGCTGGCATGCTGGCCTTCTCCTTTATCGTTATTCTGGTCACCATGGTGATTGAAAAACGCATGCGCAAACGCCTCGCGGGAAGCGATTGACATGAGCGAAATCCATGCACGCTTCAAAGGCACAACGGGCACATTTAATCTTGATATCGACTTTAACCTGCCTGCCACCGGCGTCAGCGCTCTTTATGGTCCCTCAGGCTGCGGCAAGACCACAGTGTTGCGCTGCATGGCAGGGCTGACACAACTCGCAACGGGCAACCTGACGATCAATGGCCACGTCTGGCAGGATGAACACACTTTCATACCCGTCCATGAGCGCCCGCTTGGCTATGTATTTCAAGAACCCAGCCTGTTTCCTCACCTGTCTGTTGATGCGAATCTGGGTTTTGGCCAAAAGCGCAGCAAAAAAAACACTGGCAGCCTTGGCTTTGATAAGGTGGTTGAACTGCTGGATCTGGGGGATCTGCTGGAGCGCTCACCGCTCAATCTGTCGCGTGGCGAGCGCCAGCGCGTCGCCATCGGGCGTGCCCTGCTTTGTGATCCCGAAATCCTGTTGATGGATGAACCTCTCAATGCGCTTGACCAACAAAGCAAAAACGACATATTGCCATTTCTGCAACGCCTGCACGACGAGCTTGCCATTCCCATTCTTTATGTCAGCCATGAGCTGAAAGAAATCGAACACCTCGCCGATCACATGATCTTGATGGAAAAGGGTCGAGTGCTGACCTGCGGCGCGCTCACCGAATTGCTGGCAGACCCCTCCTGGCCATTGGCCCGCATGCCAGATGCCGCCAGTGTGCTGAGCGGCAAGGTCAGTGCGATTGACAAGGAATATGGCCTTTCCACCGTCCAGCTAAGCGGCGTTGAACTCACGGTTCCTGGCAATGTAGGAGTAATTGGCTCCCATCAGCGTCTGCGCATCATTGCATCCGACGTCGCTCTGGCCCGCGATCATGCCCCGCAAGGCAGCAGCATCTTGAACGGCCCAGTGGCGCGCATCATTGATGTGCGCAAAAACGGCCCCTATAGCATGACGGTTTTCTTGAAGCTTGGAACAGGGGCAAACGGATCGGAGGAAAACGGTGCTTCCCTATTGTCGCGCATCACCCGCAAATCCTGGGACAGTCTGGCACTTAAAAAAGGCGATCAAGTGCACGCCCTGATCAAAAGCGTAGCGCTGGCCAATTAAATTCGCCGCCTAATATAACAAACCAGATGAGCCAGATCCTCCGTTAGCCCAACCAGCAACTTGTCCCATTTTAATTGATCACGGACAGATACAGCTATTTGAGCCTCCACAAATAAAGGGAGACTTCTTGAATCACATCAGATTCCCGCTATGCAACAGCTTGTGTGAAAAATGAGGGGCAGGTCAGTTTTGAATGATCATTGACAGGCCAGCAACTCCAATTTAAATGTTACACATGGTCTGAATGTTAGGCACTGAGATATCCGTATGAGTTCCACCTTTTTTTATAATTTGTAGAGAAATGTTATAAATCTACGGGGAACCTCTAAAAACTATCCATAAAGCAGGGATTATTGTTCACTTCAAATATCAATTACCAAATATACAAAGGGAAATCATGAAAAATATTGTAAAATTACTTGTTGTTCTTATGGCGATAAGTATCGCTGGTTGCGATGATAGTAATGATAAGAATGCAAAGAAGGATGCTGGGGATAAAACGACAGCAGCCCCCGTTACGATGCCGGGAAAACATGCCGAGGGACAAGTTCCATCCGGCCCGACCGAAAACATTCCCCTCGAACAGCCCGGCACCAAGCCCGGAATTCCTGCCATGACGGTAAAAGAATTCGCCGCCGCCAAGAAAATCTATTTTGAGCGTTGTGCAGGTTGTCATGGTGTCTTGCGCAAGGGTGCTACCGGTAAGCCGCTGACGCCAAAGATTACGCGCAAACTTGGCTATGAGCATCTTGTTACGTTCATCACATATGGTTCGGCCGCCGGTATGCCGAGCTGGGGCACATCGGGCGAATTGAGCAAGGATCAGATCGACCTGATGGCGCGCTTTGTTTTACAGGACATCCCAACCCCGCCAGAATTTGGCATGAAAGACATGATGGCGACTTGGAAAGTGCATGTTCCGGTTGATAAACGCCCAACCAAAAAAATGAATGACTGGGACCTTGAAAACCTGTTCTCGGTCACCCTGCGCGACAGCGGCGAGATCGCTCTGATCGACGGCAAGACCTATGAGATCAAGCAGATCATCAAGACCGGCTATGCCGTTCATATTTCAAGAATGTCGGCTTCGGGCCGTTACCTGTTCACCACCGGCCGCGATGCCAAGATCAATCTGATCGATCTCTGGATGAACCCGCCAAGGAGCGTTGCTGAAATCGACACCGGCATTGAAGCCCGGTCGGTCGAGACTTCAAAATTCAAAGGCTGGGAGGACAAGCTCGCGATTTCCGGTACTTACTGGCCGCCGCAATTCGTCATCATGGATGGAGCAACGCTTGAACCCAAAAAAATTGTTGGTACACGCGGCATGATCGTGGGCACCCAGGAATATCATCCCGAACCTCGTGTGGCAGCAATTGTCGCCTCTCATTATCGGCCTGAATTCGTGGTCAATGTGAAGGAAACCGGAAAGGTTATGATGGTCGATTATACCGACCTCAAAAATCTCAGGATCACCGAAATTGAGGCTGCGCGCTTCTTGCATGATGGTGGATTTGATTCATCCGGACGGTATTTCCTGGTTGCCGCCAATGCGTCGAACAAAGTAGCGATTGTCGATACCAAGGAGAACAAACTTGCCGGACTGGTTGAAACCGGGCCGACACCTCATCCTGGTCGTGGTGCCAACTTTATTCACCCGAAATTTGGTCCGGTATGGGCAACCAGCCATCTTGGTGACGACACCATCGCTATTATTGGAACAGACCCTGCCAAACACCCCCAGCATGCCTGGAAGATGGTTCAGACTCTGGAAGGACAAGGTGGCGGATCGCTGTTTATCAAAACACATCCCAATTCGTCTCACCTTTATGTAGACACGCCGCTTAATCCGGATGAAGATAACTCACAATCCATCGCAGTGTTTGACATCAATGCGCTCGACAAGCCCTACAAAGTACTACCGATTGCCGAATGGTCGGGTATCAAAGAAGGAGTACGCCGAGTCGTGCAGGGCGAGTACAACAAGGCTGGAGACGAAATCTGGTTTTCCGTCTGGAATGCCAAGAACCAACCTTCCGCGATCGTCGTTGTTGATGATAAAACACTTAAGCCGAAAAAGGTGATCAAGGACAAACGCCTGATAACGCCAACGGGTAAATTCAATGTCTACAACACTCAACACGACGTTTATTGACTAGGGGAAGGGTGGTTGGTTATTGCCCTTGCCGCTTGGTAACAAGTAAATGCCGGTGATGAAAATCACCGGCATTTAGGGAACCTCTAAAAAGCCCAGCTGTCCCATCGCAATCCCTGCTAACCGAATCAGTTTCTCCGCTATTCACGGTCTAGCCGATCAGGAGCACCTTGGAGAATTTTTAGAGGTTCCCCACGAATTATATACTATTCAATTTGTAAACTACGCGGCTTGATCGTTTTTCTCCTCGCGTCTTTCACTGCCTGAATTATAGATATCCACTTTTGTTTTACGATTAAGTGCCCCATTTTGTAAAGAATGCATGAATTCCTGTATGGTCCCCGACAATTTGGATGCCTTGTTGGAAAGATCAGTAGCTGATTGTCCAAATGATCCTGCCATGGTTTCCGTTACTTTCGCAATTTCCGAGACACTTTGTATATTTTCTGAAACCACCTCTGTACCAACACTCACCTGAGTAACGCTTTGGGCAATTTCCTGAGTTGCGCTGCTTTGCTCTTCGACAGTGGATGCTGCCGAGTTTGTCATGTCGTTCAATTCTTCAATGGTCTCGCTGATACTTTCGATAGAGGCCACTGTGTTTCCCATGGCTTGTTGGATGTCGTTGACTTGTTCGGTAATATCACTGGTTGCCTTGGCGCTTTGCTGGGCCAGCTGCTTGACTTCATGGGCGACAACGGCAAAACCCTTACCCGCTTCACCGGCTCGAGCGGCTTCAATAGTAGCATTGAGGGCCAGCAGGTTGGTCTGGTCAGCAATATCCTCGATGAGTTCAATAACCTGACTGATGCGATTGGTCGATTCTCTCAATTCAGCAATTTTATGTCGGCTCTCCTTGGCTTTTTTGACGCTTTGCTGGGTCATGGAGCTGGATCTTGACAGATGATCGCTAAGTTCTTTTGCTGAAGCTGCAAGTTCAGTGATCGCTGTTGAGATGGTTTGCAGGTTCTGGCTTGAATCTTCTGCCGATGTAGAAACGACTTGCGTGCGGGCTGCTGTATCGGTTGATCCTTTTCCAAGTTGATCTGAGGCCTTAATCATATTTTTGGAAGTATCTGCTAGTTCCTCAACGATCTCGTCGATTTTTATTTTGAATTCACCTGTTTCGGCTTCAAAAGACATCACTCGCTCCTGAATGATGTCTGTTGCCTTATTGATAATAGTGGCGTTGGCTTCCAGAAATCCATACAGGCCATGTGGTAATATACGTCTAAAATACTTGTTTTCGGCAATCGCAACGGTCGAAGCCTGTGCTTCCCTGATGAAGGCGTCAATGCGGTCAATCATATGATTGACATTGTGCTGCATTTCTCCGAATTCCCCGGCATCGTTGATATTTAGAACCCGTGATTCAAAATCTCCGAATCCAACATCATGACAGACTGTGGAAACTTTCAGGACTGCGCGTCTGGCTTTTATCAGCTCAAACAAAGCGTAACCAAGCGCGCTCATACTGACCGTCATGCCAATGAGCAGGCTGTTGCTGCCAACGACTGGAAAAAGGCCAAGTGCAAGAAATGCTGATACGATGGCAGCAATATTGGCAAAAATGCTTCTAGAGAGAGAGGATGAGTTCATTGTAAGAGACCTTATTCTCTTTGAGAGTATTGATCAGATGATCAAAAGCCTTGTTCATACCCTCTTTTTTATTGGTGACAGATTTTTCGATGGACAAAAGATCTTTGTACAACGGGGCGATAGTATTGGAAACAATGGAGGCATCAGGTACGCGTCGGCTGGAATGATAGCCGATGATGTCTCCAGTTGAGTTGATTGAGGGGGTAACGTGGGCCAGCACCCAGTAATGATCGCCGTTCTTTGCCATATTTACAACATAGGCGAAGACTTCTTCTTTATTGGCCAGACTATCCCATAAAAGCTTGAAAACGGCGCGAGGCACTCCAGGATGACGAATTATGCTATGGGGTTTTCCCAATATCTCTTTTTCCGAATATCCGGCGATATTCATGAAAGTACGGTTCGCATAAGTAACGCGCCCCTTGAGATCAGTTTTACTGACGATGATGTCGCGCTCATCAAAAAACACCTCATTACCGGTTGGAGATATTTTATTTGTCATTGTCGTCCCTGGTGTTTTGGTTATATCGGCTCAATTTGAGACCTTATTCATCAGTGATTACTAGACGAGAACTGGTTAATAAGCTGTTACTCTAAAGAATCCAGTGTAGAAAATAAGAGATACTATTTACTAAATCCAGGTGTCTGTTTCAATACTTTATATGCAATAACAAAGCTTTGTGAGTCTACGAGTGAAGATGTAGATGATCAAATACCTCATCACATTCAGATAAAAATTAGTCTTGCTATACGGCAATTTCCCCTTTGTCTTTCTGGGTTTTCATGATGACACGTGCAGGTACGCCAAATGCAACTGAATAGGGAGGAATATCGGTTATCACAACAGCGTTCGGACCAATCTTGCTGTGATGCCCTATTGTAATATCCCCGACAATAACGGCTCCAGGACCGATTTCGACATGATCTTCGATGACCGGCCTTGCATTCACATCACCTTCATCGCTCGAGCCCAAGGTTGTATTTTGCTTGAGAACAACGTCGTTGCCGATCGAACGGGGGCCTAATAACATGCCACCGAAATGCAAGAGATGCACCCTTCGACCTACCGGGACCGAATAGTCCAGTTGTATCCCGCAAACAATTTGATTCAGCTTGTGAATTATCCGATAGATCACAGTCAGCGGCAGTCGAAGAATTTTCGGTTTTACGTCCATTCGCCAATTACCGAACCTGTGAGTAAAAATCACCCAGAACCCCTGCGCCCACAAAGATGATCCGTTAGCGCGAAAATCCTCGGCAATCAGCGACCAGAATGAAATATCGGCAGGATTGGTATTTACATCACCCTTGGCGAGAGGTGGCGCCTTGCGGTTGTGTTTGGCTGTCAGGGATGAACCTGCTTTATGCTTTGTCATCAATGTTGCTCCGGTTTCAGGTTTTAAAGCCAATTGCTCATAAATGGCTTTTAAGCGCGTTGTCAGTTTAGTGCGCCAGGGCCAGTTCGTTGTTTCCGGTTTGAGATGTCCTGTCTCCGCGCTCCTCGATCACATCAACGATTCTTTGCCCCAGCATGCCAGCAACCTTGCTGGAAAACGACCGATTGGGGTGGGGGTCCTGCGGCGAGGCGGCATACTCTTTCTTGAGATAAAGATTACCTTCCGTCTCCAGCGCATAAAAATCCCACAAAAAGATGTTGTCGCCCTTCTCGTTCCAGTCAATTTTTACCCAGTCGACAAATTCCTTCATTCGTCGCGCTGTCTGCTGGTCGGTCGCCGCCTCTGTCAGGGCCGCACCCGTCCAGATGATAAATTTTGTATTGGGAAATTGATGGAGTTTTTCCTTGAGGGCCGCATATTGCAGCTTGTAATTGCCAAGTGTCCTTTTTGACGACGCGGCATCGGCCTTGCCGTCATCATACTTGATTTCGCTAACAGGAAAACAGTGTTTGAACATTATCACATCATACTCGGGTGCCAGCATTTCCAGCGTCGGCTCGTTTTTGTAGGGTTGATGCCCGGCGTGTTGCACCCAGATATTATAGTAGTCATATGGATAATTGTTCCAGCCATAACCATCGCTGGATGGAAAGATGCGTTTCGAAAGATCGTAGCTCGTACCGCTTGTACCATTGTAGTTCGATAGCCAATTATCCAGGTCGCCCATGCCAGAAAGCTTGTGCCACAAGCGCGAAGCGCCTCCCCTGGCGATATTTTTACCGGTACTATGGTGAAGGAACAAGATTTTCGCCGATTTGTCCGTCATGCTTTCCTCTGAAATAGATTTGCTGGATACATATATGAGCACGCCCGCCAACAATGCGAAGAATACCAATCGTTTTTTCATGTCATAATCTCTTCGAAATAAAACGCCACAAGCTCGACGAGCGCTCTGCAAGAAGCATGAAAATTCTTGTATATTTCCAGAATATTATTCTTAATGGTTAGCAAAAAGATAATTTTTTAAATTTTCAATATTAATCTATTGATAATTATAAATATAATTGCTTTCCAACCTGAAGCCTGAAATTAGAGTCATGTTAATGGCTGTTTGCTAAACAAGATGCCTGAAGTCCTGCTTGACGTATTACAAAGCAGTGTTTTCTCCTGACAATATTGCGAGGAATGAAGGTTGCATGTGTGGAATTGCCGGATATCTTGCAAGCACCCGGAGTGATTTGCCCGCAGAAAAACTTCTGGAAAATATGATTAGAGTCCTTGCGCATCGCGGACCCGACGAACACGGCTTTCATGCTGAAAAAAGCGCAGGGCTTGCTCATACCCGCTTGAGCATACTCGACCTTGCCGGTGGCCAGCAACCAATGGCGAACGATGACGAAACAGTCTGGATCAGTTTTAACGGCGAAATTTTTAACTATATTGAGCTGCGTGAAGATTTGAAGCAACGCGGTTACCGCTTTCGAACAAGCTCTGATACAGAAGTCATTCTGCGCCTTTATGAAGAAAATGGTGCGGATTGTATCAAGCAATTGAACGGCGATTTCGCTATCGCTATTTGGGACGGGCGGCGGAAGAGGTTAATGCTGGCCCGGGACCGGATGGGTGTGCGGCCAATTTACTTCACACGAAATGAGGGCGGACTTTACTTTGCTTCCGAGGTCAAGGCGCTTTTGCAGGTTCCAGGGATTTCTGCTGAACTGGATCCGGTGGCGCTTGATCAAATATTCACTTTTTGGTTTCCCCTTGCGCCCCGAACCGCTTTTAAAAATATTCAGGAAATTCCTCCGGCTCATATTTTGCTGGCGCAAAACGGACACGTCGAGTTGCGGCCTTACTGGAGCCTTGATTATCCCGATATCGGGAGCCGGGAGGATCAATGTGATGAGAATGAAATTGCCGAAGAACTCAGATACTTGCTCGAAGATGCAACGCGCATCCGCCTGCGCTCTGATGTCCCTGTCGGTGCCTATCTAAGTGGTGGACTGGATAGTTCAATCCTTGCAGCTGTGGTAAACGAGATAGCCCCTGACAGGTTGCGTACTTTTTCAGTGACGTTTGAAAGTAACGAATTTGACGAAAGTGAATTTCAAAATGAGATGGTCAGGGCTCTTGGTACGGATCATGAGGCAACCCTGTGCACGGGCAATGATATAGGAGCGATATTTCGCGAGGTCATACACAGCACTGAACGTCCTGTATTGCGTTCTGCCCCGGCACCACTGTTCGCTCTCTCACGCCATGCTCGCGAACACGGTTTCAAGGTTGTTCTCTCAGGGGAAGGCGCTGATGAGGTGTTCGCTGGCTATGATATTTTCAAAGAGGCCAAGCTGCGCCGGTTCTGCGCCCGCCAGCCCGGGTCCAAATTCAGGCCACTCCTGTTCAAACGCCTCTACCCTTATTTACCAAACCTGCAAAAGCAGTCGCAGAAATATCTCGAAGCTTTTTTTAAGATCGGCATGGGTGATAAGAATGATCCGCTCTATTCACATTTACCGCGTTTCCGGACAACCAGCAGCGCCAAATTATTCTTTTCTGCCGATTTGAAGGATGAACTAAAAGGCTATGATGCGCTGGAGGAACTTCGCAATAGTCTGCCAGACAACTTCACTCGCTGGCACCCTTTATCGCAAGCGCAATATCTTGAAACAGCCCATCTGCTGCCTGGCTATATTCTCTCATCGCAAGGTGATAGGGTATCCATGGCTCATTCCATCGAAGGCCGCTATCCGTTTCTTGATCATC
Source organism: bacterium (assembly GCA_024228495.1). GTDB lineage: Bacteria > Pseudomonadota > Alphaproteobacteria > Rhizobiales > JAKIUO01 > JAKIUO01. Next base: position 14,000 of record JAAETJ010000998.1, on the reverse strand, counting down.
GAGTGGTCGAATTTGCAGCTAAAATTCCACCCGAACTGAAGATGCGGGGGCTGCACGAAAAGTACATTTTGCGTAAAGCAATGAGCAAGCTCTTACCAAAAGAGATCAGCAATCGCCCCAAACAGCCTTACCGTGCTCCAGATGCCCTTTCGTTTCTGGGTGACAATGCCCCGGACTATGTTGCCGAACTTCTGTCAGAAAAAGAGCTTGCTAAAACCGGATATTTCAATGCCAAAGCGGTCGGTAAATTACACGCCAAATGCGAGGCCCGGCAACAAGGGACGGGTTTTCACGACAATCAGGCTTTCCTTGGCATTTTATCTACTCAGCTATTGGATAAAGAGTTTTGCTCCAATCCGGGGTCTTAAAAATTGGCATAAAAATTGAACTAAACCAGATAGAGTTAAAGTAATACGAGGAAGAGAGCATGCAAACAAATACCGAACACGATATCCGCGTATTCATTGCGAAGAATTTCCTGTTTTCAGACGACTTTGGCACGTTGGATGCCGAATGTTCGCTGCTTGAGACGGATATCATCAACTCTATAGGGGTTCTGGAACTTGTCATGTTCCTGGAGGAGCACTTCAATATCAAGGTTAAAGATGCGGAAGTGGTACCGGAAAATCTCGACAGTATCAAAGCCATGGTCGCTTACCTGCAAGATAAATCACCCAATGTGGATGTCAGGACAAATGTTTGAACCATCTCATGCGGACAAGACAATGCGGGTTGAAAATTTTCTAATAGACAGCGCCAGACGGCTACCGAACAAAACGGCGATCATAGCTGGCGGTGACCGTATAAGCTATGGCGAGCTTGACAAGGCCTCCGATAATTTGGCGGCCAGTATGGTTAGTGAAGGTATTTGCGCCGGTGACCGGGTTGTGCTTTTCATGAGTAATTGCATCGAGGCGGTGATCACCATTTTCGCTGTGCAAAAGGCTGGTGCCATACTCGTACCACTTCATGACTCGACCAAACCAGACAAGCTGTCCCGCATTATGAAAAATTGTGAGGCGCGTGCGATCTTGTCTGAGGAGCATCTTCTCCCCAACATCGATGGCGTTCGCGAACAAGTGCCATCGCTCATAATGACGATCAATGTCGGGAATAAAACGAAACAGACGGCATGCCGTAATTTCTCATTTGAACAAGCCACTTCCCATGATGGCAAGCCACCTGAAAATCCGGGCACTGATCTTGATCTGTCGACACTCGTTTATACATCTGGCTCTACAGGCGTACCCAAGGGCGTGATGATGACCCATGGAAGCACTGTTCTGGCCGAGCGATCCATTGCCGGTTATCTTGAACATAGTGAAGACGATATACTTTTGAGTGTCTTGCCCTTCTCGTCCAGCTACGGTCTGAACCAGGTTTTTCTGGCCCTTTCAACGGGAGCAACGCTGGTTCTGGAAAAAAGCTTTGCCTATTCACAGATCATCCTCAACAAAATAAAAGAGCATAATGTCACCGGATTTCCACTGGTCCCGACCATGGCAGCAATGCTGTTGCAAATGAAAAATATCAAACCGGATGATTTTTTACATCTGCGCTATATCACTAATGCGGCGGCGAGTTTGCCGGTTTCCCATATCAACAAACTGCAAAAACTGTTTCCTATGGCCTCACTCTACTCCATGTACGGTCAAACTGAGTGCAAACGTGGTACATGGATGCCGCCCGAACAGCTGGAAAAACACCCTGGCTCGGTTGGCATCGCTATCCCAGGTACAACGGCCTATGTCGTTGACGAACAAGGTGCGGTGGCGGCCCCTGGCGAAACCGGAGAGCTGGTCATTTCGGGCAACCATCTGATGAAGGGATACTGGAACGACGACGAAGCGACAAAAAAAGTCCTCCGCCCTGGCCCCCTGCCCGGACAAAAAATCTTGCATACCGGGGACCTGTTCACTGCCGATGAGGATGGCTTTTTATATTTCGTTGCCCGCAAAGACGATATCATCAAGACCAAAGGGGAAAAAGTTGCGCCAAGAGAAGTTGAAATCGTGCTGCATGAGCTTGATGAGGTTGGTGAGGCCGTTGTCATCGGTATTCCCGATGCAATATTTGGCGAGGTCCTCAAGGCAATTATCATTCCTGTCGATAAAATTCGGCTTGATAAGCGCCAGATAATGAGACATTGCGCCCGCAGGCTGGAAAGTTTCAAAGTCCCGGCCAGTATCGAATTTCTGAAAGAAATGCCTAAATTGGCTAATGGAAAGATCCACCGCCGTATTCTTAAACAACAAATTATGGAGAGTGTTGCATGATCAGCTCTTTTTCAGCAGATAGTCTTGTTATAGATGCTGACGAGGCCACCGACAAAATAACCAGCAGCCTAAAAAAGCAGGTGCGGCGTGTTTTGCGCCGTCGTGGCGTAGTTGTTGGTGTATCAGGTGGCATTGACAGTTCGGTAACAATCGCTCTTTGCGTCGAGGCGTTCGGGCCAAATAATGTGCTGGCTGTATTCATGCCCGAGAGGGACAGCGAAAGCGAAAGCCTTTCGCTAGGGCGGCTGCTGGTCGATAGGCTGGGCGTAGACAGTGTGCTGGAAGATATTGAACCGGCACTGACTTCAATGGGGTGCTATCAGCGCCGTGATGATTTCATCCGCAGCCTGGTACCTGAATATGATGAGAAATGGGGCTGCAAGGTCGTACTGCCAAATGTTCTTGATGAACAAGGCTACAATATATCATCGCTGGTAGTTGAATCACCAGATGGCAAACAACAAAAGCTGCGCATGCCGCTTGATGTTTATCTGGGTGTTGTTGCTGCCACCAATATGAAACAGCGCACCCGCAAGCAGATCGAATATTATCACGCAGACCGTCTTAATTATGTAGTGGCGGGTACGCCCAACAAGCTGGAATATGATCAGGGATTTTTCGTCAAAAACGGTGACGGCGCTGCTGACATCAAGCCGATCGCCCATCTTTACAAAAGCCAAGTCTATCAGCTTGCCGACCATCTTGGGGTGCCTGAAAATATTCGAAAACGTCCGCCAACCACTGATACTTTTTCGCTCAGTCAGTCACAGGAAGAATTCTATTTCTCGCTACCATACGATCTGATGGACCTTTGCCTTTTGGGCATCAACAACGAGATCGCAATTGATCAAGTGGCAAAAGGGACAGGACTTACCGAACACCAGGTCAAGCTCGTCTGGAACGATATAGCCGCCAAACGCAAAGCCACACGCTATCTGCATGAGCCGCCAATGCTTGTTGTATAAGACAAAAGCTATTAGCAGTGGAGAATAGAAAAATCGCCAGAATTGACTAACCTCACTTCGTCTGTTGCTATAAAGGTTTTCGGATGCCGATCTCACTAACCCTGTTCGTTGGTCCGGAGTTAAAATTACACCCGCCGCCCAATATCAGTATACGCACGCTACAAAACGGTCGTTTTTGCAACATGCGCTAAACTCGTACTAAAATCCAAAATCCAACACTCGTTTGTTACATTATTCATAGCTCAGAACGGCGGTTTTTGGAATGGGTGATCAGTCAGTTGGGGAAGCACGCCATGCCAAGGATTCGTATTTTAAGCGCTACCGATCAAAACGAGTTCGACACACCGCCAATCTTCGACGACCATCAGCGGAAGAAGTATTTTGTTTTTCCAAAACCACTACTGGAAAAGGTAATAGCCTCGCGTGGTTCGGTAAACCAATTGGGCATTTTTTGTCAGTTGTGAACAACAACCAACAGGCCTTGCAACCATCGGTCATATCTTTATCGAAGAAAAAGCTGATTTCGTCGAGATCACCGGCGATGCTCCTCAATTTACGTGATCATCTCATAGCGAGATCGAGGGAGAAGAGTGTTAAGACTGGCTGCCCCACCACATTGCAAAGCATCTTGTGTGTCCATCATGTGGGAGTTTTACGCGAGCGCTATTTCCCTGTTTTATTCAGTTTGGCTAGCAGCTCTACAGAAATGTTTTTCCCCGCCAGACAATCCTTGGCAGACAGTTTTGTACGCAACAGCACCCGTTCACCTGCAAAGTTTGCCATACCACCCATCGTAATAACGCGGCGTGCCAGTAAGGTGCTGTTTTTGCTACTTGCACAGGCCAGCCCCACGAGGGCATTCGTATAATCAACCTTGCGTTTTTTGCGGCTGTCTTGATCGTCGCGCGAGGAGGGTGATTTCCACAGACTATGCTGTATACTATTGGCCCAGACCGATACTTTTTGACCATCTAGGAGGTCAGACAATCTTTGTTTTGCGATAACATGGTTTGTCCGGTCAAAGTCGTTCTGGCAGGAACTATCTATATAATGCTTTGTTTCCTCGCTGGAATCAAGTGATTGAAAGCTGATCGTGGCGTGGTTTTGCAACCTGATACGGGTGTCCAAGGGCGGTTTGGTTTGCCAGATCTGGGCGAGTGCGAAATTGGTGCCAAGAATTGTTGTAAGTCCCATATCGGCGCCTTGCAGTCGCGCCTCAGACAGATTGGCACCGGTTAAATTTGCCCCGCTTAGATTGGCCCCTTGCAAATTGACCTTTAGGAAATCAGATAGTTGCAAACTGGCAAAAACCATATTTGATCCCTGTAGATCGGCCTGTCCAAGATTTGAGGCCTGCAAGGTAGCATAGTGAAGATTGCTGCCAGGTAATTTGGCATTGCTCAAATCACTGCCAATGATCGTGGCAAAGTATAAATTGGCACATTGCATGCCGGTATTTTTTAGATTTGCATTGTAAAATTTTACCAAACTCAAATCTGCGTGAGCGAGATTTGCCCGCTCGAGATTGACGCCGGTTAGTCTGGCGCTTCTCATTCTGGCATGTGAAAGATTGGTTTCGCTCATGCTGGCAAAATCAAGTTTAGCACCAGTCAAGTCAGCGCGATGTAGATCGGATCGATCAAAATATGCATAAGTCAAATCACGGCCGCGCAAATGCAGGCTGACTTCATTGGCATCTTCCCGGTCCTTGTCGAGATAAGGCACAAGGTCCATATCGGTGACCAGAATATTGCGTGAAAACCAGCTGGTTGCCTTGCCGGAGATACGATTGGGCACCCCTTCAAACAAATAGGCTGTTGGCCAAAAGGCCTGGCGCGTTGACTTCTTACTGACCTGTTGCCCCTGTGCTGCGCCTTGCTCACCATCTATCCCTTCTTGAATATAGGGGACTGTGGTGTTCCAACCGAGCGGCCCGGCAATCGCCATGGCCTGTTTTTCCATCCAATAGCCAGGAATGGTTGCGACACCAAAGGAAAAAGCCAGTGCGGCCAGCCATCCGATTAATGTCACTAGAAACATCACGCTATGTTTGGTTAAATAACCGCCAAGCGCCGACCAAAAGCCCCGGTCTGGAAAACGTGTGAAAATACCGATGCTCAAGATGATCAGGCAATCAGCGACCAGATAAATCCGATGGAACCAGGTGATTACCGCATCATGAAACGGCAAAAATGCAACTTGTATAAACAGCAACAGCGCGACCGGGAACAGGCCAAGCGTCAACCAGCTCATCGCGGTCAGGAATGTGCCAAGTATCGGAGAACGGGTGGGACCAGCCAACGCCTGGACGAAGAAATAAGAGGACAGCTCCAACCGCAGGGGATGCGTGCGAAAGATGCCGGGCTTTTCTTTTTCCCGTAAAAAGGAATGCAGAGCTCTAGTCTTGCGCGCCAGCATGGCATATTGCAACAACACAGCAAAATGCACCAGTACCAAGATCAGTGGGGCAAACAGGAAAAACCGTTTCAAGGCGATGCCTACTTGCAAGATGGGCAGGGCTACGGGCGAGTTCAGCAAAAGGTCTTTATGCGTGACCCCGGCAACGGTGACAAAGAAAAACGCCGTTAGCGCCAGAAAAAACACCCAACCATTGCGCACCGCATGAGCGGATTCGTTGACAGCATGCAACAATCGTTTGGGGTTGGAGGCATCATTGCCATCAATACTGAAACCAGCGACAACAAATGGGTCGTGAGCTGTACCTCGATTAACCGGTTGCTCTTTTTGATCACTCATATGTGCCCTCATGTCTTCCCAGTCAGTCCCCAAAATTCATCTTAGGGCAAAAAAAGGGTTTGCAGCAAGTGTATCATCTTTTGCTAAACGCATTTGCGATGCTCCGTAGTGAGATGGTATCACACACCTTTAACTCAGCCCGCCGAATTTGACACCTGACAAGCACACCATGCCAAGGATCCGTATTTTGAGCGCTACCGAACAAAACGAGTTCGACACATCGCCAATCTTCGACAGCCATCAGCGGAAGAAGTATTTTGTTTTTCCAAAACCAATACTGGAAAAGGCTATGGCTATCGAAGATGAGCTATAACGGAATCTGGTGTTTGAGGGTTTGATGGTTGGCGATGGATCTGGTTGAATTGTTGTTGAGAGGCTCCAAGTCAACCACAGGAGACCCACCACCATGAGCGAGAATAGCATTATTGATCTGGCTGCACAAAGCTCAGATTTTGATCCCCTGAACGATTTGCTTCAAGCAAGAGCGCGTCAGCTGATCGCGCAGGCGGTTGAGGCTGAGCTGGATGAGCTTCTTTTGCAGCATCCGGCGCGGCGCACAGCTGATGGCAAGCCAGAAGTGGTGCGCAATGATTCTGCCCGAGCGCATGACCAGATAAGCCTTTCGCAAGACCGAAGGTGTCATACCATGCAATCGCAGTTCCAGATTTTTAATCGCAGGTTTCACGTTATTTTTTCAACAGCTTTTTATAAATATCTGCAACAGCAGTGACCACATGACGTTCCGTATAACCCTCAAGTACCCGTTGACGGGCTTTATTTCCCATTTCCAGTCTTAGCCCCTCGTCCTTCGCCAGTCTGGCAATCGCTACGGCAAGCGCTCTTGCGTCTTCAGGAGGAACAATAATCCCCTCCTCCCCGTCCCGTACGAAATGACGACAACCCGGCACATCGGTAACAATCACCGGCCTTGCACAACTGGCCGCTTCGAGCATGGCGCGCGGCATGCCCTCCCCGCCTCTGGAAGGAACAACAGCAATATCAGCGCGGTGCCAGACCTCAACAATATCCTCGCTACGCCCGTGCCAGTTGACCTCGGCACGCTCGCTCCAGCTCTCAAGTTGGGTTCTAGTCAACGAACGCGGATTGTCCGTATCTGGTTCGCCATAAAGATCGAGCTCAACACTCAACCCGTCAGCCCGCAAAAGGTCCATCGCCTCAATAAGAATGTCAACTCCCTTGGACCAGACTAGCCGCCCGACAAATGCCAGCCTGACCGCTTGCGATCCAGGCGAATCATTTTGTGAAACCGGTTGTGCTGAAAAATGCTCCGCATCAACCCCCGCGCCGCCCAGTATGCTCAAGCGGTGCTCTGGGACCTTGCCATATCTGCCCAGCATCTCGCCATCATCCGGGTTTTCGAGAAACAGCCAACTGTCTGGTCGGCGTAAATACCAGGTCAGCAAGCGCAAGAACACCGATGTAAGCTTTTGGTGGCGCGCTTCCTTGCTTACCGTAAACAGGCCCTGCCCGGTCAAATGATAGGCGGCGGCGCTTTTCAAGGCGATCCGAGCGGCCGCCAGCCCACCGATGACGATGGGCTTTAAGGCAATGAAGTGAATAAGATCTGGCTTTTCCTGTTGAAAAAGACGATAAAGCCGCCAGCTCACGCGCCCCGCCGATAAAAAGCGCATCGAAGCACGATCAAAATCAATTGGTATGATCTTAACGCCAAGTCGTTCAATTTCAACATGCTTGCCACTAGTGGTCGTGGCCAGGTAAATCCGGCTACCTTCAATCTTTTTGGCAGCCTTGACCAATGGTAAAAAATGGGAGTAAAAAAACCAGTCTTCCGTGCAGACGAACAGGATTTTGGGAGATTGCGAGTTCATCAATGATCCAGCTTTGCCAATTCGCAAAATGTACATTATACAGATAGGATAAGATACTGTAAATAATCCCGTTAACAACATATTGCTAGCCCGCATAATTCATAAGGAGATCAAGGAGCCTTGAGTGCGTTCCAAAACATTCAAAAAAGGAACACTCAGACTTTTTTGGGACCTCTCATGCTGACAATCGCCTGGGTAATAACCCTTGCAAGTAGTTCTGCCAGTTTCTCTCCACGCCTTCTTGTCAGCTTGCTAATCGTATTTTTTCTACTTGCCAGCTATACTCTTATTGTAGCGGGCAGGCTGAACTTCTTGATATACTTAAAGAACCCACTGTTTCTCAGTGCGCTGACCTTTGTCGGCTATATATTGCTAAGTGCCCTATGGTCAAAATATCCCCTAACAGCGATGCAAAAAGCTCTTTGGCTGACCCTGATTATTTTTGCCATCAGTATGACTCCCCTGCTGTTCTCTCAAATGTCTTCCTTGCAACTGCATCGCTGCGCAAGGGGGATTGTCTCCGGGCTCATTATCGGCATGGTTTTTCTTCTTGCGGAATATGCCACAGATTTTGCTATTTTGTCCTTCTTGGCCAAGCACTTCCCCGGCCTGGTGCAAACTGCTGGTCCTGCAAAACAGATTCCAGCCTATTATCTCAACAATAGCGTAACGGTCATTACCCTGCTGTTGTGGCCCGCGCTACTCATCGCTCTTGCCTGGATAGACAAAATCGTCAAAAGCCTGTACTTGACCGTTCTGATAGGGACCATTGCATTTATCCTTTACAAGACGGAGAGTGCCACAGCACAGCTTGCCTTTGTCCTTGCTGGCTTTGCTTGGCTGACGGCCCGTTTCGCACCAAACCATATTAAACTGATCGCCTACAGCCTTTGGATGGGCACTGTTATTGGCGTGGTCCCTGTCATCATGGCGATACATTTTGCTGGCTTCCAGAACCTCTCTTCACTCCCCTACAGTTTTCGAGACCGCCTGCATATCTGGAATTATACAGCAACACTCGTGCCCGCAAACCCTCTGCTAGGGATAGGCATTCGCTCAAGCCGTGCAAATAAAATAGCGCAACACCGCACGCTATCGCGCAAGCGACAAGGAAAGCTTGTAGATCACAAAGGCTGGCACAACCACAACGCGTTTCTGCAAACCTGGTATGAATTGGGAGCAGTTGGGGCTGCCTTTTTGTTAGTTATCGGATTATTGACGCTAAGGGCTATTGACAGAATTAAACTGGAGAGGCGGCCCTTTGCCTATGCAATGTTTACCTCCTTCAGCATCGCCGCCGCTTTTGGTTATGGTATGTGGCAAAGCTGGTTGTTAGCGGCTTATGGATGGGGTGTCATTTTGTTGCTGATCGGATTACAATACAAAGGCGAGAAAGACATAGGCCTACAATCTCCTCCTTCACCTGAACAGGAATGAGCTTGAAAATATGCCATCGACAGAAAGAACCCTATGCTCTCACCTCACATATTGACCACCAATGATCTACTGATATTCACTGGTCTTTTTATCAGTTCGGCAATCATTGCGCTAGGTTCAACATATTATTTGATCGGCAAATTCAACAAATGGCATATTCTTGCCAATTCAAATGCTCGAAGCATGCATGATACAACTGTTCCCATCGGGGGTGGCTGGGCCATATTTCCCCTGGCGCTGTTCGCATGGATGGTCTTTTCGTGGCCGATCGAGGACAAACTCGTTTGGGTCATTTTCTCCAGCACAATACTGCTGGCAATACTGTCCTGGGTAGATGACAGGCAGCATTTGAATCAGCTGGTCAGATTGAGTGTTCAAATTATTGCGATTACTACTGTACTCATCCTATTGCCCGATGACAAAACCGTTTTTTCAAGTAACTTGCCCCTCTGGGCCGACAGAATCTTGACCGGCCTGAGCTGGCTATGGTTCGTCAATCTGTTTAATTTCATGGATGGAATAGATGGTCTTGCCGGCATCGAAATTCTGTTCATATGTGCCGGTTTTATTTTTATCGGACTGGAAATCGGTTTCGAAATGCCCACTCTTCATGTAGCAACTGTATTGGCTGGTGCTACAGTTGGTTTCTTATGGTGGAACTGGCACCCTGCCAAGATATTTCTTGGCGATGTCGGCTCTATCTCTATTGGATTTCTGCTTGGCTGGCTGTTAATCCAACTTGCCATGGACGGCTATCTCATCGCCGCTCTTCTTCTTCCCGCCTATTTCGTCACGGATGCCTCTTTGACCATATTGAAGCGCATCTTCAATAAAGAACCTTTCTGGAAACCCCACAAAAAGCATTATTATCAGCGGGCCGCCATGGGCCTTGGCAATCACGTCGACGCCTTGTGGAAAATTATCCCGGCTAATTTCGGGCTTTTGGTGTTTGCTATCACCTCTATCCATCAACCTCTGATTTCAGCATTATGTGGTATTCTTGTACTCATTTTTTTGTTCATTATTCTGGAGCGCTATGCAGCGAAATAGCCCATGCGCATTCTGTTAACCGGAGCCGCCGGACAGGTTGGCAAACGATTATTACCAAAGCTCACGCAACAGGGATATTCTGTCAGGGTATTGACTCGCCGCAGCGCACCCGCACAACCTTCATCTGATGAGGTGGTCATTAAGGAACTAAATCCTCAAACTGATTTTGCCTCACTGCTTGCCAACATTGATATACTCATCCATCTTGCTGATGGTTTCAATGCCTATGAACATCTGCCGATAACGGCAATCAATAATGAAGCATCAAGCCGAGCGCAAACCACCAAAAGGCTCACCAAAGCCGCTGCCCAAAAGGGCATCCACCTGCTTTATCTCAGCACGATCAAAACCATGTGCGGAACCCATGCCGATGAAATCCTGACCGAAAAGACACGCCCCCACCCGCAAAGCCTTTATGGCACCTTGAAACTGAATGCCGAACAATACATGCTGAGCGCCGCACAGCAATATGGCAGCGAGGCCGTTGTCTTGCGCTTTCCTGCAGTGTTCGGGCTTGACCATGGCAGTATGGAAAATCTGTTACAGCTTCTCAATAGTCCTCTGCCTGTGCCTTTTGCCGATCTTTCACAACGACGCAGCCTTATCTCTGCCAACAGTCTCATTCATGCTGTAATGGCCATTATCAAACAGCAAACATATAAGACTGGCACCTATCTGGTGCATGACGGTGCCCTGTCCATTGTCGATATGACCAGCATGATTCGCAAAGGGCTGGGGCGCCCCGCCCGACGATTCAGGCTTCCCTCCCCCATCTGGCATAGATTGGAGAAATTACCCGCCCTTGGATCCAAGGTGCTGCGTTTTACCCACTCGCTTGAGCTTGACGACAGCCACTTTCGCAAAACCTACAACTGGCACTCCCAAAAAACTCTTCCAGCCGCTCTTCGTGAATGGACAAAAGATAAATAGAAAGCAATATGAACGAGCCGCTGAAATCGAGTAATCAGGAATGTCGTCAGTTTTCCATACCTTTCTCACACGAGCAGAACTCTCGATAATTCTGGAAGCTGCGGACATCTCTTCCAACGAATCTGAATGTCTGGCGATAAAGCATCAATCTCAAGGAAACTCTCCGCGCCAATTATCCCAGCCCTCCTCCCCTTTTGAGGGAGAGGGAGCAATAGGTGCTCAGCTCATGTCATGTCCATGACCTAAGCCCTGTTTTGCCTGTTCTCAATAAGGTCATCGACAACGCCGGGGTCGGCGAGGGTTGAGGTATCGCCGAGATTTGAAAAATCGTCTTCGGCTATTTTTCGCAGGATACGGCGCATGATTTTGCCAGATCTTGTTTTGGGCAAGCCGGGTGCGAACTGGATTTTATCGGGGCTAGCAATAGGCCCGATCTCACCGCGCACCTGCGCCACCAGTTCAGTTTTCAATTCGTCGGACCCTTCAAGGCCAGTCATCAAAGTGACATAGCAATAGATGCCCTGCCCCTTAATATCGTGGGGATAACCAACGACCGCGGCTTCAGCAACTTTCTCGTGCGCCACAAGAGCGCTTTCAACTTCTGCTGTTCCCATGCGATGGCCCGAAATATTCAAAACATCATCGACACGGCCGGTGATCCAGTAAAAGCCATCTTCATCGCGCCGACAGCCATCTCCCGTGAAATAGACATTGTCATAGGTGGAGAAATAGGTTTCTTCAAAGCGTTTGTGATCGCCGTAAAGTGAGCGCATCTGCCCTGGCCAGCTATCGGTGATGATGAGATTACCCTGCCCCGGTCCCTCGATAATATTGTCGTCCGCATTGATCAATTGGGGCTTAATGCCAAAAAACGGTCTCGTTGCTGATCCGGGTTTGAGCTTGGTGGCGCCTGGCAAAGCGGTGATCATGATGCCACCAGTTTCCGTTTGCCACCAAGTATCAACGATGGGGCAGCGACTACCACCAACGACCTCATTATACCAGTTCCAGGCTTCCGGGTTTATAGGCTCGCCCACCGTCCCAAGCAGCTTTAAAGACGAGCGGTCGGTCTTGGTAACAAAATTATCTCCCGCCGCCATCAAGGCGCGAATGGCCGTTGGCGCGGTATAGAAAATATTGACCTTGTGCTTATCGATGACCTGCCAGAAACGAGACGCATCTGGATAGTTCGGCACACCTTCAAACATCAAAGACGTAGCGCCATTAGCCAGCGGTCCATAGACAATATAGCTGTGGCCAGTGATCCAGCCCACATCCGCCGTACACCAGTAAACATCGCCATCATGATAATCGAACACATATTGATGGGTCATGGCGGCATAAACCAGATAGCCACCGGTTGTGTGCAGCACGCCCTTGGGCTTGCCGGTGGAACCTGATGTGTACAAAATGAACAAAGGATCTTCGGCGCTCATTTCCTCTGGCGGACAATCGTCGGTGACGTTTTCCAGCGCATCGCCATACCAGACATCACGTCCTTCGACAAAATCAACACCGACGTTGGTGCGCTTGATGACCAGCACTTTTTCCACCATATCGCACTGTGCCACTGCTTTATCGGCATTGGCTTTCAGAGGTACTTTTTTGGAGCCGCGCAAACCTTCATCGGCAGTGATGACAAAATGGCTGTCGCAATCGATAATGCGCCCCGCCAAAGCATCGGGGGAAAAGCCGCCAAACACCACGGAATGAACAGCGCCAATGCGCGCACAAGCCAGCATGGCATAAGTGGCTTCAGGGATCATCGGCATATAGATGGTGACGCGGTCACCCTTTTTGACGCCCATGTTTTTAAGCACATTGGCGAATTTGCAAACTCTTATATGTAGCTGTTTATAGGTGATTTTTTGATCATATGCGGGCTCATCGCTTTCCCAAATGATGGCGGTCTGATCACCTCTTGTGGCCAAGTGCCGATCGATACAATTGGCGCTGACGTTAAGGGTGCCATCTTCATACCATTTGATCGAGACATTGCCGGGCGCATAGCTCGTGTTCTTGACCTTGGTAAAGGGCGTCATCCAGTCAAGCCGATTACCCTGCTCTCCCCAAAACCCTTCTGGATCGTTAATGCTTTGCTCGTACATTTCAAGATATTTGTCATTATCTACAAAGGCTTTTTGCGCCCATTCTTGTGGCACTTCATGAACTATACTGTCTGACATATCTGAAAGTCTCCTTGCGGCCCTTCGGGGCTGCCTTATGGTTGGCATCTTGTTGCTGACAAGATTTTTAAAGGATGAATTCGTTTATTTGAGCCACTTCACCTGCGCTTCTTGTTATATTGATGCACGACCTGAAAAAAACGGCCCTACGACAACTTATCACCGTCAGGAAAAAAAGCAAAAGATTGAACTCATTCTTTCAATGAGGCTGACGCTCGGATTATTGCTTGATTTCGATAGGGAGAGTTCGTTTGATTTGGGTCGACACCCATTAGTACAATCGCGTTATTTGTTTTGATGTTTTTCAATCAATTCAAAAATCTTGATGCGCTGTATTTTTCCCGAAGGTCCCTTGGGTAATTCATCAAGGAAATAAATTTTGTCAGGGGTTTTGAATTTGCCGAGGCGCTGCATGCAAAATTCCAACAGTTCTGCTTGCGTAACCGAAGAGTTCTCCCGAATAGAAACAGCTGCTTCAACTGTTTGCCCATAGTTTTTGGATGGACTTGCAAAAGCGGCTGCTTCAATAATGTCGGGATGAGCATAGAG
>JAAETJ010000997.1 GCA_024228495.1 bacterium | reverse complement strand
GTGCCAAAACCCAGGCCAGGGCCAACTGGGCTGGAGTAACATTTTTGTCTTGAGCAATCTTGGTAATTCGTTCAACCAGAACCAGGTTCCTGGCAAAATTTTCGCCTTGAAAGCGAGGATTGGTTCGTCGCCAGTCATCCTCAGCCAAATCTTCAAACCGCTTAATTTGACCGGTCAAAAAACCTCGTCCCAGCGGACTATAAGAAACAAAACTGAGCCCTAACTCACGAGTCGTGGCTAAAATATCCTGCTCCGGCTCACGACTCCATAATGAATATTCGGTTTGTAGTGCACTAATCGGATGGACCGCTTGTGCCCTTCGGATAATATCTGGCTCGGCTTCAGATAGGCCAAGGTAGCGTACCTTGCCCGCTTGTACCAGTTCAGCCATAGCGCCGACCGTCTCCTCAATTGGGACATTTGGATCAACGCGGTGTTGATAGTATAGATCGATATGATCCAGCCCCATTCGTTTGAGGGAAGCATCACAAGCCGAGCGCACATAGTCGGGCTGACCATTAATGCCTAAGAATTCACCCTTTTCATTTCGCATAACACCAAACTTAGTGGCTAAAACGACCTTGTCCCGTCGATCAGCAATCGCTTTGCCGACCAACATCTCATTTGTCCAGGGACCATATATATCAGCCGTATCAAATAAATTAACCCCCAGTTCTATGGCTCGATGGAGGGTAGCAATCGACTCCTCCTCTTGGGCTGAACCATAAAACTCCGACATCCCCATACAACCCAACCCAATGACAGAGATTTCTAAATTGCTGTGTCCTAAGTTGTGGTATTTCATTGTTGTGTCTCCTTAAGATTGCGATCCGTTATCACCAATTCGTGTGGGTGCAATTGGTATCACAATTCACGTTTTAGCAGCTAACGCCTCGCATCAGCGG
>JAAETJ010000996.1 GCA_024228495.1 bacterium | reverse complement strand
TTGACGCTTGCCCACTGGAGAGCAACTCGAAACGAAGGGCACCAGCTGTTGGTATCGCTTCTACCAGCCTTACAGAAACGTTCGCGCCCATACGGTGAGTTTCGCCGCTATTTTCGCCTATCAGTGATTGCCTTTGCTCATCGTAATGAAAATATTCGCGTCCAATGGTGGAAATGGGAATGAAACCATCGGCCCCAGTGTCTTGTAGACGAACGAACAGGCCAGAGCGCGTGACGCCAGAAATGCGTCCCTGAAAGGCCGCGCCAATATTGTCCGCCAGATGATAGGCAATGAGCCGGTCGGTGGTCTCGCGTTCAGCCGCCATAGCGCGTCGCTCAAGGTCTGAAATATCGGAGGCGATATTGGTTAGGCGTTCGATCTGTCTGTCTTCCAGCCCATCCTCGCCAAAACCCATAGCAAGGATCAAGGCGCGGTGAACGATTAGGTCGGCATAGCGCCGTATTGGCGACGTGAAATGGGCGTATTGGCTAAGATTGAGCCCAAAATGCCCCTCGTTTTTGGTGCTGTAAATGGCCTGTGACTGGGAGCGCAAAATGGTTTCATTGACCAGATCATTGAGATCCCCCCCCTCGACTTTGGCGAGGATCTCATTAAGCTGTTTGGCCTTGACCTGTGCATTGCGCGCGAACTTTATTTTGAGCGTTTGCAAAAAATCGGCAAGCGACTGCATCTTTTCAAATGAGGGGGCGGGATGAATGCGGTAGATGACCGGCGATTTGGCACTGTCAAGGGTTTGCGCCGCGCAGATATTAGCCTGGATCATAAACTCTTCAATGACTTTATGGGCGTCAAGCCGCTCCGGGGTTAGGATATCCTTGATACGTCCACCATCATCCATGATGATTTTCCGCTCTGGCAGGTCTAGTTCAAGGGGATGGCGTCTGGCCCGCGCCTTGACCAGCCCTTTCCAGGCGCTCCACAGAGGCTTGAGAACGGGTTCCAGTAAAGGTCGCGTAGCGTCATCCCCATGACCATCTATGGCCATCTGTGCCTGTTCATAAGAGAACTTGGCATGGGAGCGCATAATGGCGCGCATGAACTTGTGGTCAATTTTTTCGCCATGTTTGTCAAAACGCATTTCAACCGCAAGGCAGGGTCGCTCCTCGTGCTCGCGCAAGGAGCAAAGATCGTTGGAGATTTTTTCCGGTAGCATGGGGACAACACGATCCGGAAAATAAACAGAATTACCGCGTTTAAGAGCTTCAATGTCCAGTTTTGATCCCGTATTGACGTAGTAACTCACGTCTGCGATGGCAACAATGACGATAAAGCCCCCCTGGTTCGCAACGTCTTTGTCTTGATAGGCATAAACGGCATCATCATGGTCGCGGGCGTCTGATGGGTCGATGGTGATGAGAGGCGTATCTCGCAAATCTTCACGATTATCGTCGCTCAATATCGGTAAAATATCGAGTTCTTCGAGGACGTCTTTGGGAAAATGGTCCGGGATGCCGTGGTGGTGAATCGCGATCAGGCTGATGGTATTTTGATCGTCTGGATTGCCAAGGCGTGCTTTGATGGTCGCGAGCGAGAGGCCATGTCGTCCAGGTTTCGCGGGCAAGAATCGAACAAGTTCTCCCTCTGTCACAGCGGTACAGTCTTTGGCCTGAACGGTCCATTCTCGCAAGATTTTGCGATCCACTGGATCGATCTGGCCGCTGCCATCTTCAAGGCGCCGGAAAATGCCAAGCAGTTCTCTATCTTCTTTTGGCAGTTTCTTGATGATGCGCGCCTGATAAGGTGGGTTTCCTTGTTCAGGGTGAGGCAATTTGTCGATCCTCGCAAGGATACGATCCCCAACACCGGCGCTATCGCGGCTGTTACGCTGGCTATTAAATTGGATCAGGATCTTTGGTGCGTCGCTGTCGCCTTGCCATTTTTCGGGACGGGCAATGAGATCGCCTTCATCATCGAGATGTGTGATCGCGAGCACTGTCACGGATGGCAGTTCGCCGGGCCGCGATATTTTCTTGCGAGGGCCGGAAATCAGCCCTTCATCTGCCATTTCGTGCAAAAGCCGTTTGAAAGGAACTCTTTGCGTCCCCTTGATGCCAAAAGCTCTGCCGATCTCTCGCTTGCTGGTTTTTTGCGGCGAGGACTGGATGAACTCCAGAATCTTCGATTTTTCTGGCAAGGGCCGTGCGTGGGGCGTGGACTTCGGGGAAGCGGTTTTCCCTTTGCGTTTTTGCGAGTTTCTTTTTCGTCGGTTTTTGTCGGTCAAGGCGAATTCCTACTCGGCGGGTTTGGCCGCTGCGGCTTTCTTTTTCGCCGGTGATTTATTTTTTGTGGACGGTTTTTTCCTGGCGGCAGCCTTCTTTTTTGGAGCAGCTTTCTTGCGAGCGGGTTTCTTCTTGTTAGATTTGGCAGCCCTCTCCGCGATCAGTTTAACCGCATCTTCCATGGTGACATCTTGCGGATCGGTTCCCTTGGGGATGGTGGCGTTGATTTTGCCGTGTTTGACATAGGGACCGTAGCGACCATCAAGCACTTGCACGGCGCCTGTTTCATCGGGATGTTCGCCAAGCTCTTTCAAGACTGTAGCACCGCGATTCTGTTTGGTCTTCTTTTCTGCGAGAACGGTGACTGCGCGGTTAATACCGATGGTAAAGACTTCTTCGGGATTGTCTTTGTCCAGATTGGCGTAGACGCTTTTGTGCTTTACAAAAGGCCCATATCTGCCAATGCTGGCAGTGATCATCACGTCATCTTCGGGATGTGTGCCAACTTCTCGTGGTAGTGACAATAGTTTTTGTGCCTGCTCAAAATCAACAGTAGCTGGCTCCATGCCCTTGGGCAGGGACATGCGTTTTGGCTTTTCCTTCTTCTTCTTGTCATAGTCTTCGGGTTCACCCAACTGTACATAGGGGCCAAAGCGTCCGGTTTTGAAGAACACATCAAAGCCGGTGTCCGGATCAACGCCAAGCATGCGGTCCTCATTGCCGCTAGTTTCTCCCGCTTCTTCATTGCTTTCTGAAAACTGGCGCGTAAAGCGGCATTCTGGATAATTGGAGCAACCGATAAAGGCTCCAAAACGTCCAACTTTCAAAGAGATGCGTCCATCATCGCATTTTGGGCATTTGCGCGGATCAGAGCCATCACCTGGGTCTGGAAAGACATGCGGCCCAAGCAATTCGTTGAGGGCATCAAGCACTTCGGTAACGCGCAGGTCTTTGATCTCGTTGACCTTGGCGATGAACTTGGTCCAGAATTCATTGAGCACTTCTTTCCAGGACAGCTTGCCCGCCGAAATGATGTCGAGCTTTTCTTCCAGTCCAGCGGTGAAGTCATATTCCACATAGCGCTCGAAGAAGCTTTCAAGAAACGCGGTGACAAGGCGTCCCTTGTCTTCAGGTATCAGTTTCTTTTTGTCGATGCGTACGTATTCGCGGCTTTGCAAGACGCTAAGTGTGGATGCGTAAGTCGAGGGGCGACCAATGCCCAGCTCTTCCATTCTTTTTACTAGCGTGGCTTCGGAGTAGCGCGGTGGTGGCTCGGTGAAATGCTGATCAGCATTGATCGCTTGGGCGGTAGGTTTTTCTTTTTCGTTCATTAGCGGCAGGCGTTTGTCATCATCACTTTCGCTTTTGTCATCTTCCTCGCGACCTTCGCGATATAGGGTCAAAAAGCCATCAAAACGAAGTACTTGGCCGGTAGCGCGCAGGCCGTATTTTTCATTGCCAGTTCCGGTCGCAGCAATCTCGACGGTCGTACGGTCGAACACAGCATCACTCATTTGCGAGGCGACAGTACGACGCCAGATAAGGCCGTAAAGCTTGATCTGATCAGCATCCAGATATTTTGCGATATCATCCGGGTGACGGGCAAAATCAGTGGGGCGAACCGCTTCATGCGCTTCTTGGGCATTCTTGGCCTTGGTTTTGTAGATGCGCGGCTCTTCCGGGTGATAGTTCTTGCCGTAGCGGTCGGCGACCACCGCGCGGGCCTCTTGAATGGCTTCAGGTACAATCGAGATGGCGTCCGTTCTCATATAGGTGATGAGGCCAACGGCTTCTGATCCAATTGAGACACCCTCATAGAGTTTTTGGGCTACTTGCATTGTTCTTGAAGCGGAAAAACCAAAGCGGCGTGAGGCGTCCATTTGCAGGGTTGAGGTGGCAAATGGAGGAGGGGGGCGGCGTTTTTGTGGTTTCTTGACGATAGAGTTTACTTCAAACGACGCCGTTTGCAGTGCTTTTTGTGCAGGCAAGGCGGTTGATTTGTCGGGGAGATCGAATTTCCCGAGTCTTTTCCCCTCGATGGAGACCAGCCTGGAGGTAAATTTGTCTCCTGCCTCATTGTTCATCAAGGCTTCAATGGTCCAGTATTCGCGCGGCTTAAACAGCTCTATTTCTGTCTCGCGTTCACATACAAGGCGTAGCGCGACCGATTGCACACGACCGGCTGAGCGAGAGCCAGGCAGTTTGCGCCATAGAACTGGTGACAGGGTAAAGCCAACCAGATAATCAAGAGCTCGCCGCGCCAGATAGGCGTCAACCAGGGGCGTATCAAGTTCGCGCGGATTGCCAAGAGCTTCCATGATGGCGCTTTTGGTAACAGCGTTAAAAGCCACGCGCTCAACTTCGACGCCGTTGAGCGCTTTTCTTTGTTCGAGGACTTGTAAAATATGCCATGAGATAGCTTCGCCTTCACGATCAGGGTCAGTAGCGAGGATCAGTTTGTCGGAGCCTTTGACCGCGGCTGTGATTTCTTTCAGTGTTTTGGCACCGCGGGGATCTGATTCCCAATGCATGGTAAAATCATTGTCGGGTTCAACGGAGCCGTTTTGCGAGGGTAGGTCGCGTACGTGACCAATAGAGGCGATGACTTTATAGTCAGACCCAAGATACTTGTTGATGGTTTTGGCCTTTGCCGCCGATTCCACAATAACAATATTCATTGGTGTCCGTTTCTCGTTCTGACTTGTTCAATATCCACAAATGGGATTGTACGATTGTCTCTTCAAATCTTATCCAAAGAGACGACATCAAGGTATAATCGCTCGATGATGTCGAAAACCCATCACTAATCTTCATATTAATTGCCGTAAGAAAATGCGCAATCACAGTCTTCGTGTCAATTACCTAAAACAATAGGTTGATTTTTATATTGCATTATGTGCAATTATAAGTTGCGCAAGAATTGCGATGCAATTTAAGGGTGTGTCGCGACGCCTACAGCAATATCAGATCGGTATATAGCAAAATGCCACAAAAGGAACCTATGTGGATAAATGGGACGAAGATGTGGTTTTTACAACGGTTGCCATTAAGAGGGGTGCTTTATGGGAAATGATGAACCAATCTCCAACATCATCAAGTTGAGTGATGGAAGAAGAAATCTTGATGAGAATACTCTAATGGTGGCAGATGGTGACGATGCCAACGCTTTCATTATTGATATGTTGGACCGTTTGATGCGAATCGCCACCAAAGAAGATCAGTCCGTATTGGTATATTTATTGGCAATGGCGAGAATCGAGGCTATAGAGTCAACCAACGCCAAATGATTGGTAGCGCCAAAAGACTTTCGTCGTACAGGTTCGGCAAGTGTTAGGATGCAAGAGGCTCCAATAATCGAATATTTTGAGCACCATCATGTTCCAGTCTTCCGTCTAGTTCCAATTCGAGCAATATGATTCGCACCTCACGTGAATGCAGATTTGTGGTCCTTATTATTTCATCTATTTCAACGGCCTGAGTGCTTAAGGCATTGAGCACAGTTTCACGCGCGCTTTGTTCGACGTAGATTTTCTCAACTGGTTGCTGGACCGGATCGGGTTCGAACAAGGAGGTTTGTTCATAGCGCTTTATGTCGGACATGGGCGTGAGATTGTCGAGCACATCGCTCGCGCAAGTGATCATCGTCGCTCCGGACATGATCAAGCGGTTGGGGCCAGCCGCTCGTGGGTCCGTTGGATGGCCGGGGACGGCCATGACTTCACGACCTTGCTCGCTGGCAAGGCGCGCGGTGATCAAGGAACCAGAGCGCAGATTGGCTTCGATGACAATGGTCCCAAGACAACAGCCGGATATAATCCTGTTGCGGCGTGGAAAATCACGGGCCCGTGGCTCAAAGCCTGGTGGGTTTTCAGTTATGACAAGACCGATTTTTTCGATCTGACTTTGTAATTCCTTGTTTTGCGGCGGGTAATAATTGTCGATACCTCCTGCGATCACAGCCATCGTTGCCTTTTCCAACGCCCCTGTGTGGGCCGCCGTATCGATGCCGCGTGCCAGTCCTGAAACAATCAAATATCCAGCTTGCGCCAGCTCTTGCACGAGGCGGCGGGTGAATTTTTGCCCAACCGCCGAGCCGTTTCTCGATCCGACAATGGCGACCGCTGGCAATGTGGCGAGGTCGGCGTCTCCCTTGATATAAAGAAGCGGCGGCGGCGAGTCGAGATATGCAAGGGCTGGGGGATAACCATGTTCGCCTCTGGCAACGAGCGTGGCACCAAATTTGTGGGCAGCATTGAGTTCGCGTTCAACCATTTGCATGGTGATGGACGGGTGTTGAGATTGGTGCTTTTGGGAGCGGCGTTGAAACTCTGGCAAACGATCAAGCGCTTGTTCGGCACCGCCAAAATAATTGATCAAGCGCCAGAATGTGGCAGGACCGATATTATGTGATCTGATGAGGCGCAGCCAGTTGAGCTTTTGCTCGTCGCTTAAGGTAACGGAAGTTGCTTTGTCGGAAGGGGAGGATTTGTACAAGGGCATAGTTCTATCCCTCGCTGCCAATCTTGGTCTCTTCACCGCGCATGAGCCGCTCGATATTGTCTTTGTGTTTGATGAAAACCAGCAAGCTCATCACCATGATGACAAAGACAAGTGTTTTTTGCCCTGTCGTGGCAGCAATTAGTGGTAAGCAGGCAGCGGCGATCAAGGCTGACAGGGACGAGATTCTAAAGACCAGTGTGGTAACCATCCAGATCCCGCAAAAGAACAGAGCAAATGGCCAATAAAAGCCGATCAACACGCCGATATAGGTTGCAACGCCTTTGCCCCCCTTGAATTTTAACCAAATCGGAAAAAGGTGCCCAAGAAAAGCACCAAGGCCAGCAAGCATGGCGGTCTCTGGTCCATATTTGGACCCGATAAAAACCGGGATGGCACCTTTTGCCATATCCGCCAGTAATGTCGCGGCGGCAACCCCTTTATTGCCGGTGCGCAGCACATTGGTGGCCCCGATATTGCCCGAACCGGTCTGGCGGATGTCACCAAGTCCAAAGGCCCTTGTTAAAAGCAGGCCAAAAGGAATAGCGCCAGCGAGGTAGCCCAGCAGAAATCCAATAACTGAGATATTCGACGTGAGATCTATACTCATAGAAGAGACTTCCTTGCTAGGGGGCATGTAATTTGGTGCCAACAAAGTTCAAGAATAGCGATAGAGCTCGCGCCCTGCAACAAATGTCCGCAGAACACGTCCCTGCATCCGTTCATTGTCAAAGGGCGTGTTTTTTGATTTTGAGCGCAACAAGGACGGATCGACGATCCACGGCGTCATGAGATCAAACAGCACGAGATCTGCGGGATAGCCGATTTTCAGCTGTCCGGTCTTGAGCCCCAGTCTTTCGGCCGGGTTGTACGAAACCACCCGGAAAATGTCGGACAGGCTCAGATCACCGCTGTGATACAGGCGTAAAAGGGCAGGCAGCATCGTCTCAATGCCAATGGCACCATCTGATGCTTGCTCGAACGGGCGGCGCTTGACATCGGCGTCTTTGGGATCATGAGCGGATACCACGACATCGATTGTGCCATCCTTGACACCTGCCACAAGTGCCATGCGATCATCTTCGGTGCGCAGCGGTGGACGCATTTTGAAAAAAGTCCTGTAGGACCCGATATCATTTTCGTTTAGTGTCAGATGGTTGACCGAGACACCGCAGGTAATGGGCAGGTTTTTGCCTTTGGCTTTACGAATGATCTCAAGCGATTTTGCACAAGATATTTGAGCGGCGTGATAGCGGCAACCAGTCATTTCGACCAGCCTGACATCTCGCTCAAGTGTGATGATTTCGGCCTCAACGGGACGCCCCGGTAGTCCCAGGCGACTGGAGACAAGCCCTTCGTTTATGACGCCGGGATCAGCTAGATCATTATCTTCCGTGAAATGCACAATAAGCGCATCAAAATCCCTGGCGTAGGATAGCACCATGCGCATTATTTTCGCATTAGGGATGCTGTCTTTGCCATTGGTAAAAGCAATGGCACCGGCCTGTTTGAGTAGGCCGATCTCGGTCATTTCCTTGCCGCGCAGTCCTTTGGTGACGGCGGCCATTGGATAGATGTGGATATAGCCAGGGTCTGTTGCATGGCGCTTGATATAATCGACAAGGGCAACGTCATCGATCACTGGTTCTGTGTTTGGCATGCACACCATGCTGGTAACACCGCCAGCCAGCGCCGCTTGTGATGCTGTTGCAAGTGTTTCGCGATGTTCTTTCCCCGGCACTCCCGTGTAAACGAGCATATCAACAAGCCCTGGCGCGAGGATCTGGCCACCACAATCAATGACCGTTGCCCCCTTGGGCGCATTGCGCCGCAAATCACTCGAAATTTGTTCGATCAGGCCATCGCGGATGACGATGCCACCCGGTATTGGCGTGTCGTTCATGGGGTTGAGCAAATTCGCGTTGATAAGGGCGGTTGCGGGTGTGTCTTTGTTGACCATTAGTGCGTGCCCTGCTGTATGTCATGCATTCGTTGCGAGAGCGATTCAAGAACCGCCATGCGGACGGCAACGCCCATTTGCACCTGTTCTTGAATGACGCTGCGTGGATCATCGGCGATGATCGAATCTATTTCCACACCTCGGTTCATGGGACCGGGATGCATGATGACGGCATCGGGTTTGGCAAAGGCCAGCTTTTCGGCATCAAGCCCGAAGAATTTGAAATATTCGCGTTCTGACGGTACATAGCTGCCATTCATGCGCTCGCGCTGCAGGCGCAGCATCATTATCACGTCGGCTCCTTTGAGACCTTCTTCCATGCTGGTAAAGACTTCCGCGCCAAGACGTTCAGGGAACGAGGGTAGCAGGGTCGAGGGGGCGATGATCCGCACGCGGGCATTCAAGGCGCTTAACAGCTGAATGTTAGACCTGGCGACACGTGAGTGTAAGATGTCGCCACAAATGGCGACAGTAAGCGCTTCTAGGCGGTTTTTTGCTCGTTTGATAGTCAGAGCGTCCAGAAGTGCTTGTGTCGGATGCTGATGGCTGCCATCTCCAGCATTGATGACACTGCAAGAAACTTTCTGGGCCAGCAGTTCGACAGCGCCGGCGGCAAAATGGCGGACCACCAATACGTCGGGGCGCATCGCGTTGAGGGTCATGGTCGTGTCGATCAGTGTTTCACCTTTGCTGATCGATGAGGATTTAACTGCCATGTTCATGACATTGGCCCCAAGACTCTTGCCAGCAAGTTCAAAACTGCTTTGGGTACGGGTAGAAGATTCAAAAAAAAGGTTGATCTGTGTCAACCCTTTGAGAACGTTTTTCTTTTGGCCTTTGTGGGGATCTAGATTGGCGATCTCCTCCGCCAGATCCAAAAGGCCCATAATATCATCGCGGCTCAAATTTTCTATGGAAAGAAGATGAGGTTTAGAGAGGCGAAAGGCTTGATTGTTTTTTTTAATGGTCATTAAAATCTGATCTATATGGCGATATTACCCAAACGGCAATAGCTGGTGTGCGCGAGCGTTAATTTTTCCCCGTTTTTTTCTTGTCCCGTTAACCAGCAGTGCTCTGGGCATAGGAGAGCACGAGAGGCAATGTGAGGGTTGCGGCCAACACTTGGAAAGTGATGATGGATGCCATCAAATCAGCATCCCCACCCATTTGTTTGGCCAGAATGTAGCCAGAAGCTGCGGTTGGCACAGCAGCGCAGATCACGGCGATGATTAGCGGCTCTCCGGTGACACCAAGTGCCAGACAAGATGTTACCATAAAAAACGGCATACCAAGGAGGCGAATGATCGCGGCTGAAAACACGGGACGCAAGTCTGCCATATTGAGCCTTGGTTTAAGCGCTGCGCCAACCGTTAACAGGGAAATGCCAAGAGCCGCACGTCCTACCAGATCAAGAATAGTCACTAATGTCGATGGCATGTCAAAGGGAGCAAGGTTGAGCAAGATACCGATAAGGCAGGCAATTATAAATGGGTTTTGCGAAAGTTGGCGTAGCAGGCCAGGGGCGCTGGAGGCAGTTCTATCTCCATAGAGCGAAAGCACGACGACATTGATTAAGTTGAGCAAGGGGATCAAGGTCGCCAGACCAATGGAACCAATGATCACCCCCTGGTCGCCATAGAGTGCGGCAATGATAGCCAGAGCGATAAAGCCATGCCATCTTGTTGAACCCTGAAAAAGGCTGGTATAGCCAGCATTATCGAGGCCAAGCAGTTTAGACAGGGGGATCCTTGCTACAAACAATATGATTGAGATGCAGATGGTTGCCAGAATCATTGCTGCGGCAACACGAAATACGGGAGCGGCGGCAAGATCAGCAGTGCTGAGGGATTTGACGATCAGCATGGGAAGCAGTAGATAATAGCAAAGGTGATTGATGCCAGCCCAATCGTCATCGGCGATCAATTTAGATGCCCGTAGCATAAAACCAATCATGATGACGGCAAACACGGGAACAAGCGCATAAGTGATGTTGCTCATCGCATCGTCGCCTTGATTTGCGTTATGCGGTCGAGGGCACCTTGCAATATGAAGCCAGCTGCCATTTTATCGATCACTTCGGCGCGTCTCTTGCGTGTCGCGTCTGCTTCAAGCAATGTGCGCTCAACCGCAATCGTTGACAGGCGTTCATCCCAAAAACAGATCGGCAGCTTGACATAGGGGGCGAGATTGCGGGCAAAGGCGCGCACACTCTGTACGCGCGGTCCTTCCGACCCATCCATATTGAGGGGCAGGCCAAGGATGATACCGCCACCTTGGTACTCTGTTATGACCTCGACGATTTGCGCCGCATCACGGGCAAATTTCATTCGGCGGACCGTTTTTAAGGGGGTTGCTATATTATGCATGCTGTCAGATATGGCGATGCCAATGGTCTTGGTGCCCGGATCAAGACCGAGCAAGGGCCTGCCAATGGTCAGGTCCTTTTCCATCTCGTCGATTGAAACGAGATAGTCGGATTGTTTTTTTTCTTTGTTTTCCATTAATAATTTCATAGAAGATAGCGCTCAAAACTGCAATCTATATTGCGCGCCTGCCAAAGCAGCGTTATGACGAGTATAATTCATGGGTCCAGAGCGGATCCGCGGCATAATTTACGAGGTTCTTATGAAGGTTGATGAAAAACTGGTGCGCCGGATTGCCCATCTGGCACGCATCAAGGTAAGCGACAGTGATGTCCAGCATCTTGAGGGAGAGCTTACGTCCATTTTGGGGTTCGTGGAACTGTTATCTGAAGTAGATACTGACAATGTAGAGCCCATGACCAGCGCCGTTG
This sequence comes from bacterium, assembly GCA_024228495.1. GTDB lineage: Bacteria > Pseudomonadota > Alphaproteobacteria > Rhizobiales > JAKIUO01 > JAKIUO01. The sequence goes on along the minus strand of JAAETJ010000996.1, from coordinate 91,312 downwards.
ATCGCGAAATGTTTGAACGCAAGGATGTGGTAACAGATGGCGGGTATCCAGACGATATTGTCAAAAATGCGCCCGAACGTGATGATCACTATTTTATGGTGCCAAAGGTTGTAGAATAAATTATGAGCGAACTTACCGATCTCACAATTGCCACGGCCCGCAAGGGACTGGCAAAAGGTGACTTTTCCGCAGTTGAGTTGTGCGAGGCCCACATTGAGGCGACTGATGCCGCCAATGATGCACTCAACACCTTTATTGTGACGACATTCGAACTTGCTGTTAAGCGTGCCGCGCAATCAGACAAGAGAATTAAATCTGGTGATGCGGGCGTACTTGAGGGGATACCGCTTGGTATCAAGGACTTGTTTTGCACTAAAGATGTGCAGACCACCGCTGGCTCACATATTCTCGATAAATTCACACCGGTTTATGAGTCGACCATCACAAAGAACCTGTTTGACGATGGGGCCGTCATGATCGGCAAACTCAATCTTGACGAGTTCGCCATGGGCTCCAGTAACGAGACCAGCTATTTCGGCAACTGCATTAACCCCTGGAAGCGCAAGGCCGATGATGCCCATCTGGTGCCCGGTGGCTCCAGTGGTGGTTCCGCTTCCAGCGTTGCCGCACGCCTGGTGATGGGCGCAACGGCAACTGATACCGGTGGCTCTATTCGCCAGCCAGCCGCTTTTACCGGGACGGTGGGCATGAAGCCAACCTATGGCCGTTGTTCGCGCTGGGGCGTGGTGGCATTTGCCTCTTCGCTTGATCAGGCCGGGCCCATTACCCGCACCGTGGAAGATGCGGCTATCATGCTAAAGAGTATGGCCAGCTATGACGCCAAAGACACGACCAGCGTTGATCTTCCGGTTCCGGACTATGAAAAAAAACTGCGCGATGGTGTGAAGGGGATGAAGGTCGGGATTCCCAAGGAGTACCGCGTGGAGGGTATGCCGGACGAAATAGAGCAGCTCTGGCAAAAGGGCATTGACTGGCTGAAAAGCGAGGGGGCTGAAATTATTGATGTGAGTCTTCCTCACACTAAATATGCGCTACCGGCCTATTACATCGTTGCCCCAGCAGAAGCGTCCTCGAACCTTGCGCGCTATGATGGCGTGCGCTATGGGCTGCGGGCAGAAGGAGATGATATTCTCAACATGTATGAGAATACGCGGGCGCAAGGGTTTGGCGCCGAGGTCAAGCGCCGTATCATGATCGGAACTTATGTTTTGTCTGCAGGCTATTATGACGCTTATTATTTAAAAGCCCAGAAGGTGCGCACCCTTATCAAGCGCGATTTTGATGAAGCCTACAAAAAAGTTGATGTTTTATTGACGCCAACAACACCAGGTCCAGCTTTTGCTCCTGGCGAAAAGGGCGGCGATGATCCTGTTGAAATGTATCTCAATGATATTTTCACTGTGACCGCCAATATGGCAGGACTGCCGGGCATTTCCGTACCGTCTGGACTATCTTTGGAAGGCACGCCGCTTGGTCTGCAGCTGATCGGCAAACCGTTTGATGAGGCTGGTTTGCTGCGTGTGGCGCAAACACTGGAAGACGCCGCTGGATTGTTACCTACACCGGACAAGTGGTGGGTCTAAGAAACACTTTTTAGGAAATTATGCGATGAAAGAGAGAAAGCCCCAGGATTGCGAGAGCATGGCGCATGTGCGCGGTGAGATCGATCAGCTTGATGAACAGCTTATTGATTTGATTGCCGAGCGTTTTGGCTATGTGGATAGGGCCTGGCAATTAAAGGACAATCCAGATGAAGCCGCGGTTCCCTGGCGTATCAATGAAGTGATCGAAAAAGTGCGCACCCGGGCTGAAGAGAGAGACGTTCCTCCACAGCTCGCCGAAGCCTTGTGGCGCCAGATGATGGGCTGGTTCATCGAATATGAAATGGAAAAACTTCAAAAAAAATCAGAGAAATAAAATATGTATAAAGAATCGCGCGAAACTGAAAAGAAGAACCTTGTTCAGGGTTCGACCGGTGATTGGGAAGTGGTGATCGGGCTGGAGGTCCATGCGCAGGTGACCAGTAACGCCAAGCTGTTTTCGGGGTCTTCGACTGAGTTTGGTGGTGAGCCAAACGATCATGTGTCGCTGGTGGATGCGGCGATGCCTGGCATGCTGCCTGTGATCAATGAAGCATGTGTGCATCAAGCAATCCGCACGGGGCTTGGGCTGCGTGCCAAGATCAATAATCGCTCGGTCTTTGATCGCAAGAATTACTTTTATCCAGATTTGCCCCAGGGCTATCAGATTTCCCAGTTCAAGCACCCCATTGTCGGCGAGGGAGATGTTATTCTGGATTTGAAGGATGGTACCACCGTTACCATCGGTATTGAGCGTTTGCATCTCGAACAGGACGCCGGCAAGAGCAATCATGAAATGCATCTCAAGCATTCTGTTGTTGACCTCAATCGCTCTGGCGTGGCGCTGATGGAGATTGTGTCTTATCCCGATATGCGCTCGGCTGAAGAGGCAAAGGCCTATGTCACCAAACTGCGCACCATTTTACGCTATCTGGGAACATGTGATGGTAATATGGATGAAGGGTCAATGCGCGCGGATGTCAATGTCTCTGTGCGTCGCCCCGGTGAGCCCTGGGGAACCCGTACCGAGACCAAAAACGTTAATTCCATCCGCTTTATCGGTCAGGCGATCGACTATGAGATCAATCGACAAATTGATGTGCTCGAAGATGGCGGCAGCATCGACCAAGAGACGCTTTTATTCGATCCCAAAAAGGGCGAAACGCGCCCCATGCGCTCGAAAGAAGAAGCGCATGACTACCGTTATTTTCCCGATCCGGACCTTTTACCGCTTGAATTTGATGATGCGCTTGTCGAAAAACTACGAAAAGAGTTGCCGGAATTACCTGATGACAAAAAAAATCGCTTCATGTCTGAATATGGCCTGTCGCCCTATGATGCTGAAATTCTCATCGCTGCGCGCGCTTCTGCCGATTATTTCGAGCTGGTCGCCAGGGGCCGAGACGCCAAACTCGCGGTTAACTGGGTGATGGGGGATCTGTCCGGACATGCAAACGCCAAAGGGGTTCCGCTTCATGAAGCAGGAGTTTCACCCGACCAGCTAGGGCAGCTTATCGATCTCATATCCGATGGCACCATATCAGGCAAGATTGCCAAGGACGTATTGGAAATAGTCCTTGAAGAGGGTGGTAAGCCTGCTGATATCGTCGAAGCCAAAGGCCTTAAACAGATGTCAGATACCGGCGAACTCGAAGCCATTGTCGATGACATCATTGCCGCCAATCCCAAACAGGTCGAACAGCTCAAAACCAAACCCAAAACCATCGGTTGGTTCGTCGGGCAGGTGATGCAAAAAACCAAAGGCAAAGCCAACCCGCAAACCGTCAACAAACTACTGCAAGACAAGCTGGAAATCGGCGAGGGGTAGGGGCTATGGATGAGCGGGCATTTGTAACGCTGGTTGCCTATCTAGCAAAAACTCCGGCTATTCAGAGCAATGTGCAATCAGGTGCAGACGACAATGGGTTGTAGTGGATTGATTTTCATATTGATCTCAATCGGGGAGTATTCAAATGACACAGTTATTTGAACATTCCCATTTTGGGGTAAGAATTCGCCAATCAATATGTTGCAATAACGAGGGTTTTTCGAACGCCGACCTGACAGGCTTGTGTAAAGCGAGAGCTTGCCCAGTCGGCATCCGAAAACCTGAACAATGGCGGACATTGCAATAGCGGTGAAAAGGAACCTGAAACATCGCATTATTTTCAATGGTGCTTTTAATCAATGAGGCCCCGGTAAAATACAGTTGTTCTCTGATAAACGTAAAAATAAAAAAACCTTCAGCATCCTCTTCCTTCTTTACAAGGCTATCTCACTTCGGATAGACCGGTCAAAAAGCATTAAGGTAGCTTTCATATGGTATTCACTCGCCCCCTATTTTTTTGCCTGATCATTTGCTTGTGCCATTCTCCGTTGGGAGCGTATCTGCATGCGCAAGAGCTTGATGAGAAAACAAAGCAAGAGCTAAAACAAAAGGAAAAACGTCGTCAGGAAGCCGCTGACGCCCTCAAGACGCTCACCAACTGGCTGGAAACACGCAAAGAGCAGGAAAAAATGGTGAAAGGGCTTAAAGCGGAACTCCAAGCAGCTAAAGAAGACGCCACCAAAAAAGAAGTTGAAGAGAAAATCAAAGATGCGAACAGTAAACTCGAAAAAACTGAAAAGCAGATAGTAGCCCTTTCCACTGGCGTCTCTTCGGACGATGCAAAGGACGATGGCGAGCAAAAATTCGATCTTCAGGCTGAATTGGTAAGTCTCGTACAACCCTTCATCAAGATGATGAAAGATGCCACCGCGGACGCGCGTAAAATAGATGAGCTCAAAATCACCCTGGCCAGCGCCAAGGAAAAAGTTGAGATCGCTGAACGCGCCATGGACAGACTATCTCTACTCAGTGAAATCGAAAAAGCAGACAAGCCGAAAGGCAAAACTGCGACACGTGTACATTTGAAAAAAATAACTAAAGAGTGGCAGAAACACAAAAGGGAAGCGCTCGATCTCAAAGAAGCGACTGATCAACGGCTCACCCTGCTTCATAATCAACATGCCAAGAGCTCAGATGGTATTGGCGGCTTTGCTACCGATTTTATCCGTACCCGCGGCATCAACTTATTGCTTGCCATAACAGCCTTTGGTGGCGTGTTGCTGATCGCAAACCTGATCGCGAAGCTTTCGGGGTGGATCCAAAAAAAGCGCAATCTTCCCCGCACTTTCCTGACAAGACTCATCACGCTGCTGTTCAGGGTTTTCAGTTTTTTCGTCGCTTTTATAGCCATGTTGGTCGTATTCAATTCATTGACTGATTGGGTGCTGCTTGGTGTCGCCTCGCTGTTTGCACTGGGAATCGCATGGTTAGGATTGAAGATGCTGCCTGAAATTGTCGAGCAGGTCGTCTTATTGCTCAATTTGGGAGCAGTGCAAGAAGGCGAGCGGGTGACACTGGCAGGCGTTCCCTGGCTTGTCGAACGCCTTGATTTTCATACGGATCTTGTCAACCCTTCCCTTGAAGGCGGTGCCTTTACACTACCGGTACGTGAATTGGTAGGTTTGCATTCGCGGCCATCGGGAAATAATGAACCCTGGTTTCCAACAAATAAAGGGAATTGGGTGCAATTTGAGGGAGACCGCATCGGTCAGGTCATTAGCCAGACCCCGGCGCTTGTCCAGATCGAGGAATTGGGCGGATCATTGGTGACATATGAAACTGCAGGTTTCTTAGGATTAGCGCCGAAGAATTTATCAACAGGTTTTCGGATCAAAATAGAGTTTGGCCTAGACTACAAACATCAGAAAATTGCAACCTCGGAAATTCCAAATAAACTGCGTGATCACGTACATGCTGGTTTGGTAAAACTGCTCAGCACGGATGGTATTAAAAAACTTGATGTGGATCTCTATAAAGCTGGAGATTCGGCGCTTATCTATGAAGTTGAAGCCGAACTACCGGGACATGTTGCTTCCTTCTTTGAAGACATTGAGCGCGATATCATGAGTTTGCTGGTCGAAGCGGTTAATATTCATGGCTGGACAATTCCATTCCCTCAGATGGTAGTGCGCCATCAACGGGTTTCTTCCTAACGCCAGAAATTTTGATTCTTCGGATGGGGCATCTGTAAATCCCACGGATTTAATCGACGGAGATCTGGCGATAGGCTCTGCAACGGGAACTATTAACGCTATGATTACTGATCCGGGAGTGTGCGAGAAGCGACGAATGCTGAACCACACAATTGGTCAATAACGGAGATCCACATCCCATTGTTATAAAAAGTGATTCTGTAAGTTGCCTATTGTAAATGGTTGCCAGAGCAAAACAGAGCGGCGACCGCTGGTCTATTTCAATTGAGCTGAACTGCAGGTTGCAATCCTGATAGAAATACACTTATATGTTAGCATTGGATTCACCATGTGTAGTGCTGAAGGGGTGCTACTTACCGTGCATCTCCTGCAACGAAATTTATTTTCGGTTCTGTCGTGATAAAAATATTCTGTTCCGTGCTCTTAATTTCTTCTACAATATCACTTGATATGCCGAGCGTCTATAAGTACTCACTGTTGAGCATGATGGACCTCAAATTTGGAGAAAGATAATGACACTTGAAGCACTTGTAATCTGGCTGGTAGTTGGTGGAGTTGCTGGTTGGTTGGCTAGCCAAATAATGAAGAGTGGTGGGCTGAGAATAACGGGTAATCCCATCGCTGATACCATCATTACCGGCATCATTGGAGCGTTCGTTGGGGGATGGCTACTAGGTGTGTTGGGTGTATCCATTGGAGGTGGTATGATCGGTTCGATCATCAGCGCTCTTATTGGCGCTATCGTCTTTATTTTTGGTCTTGGATTGATAAAACGTTAATCCATGTAATTACAAAAACTTGATAAATGGGACGTAGTTCGTTGCGTTCCCTTTATAACCTCCCCTTATACATCGTGTCTCTACCGAATCCGGGGACAATGCTTTGTTAATTTGGTACAACCAAAGGAGATCACTTTATTTTGGCCTATTATTCGTAGACATATGGCGATAACCTTTTATGATCATCGAAGCGTGGTAGTTACAGTTAAAAGTCCGGATCGGGTCATTTGCGGCCCACCCTCTGACACAGATAGCACACCTGCATCATATCCGCACCGCCCCAGATAACTCCCGTTGCAAAACGAGGGTTATTGCAACGGTACTAAACACAACCTGCAAAGCAGCCAAATCCCTACAAAACATGTTGCAATACTATGGTGCATTAACAGGGGTTCGTTTTTGTCCCGGTTCTGAGGTTATTGCACCATAATAAAATCCTGAGGGGTTTTTCGTACCTTTATGCAAGATGACCCCGGATTGAACGATCTTGCTGCATAGAGGAATATGAACGAGCGCACTTTCCTGAGGCGGTACAATGAATCCGTGGGAATGACACCTATTGCATGGTTACAGCGAGGGTGCATGTACCGCGCACAAGAATTGCTGGAAATGTCAGGCTTCTCGCTGGCAGATATTGCCGAACAATGCAGTTACAACTCGCTTGAAACCTTTCGAGCAGCCTTCAAGCGCGTTGCAGGCACGTCGCCAGCAGCCTACCGCTCCTGCTTTGCGTGCGGGAACAAATAGAGTTGCTTAAAATGACTATTTTGGAGCGGGGCCAAAGATGGCCACCGTATTCAATCCACCAAAGGCCAGTGAATTATTCATGGTATAGGTCACTTCGCGTTCGCGTCCCTCATTGGGCGTATAATCAAGGTCGCAATCGGGATCAGGATCATTGAGATTAATTGTGGGTGGGATGAAATTATCATGCATGGCCTTGATGCATGCGGCCCCCTCTACAAGTGATCCACCCCCCAGCATATGTCCGTGCATGCTCTTGGTCGAAGAGATTGATACATCATAGGCTGCATCGCCAAATACTGATTTGATGGCATTGGTTTCGGTGACATCGTTGGTTTTGGTGGCCGTGCCATGAGCATTGATATAATCGATTTGTTCGGCTTTGAGACCGGCATCATCGAGGGCGATCTGCATGGCTCCCGCGGCCCCTTCAACTTTGGGATGAACCATGTCGCCAGCGTCCGCTGTCATACCAAATCCCATAATTTCAGCAAGGATATTCGCACCCCTGGCTTTGGCATGTTCATATTCTTCCAGCACCATGATGCCAGAGCCTTCAGACAAGATCGTACCATTGCGCTTTTTGGAAAATGGGAAACAGCCAGTATTTGACAGCACGAACAAAGCTTCCCAGGAGCGTTGAGCGCCCCAATTGAGGCTTGCTTCCGATCCTCCAGCAATGCCCGCATCGATCTGACCATATTTGATCATCTGATAAACCAGTCCCATGGCATGGGAACCCGTCGCGCAAGCGCTGACGACACCAAAGGTCGGGCCGGTAATATTATACATCATCGACACATGAGCGGCAGCAGAGCTGCCAAGCGTGCGCAGCAAAGTCAGTGGATTGGTACGCATAATCTTGTCGCGATAGAGATCACGATAGCCGGTCTCAAGCGTCGTCAGTCCCCCTGAGCCAGATCCAATGATACAAGCAGTGCGTGAACCATCTTTGGCTAGAAGATCCTTGATTCCAGACTGCTCGACAGCTTCCATCGCTGCTTTGGTTGCGAGCTGAGAAAAGCGGTCGGCGCGGACGACATCGATATTGCCGACATCTTTTTGCACATCAAAATCATGAACTTCACCGGCTATCTTGCAGCGCAGATCATCGGTGACTTCATAAAAAGTGATGGGGCCAAGGCCGCTATCGCCATTTTTCAGTGCGGCCCAGAATTTATCAACCTTTGTACCGACGGGTGAAACAACACCCTGTCCGGTCACAACAACTCGTCGTTGTTCTGTTACTTTATTCATTGAATATTTTGCCAGTTTGAGGCCGACCAGATGGTTTCAAGTGACCCGAAGTGAAGGGGGCAGTCGGCGGGCTCCCCGGCGGATTACAAATGGTAAAAATTTGCAATCGGATCGTTTGGTCTTTTTACGTTCAAGCAACCGCGTCGGAAGAATTTCCAATCAGTTCTCGAACTTTTTCGACAACGCTTCCAACGGTATTGAAGTCACCGCTTTCTTCGTTGGCGTTATACGGAATTTCAATCGAGAACGTATCTTCAATATCAAACACAATCACAGCCAAATCGAGGCTTTCGATATCAAGATCGGTCAATTCCGTCTCCATATCAATTTCCTTGTCAGGTTGCGATTTCATGTTTTTCTTGAGGATCTCGACGATCTTCGTTGCTACTTCATCCATAATGCGCTCCTCGACCCCTTTTGTTTAGTTGGGGCTACATAATACGGCACTTTACTTACCATGTCTGTTGGATAATCAGAAATGGTAACTTATTCAAGCCGCAATATGAAATAATCTTAATAGCCTGGAGAGTCCAGCCAAAGTTGAACGCCCGATGCTACAGGTCTTTGCAAGATGCAACATTAAAATACAAAAAAGTCCATGTATAAAATTGTCGCGTACTAGATGAGCACTCATAATATGCTCGTTTTAGGCGTTTTCAAGAGATGCGTCAGAGTGCTCCATGCCTGAATTGGGTAAGGCAAACATGCTTTAGAGCGACACAGGTTGTTTTTATGCTATGGTATATAGGCAACGGGTCGACTTAACGGCGGGGCGTTGCGTCGCTTGCGAACCTGGCCAACAAAAAAAGGGAAAAAGACGATTATGCAAGAAACATCAGCCCAACCCCCTTGGACACAACATTATCCTCCTGGTCTTTCGTGGGACAAAATCTATCCGCCACGTGTTTTGTCAGATATTTTTGATCAGGCGGTTGCCACTTATGGGAAGCAGGTCTGTTCGGAGTTTTTAGGCAGCACCATAACCTATGGTGAAATGGGCCAACTGGTTGATCGCGCCGCCAGAGGTTTATCTGATATGGGGATCGGCAAAGGCAGCAAGGTGGGTTTGTTGCTACCCAACACCCCGACCTACATTATTTTCTATTATGCCATTTTGAAAACCGGGGCCTGCGTGGTCAATTTCAACCCTCTCTACACCATCCCTGAACTGGAATATCAGATCGGTGACAGCGAAACCGAGTTGATGATCACCCTCGATCTTAAATTAATGTTTGATAAAGTCGAAGCCTTGATCGAAAAAGGTGTCTTGCAAAGAGCCGTGATCGCTAATTTTAGCGGGTTATTGCCCTCGGTTAAATCCTTTTTGTTCAAGATGGTCAAAGGCAAGGAAGTGGCTAAATGGCGCAATTCCCCCCAGATCGACAAAATCAGTTCTGCCGAACAAGTGATGTTTAACACTGGTGAGCCGGTCGAGGTTGACATTGATCCTCACAATGATCTTGCCGTCTTGCAATATACGGGCGGCACAACCGGCGTACCCAAGGGTGCCATGTTGACCCATGGAAATCTGTCGATAAATGTAGCGCAGATCCTGGATTGGGCGACCAATCTGGAGCCGGGTACTGAGAAAATCCTTGGTATATTGCCGTTTTTCCATGTGTTTGCCATGACAACCATTCTTAATTTCGGAGTCGCGCATGGCGCGGAGTTGCTACTGGTGCCAAAATTTGAGATGAAAGACACGTTGAAGCTAATCGCCAAGCGCAAGCCAACTGTTATGCCGGGTGTGCCGACAATCTATACTGCTATGCTCAATTTTCCAGGTATTAAAGGTATCGACCTTTCGTCTTTGAAACTTTGCATATCGGGGGGAGCTGGACTGCCCGGAGAAATCCGCAAGCAGTTCACCGAGGTTTCTGGATGCAAAATGATTGAGGGATATGGTCTCTCGGAGACGTCTCCCATGGCAACAGCCAATCCCGTCGATGGCGAGCCGCGCGATGGATCCATCGGTGTGCCCGTACCAGGCACGATGATATCGATTCGTTCGATTGATGACCCTACTGTCGAAATGCCTCTGACGGAGTCTGGCGAGATTTGCATTAAAGGTCCACAAGTCATGCCGGGATACTGGAAGAGACCAGAGGCGACAGCGGAAGTCACCGTGGATGGATATTTTCGCACCGGCGATGTTGGCTATATCGCGGAAGATGGTTTCATTTATATCGTAGATCGTCTCAAGGACATGATTATTGCTTCTGGCTTCAAGATCTATCCTCGTCAGGTGGAAGAGGCGATATATCGCTTCCCGGCTGTTGAAGAGGTGACAGTTATCGGTATTCCCGATAAATATCGCGGTGAAGCTCCTAAAGCCTTTATCAAGCTCAAGGATGGGCATACCGCTACAGTTGAGGAAATTCTTGAATTCTTGAAAGGTGAAATTTCGAAAATCGAGCAACCAGCTGAAATTGAATTTCGCGATGAACTGCCCAAGACCATGATCGGCAAATTGTCGAAAAAGGAATTGCGCGAAGGATCTTAGAAAAGTTTGCTCCCCAACAGGAGGAAGTTTCTTGATCTCAAGATAAATATAACCCCAAACCTCATTCGCTAGTGGGGTTTGGGGCTTTTTTATTGCTGCCGGTAGGAGCTCAGTCAAGTGACCAGGTGATTAGATCAAGCCCAGCCCCTTAAAGCTGGCATGACCTTCCTTGGCGATGATGATGTGATCGTGCACAGATATGCCAAGGCCTCCGGCAATTTTGACAATCTCTTTGGTCATTTCTATATCGCCGCGTGAGGGGGTCGGATCGCCAGAAGGGTGATTATGGGCAAGAATGAGCGCGGTAGCATTGACCTCGAGGGCACGGCGACAGATTTCGCGTACATAGACGGGGGCATGGTCAATCGTGCCGGTTTGCTGGACTTCATCAAGGATCAGCCGGTTGCGCTTGTCGAGGAATAAAATCCTGAATTGTTCTCGTGGTTCAAATGCCATCGCGGCCCGGCAGTGATCGAGGACTTTGGCCCAGGACGTGAGAACCGGCCGCTTAACTACCGCGGTTTTCAATAGTCGCCGGGTTGCAGCTTTTATGAGTGCGAACTCACCGATGGCTGCATCCTTGATCCATTTAATCTTGCGCAACTCCCCTTCTGACGCGTTTATTACTTCGGAAAAGCTGCCAAAGCGTAGCAATAGTTCCTTGGCGATGGGCTTGGTGTCGCGGCGCGGCAGGGCGCGAAACAAGAGGGCTTCCAATAGCTCGTAATCAGCCAGCGCTTCGCCATCACTGTCGAGGAGGCGTTGCTTAAGCCGTTCTCGGTGCCCGTGAAAGTGCGGGGAGGGAGCAGTAGGTTCTTTTGGGGATGCAGTTGTAGTTGGCACATTAGCTGCTACATTCTGCATTTCTGGTTCGATTGGAAATGCGGCACTGGCCATCGTAATATCGTCGAACAAGGTTGGGTCGATGTCAGTTTTTGCGTTTTCACGGGGCAGCAGTCCCAGTTTTTGAGCATTGGCATGCACAACCTGTTCGGCCTCTTTGTCGGTCAATATTGTTGGTGCTTTTTTTGACACTGGAGGTTTGTCGATCATGTTAAATTATAAGGGGGTTTGTCGAGTTTTTTAGGGCTCTTGGTGAATATTTCAAAGCCTGTATCGGTTACAGCTATCGAATGTTCGAATTGCGCCGACAGTGATTTATCTCGCGTGACGGCCGTCCAGCCATCGCCCAGCACTTTCACATCAGGGCGCCCCAGATTGATCATGGGCTCAATGGTAAAGAACATACCAGACTTAAGGCGTGTGCCTCTGCCAGCTTCGCCATAATGCAGAATATTGGGCTTGGTATGAAAAACACGCCCCAGACCATGTCCGCAAAACTCGCGTACGATAGAGCAATTTTCAGATTCGGCGTAAGTCTGGATTGCATGGCCGATATCACCAGTCGTCGCACCATCTTTCACCACATTGAGACCGCGCATCAGGCATTCATAGGTGATATCAATCAGCCGCTCGGCTTTGCGGGAAATCTCTCCAACGGGAAACATGCGGCTGCTATCACCATGCCAGCCATCCTTGATAAGGGTGACGTCGAGATTAATGATATCTCCCTCTTTCAAGGTGCGCGCGCCAGGGATGCCGTGACATACAACATGGTTAAGGGAGGTGCAGATGGAGCCCTTGAAACCGCGATAGTTAAGGGGAGCGGGAATACAGTCATGATCCATGGCAAATTCGAATGCCAGTTTGTCGAGCTCATCCGTGCGTATGCCGGGCGCGACATGTTCAACCAGCATGTCGAGGGTTTGCGCCGTTAACAGTCCAGCCATCCGCATACCTTCAAGGCGCTCGTCAAAGCTGAATTTTTCTTCTCTTGAAGCCGGTGATTGATCAAGAGTACTCATAGATATGTTTTCCCGTAGGTCCAGAAACAGATGCGTTCAGGACAGGTGATAAGCGGGTCTCAAATGAAAAGACAATGGGGACCTTTGTGCTTCTTTTCTTGACTATACAAAGTGAAGCGTTAGTTCTCAATCACAGAATGAGCACAAGTGTCAATTGCTGTCATGCTTGACAAACGCTTAGGCCCGTGTGCTGTTGCGCGCAAACAATGTTTGGTGGAGACAAAAACCAATGACCCATGAATATCGTAGCCATAATTGCGGTGAGCTTGAAGCAAAAAATGTCGGTGATCAGGTCCGCCTGTCTGGCTGGGTTCATCGTATCCGGGATCATGGAGGCTTGTTATTTATTGATCTGCGTGATCATTATGGCCTAATTCAGTGTGTGGTGGAGCCCGACGAGAGTGAGTTCTCGAAAGCTGAAAATATTCATGCTGAATGGGTTGTGCGTATAAATGGCCCTGTGGTGGCGAGATCCGACGAAACCATCAATAAAGACCTCCCCACAGGGCGTATTGAGGTGCGGATCGAACAGCTGGAAGTGCTGTCCAAATCAGAAGAGTTGCCATTACCCATTTTTGGCGAGCCAGATTATCCCGAAGATACGCGCTTGAAATATCGTTTTCTTGATCTGCGTCGTGAAACCATTCACGGCAATATTGTCAAGCGCTCAAAAATCATCTCGTCCATGCGCAACCGGATGGTTGAACAGGGATTTATGGAATATCAAACGCCGATTTTGACGGCATCAAGCCCAGAAGGGGCGCGCGATTTTCTGGTGCCAAGCCGTGTGCATCCAGGCAAATTTTATGCCTTGCCGCAAGCCCCCCAGCAATTCAAGCAGCTCATCATGATGGCTGGCTTTGATCGCTATTTTCAGATTGCTCCTTGTTTTCGCGATGAAGATGCACGGGCGGACCGTTCACCGGGCGAATTTTACCAACTCGATATTGAGATGAGTTTTGTCACGCAAGAAGATGTGTTCGAAGCCGTTGAACCCATGTTGCTGGGACTGTTCGAAGAGTTTGGTGGCAAACCAGTGGCCAAAGACTTCCCCAAGATTCCTTTTGATGAAGCATTTCGCAAATATGGATCTGACAAGCCCGATCTACGCAATCCGTTGATCATGGAAAATGTCAGTGAACATTTCCGCGGTGGTGGTTTTGGCATTTTTGCGGGCATTCTTGATAAAGACGAAAAAAATGCTATTTGGGCCATTCCCGCGCCAACCGGCGGATCACGGGCTTTTTGCGATCGCATGAATGGCTGGGCGCAAAAGGAAGAAAAACAGCCAGGTCTCGCATATATCTTTTTCAAAGAGGGCAAGGGGTCTGGTCCAGTTGCCAAAAACATTGGCGAAGAGCGCACGATGGCCTTGCGCGATCAACTTGGCCTGAAAGATGGCGACGCGGTATTTTTTGCCGCTGGCAATCCCAAGGATTTCGCAGAATTTGCCGGACGGGCGCGCGTACGGGTTGGTGAGCTGCTGGAGCTCACAGATAATGACAAGTTTGCCTTTTGCTGGATTGTTGATTTTCCAATGTTTGAATGGGATGAAGAAAACAAGAAAATCGACTTCTCCCATAATCCGTTTTCCATGCCACAAGGCGGGCTTGATGTGCTCACAAATGCCAAAAGCGATGAAGAACTGCTGGATATCAAAGCCTATCAGTACGATATTGTCTGCAATGGTATTGAGCTGTCATCTGGGGCCATCCGGAACCATTTGCCCGAAATCATGTATAAGGCGTTCGATATTGCCGGCTATGGCACCGAGGTGCTGGAGGACAAATTTGGTGGCATGTTGCGTGCCTTGCAATATGGTGCCCCTCCGCATGGTGGCATAGCGCCGGGAGTTGATCGCATCGTCATGTTATTGTGCGATGAGCCCAATATTCGTGAAGTCACGATGTTCCCCATGAATCAGCAAGCAGAAGATTTGTTGATGGGCGCGCCTGACAATGTTCACCCCGAACAACTGCGAGAGCTGCATATCCGGCTCAAGCTGCCCAAGACCAAGGGTGAGGGCGTGTGAATTAGGAAAGCATTAAGGATAATGGGATAGATTAGATTCATCTAGCCTTGCGCTGGACCAAACAAGCAGTTGACATTATCTGCTTTGTTTGACGCCTCCCTGCAAACTTTCTGAGTCGCCATTTTCCTTGGCGACTCTTTTTTTTGCCTTTATCAGGTCAAGATATTGTCGAATATTTTTGCCACCATTAACGATAATGTCACGACACTATAGTATAGTGATATGACATGGTGATTCGTTTGTGGTACTGTGCGCGTATGTACGGTTATAAAAGTGGGTTGTATCAATGGTTTTAAAGAGAGTTGCTGATAGTAGTCGTGTGAATGATGATAGTGCCATTTCGTTTGGCGAGAAATATGTCGAATCCGACAATTTCAAAGATGTCTTTCGCGAAGGCATGGCCCTTGTAGAAGAAGCCGCTGGCTATCTTGAAGGGGACGGTCGTCTTGAGGCTAAAAAACTTCAGCCAGAATTATCCTTTGCCTATGCGACCGAAAGCATGCGCCTGACCACGCGACTGATGCAGCTGGCGTCCTGGTTGCTTATTCGTCGCGCTGTCAATGAGGGTGAAATGACCCTTGAGCAGGCGGAAGAAGAGGAACATAAGGTTAAATTGCAGGCTATTGGTTCCTTTGCCAGAGCCAAGGGTTATGACGAGCTTCCGACCTCAATGAAGGAGTTGGTTGAGCGCAGCTTGCGGTTTTATGATCGTATAGTGAAGCTGGATCGTATGATCCGCGATACGGCTGAGGAAGATCACGATGATCAAGACGGCAATACCCCCCTTAGTCAACATATCTGGCGTCTCAAGGCAGCCTTTGAGGGCGGTGATTAGACACCGCTTCTAATATTTTGAATTCTAAACCGGGTGCGCATTGATTTGCGTGCCCGTTTTTACTGCACCTTACCTGTTGTATCGAAAAGACACGTGTTGCAACAAACTGCTATTTGGATATGATTGTGCTATGACTAAAGGCAGTTTTACAAACCGGATATGGAGCGCAATCGTGGGCAATAAAGCTGATCAAGCAGCAGGTGATTTTTCTGACTTTGACCTCAATCAGGAGGTGTTGCCAAACTGGATTGATGAACAGTCCCATGCCAGTGGTTCTTACCCCTATGCCAAGCGTATGAAAAACAAGGAATATGTTGGGGAACTTCATTCCTTGCATATTGAACTTGCGAAATTGCAGCGCCATGTGAGCGATCAGGGCGAACGGGTGGTGCTTGTGTTCGAAGGGCGTGACGCAGCTGGCAAGGGAGGCTCTATCAAGCGGTTTATGGAGCACCTCAACCCGCGCTCGGCAAAAGTCGTGGCGCTTGCCAAGCCAACAGACGAGGAGCAGGGCCAGTGGTATTTTCAACGCTATATCGCGCATCTTCCCACCAAAGGCAATATGACACTGTTTGATCGCTCGTGGTATAACAGGGCCGGTGTTGAGCCCGTCATGGGGTTTTGTACGCCGGAACAAAATGCGCAGTTTTTGCAAGAAGCACCAGCTTTTGAAAAAATGCTGAAACGTGAAGGCATCAAACTGTTCAAATTCTGGCTGACGGTTGGTCGCGAGATGCAGATGAAGCGTTTTCACGCGCGGCGTCATGATCCGCTGAAGCAATGGAAACTATCACCGATCGACTATAAGTCCATTCCGCTATGGGACGACTATACGATGAATATCGGTAAGATGTTTGAGTTCACGCATGCTGAGGATACCCCTTGGACTATCGTCAAGGCAAATGACAAGCGCCGCGCCAGGTTAGCGATTATACGCTCGGTTTTAAGTCAGTTCGAATATGCGGGAAAAGACCATGAAGTGGTCGGCGCACCAGACGATAACATAGTCGGACATTCACGCGATTTACTAAGCACGGCATAATACAAGATTGAGGTGTCATGAGCATCAATACCAATCATTTTGAAAAGCTGCTGGTGGCCCGGCGCATAGAGCTTGAAGAGGCCAATGAACTGGCGGAGCAAAGCCGTGATGCGGTGCAATTGGACCAGACATCTGTTGGCCGTGTCTCGCGCATGGATGCTATACAGCGCCAGGAAATGGCCAAGGCGGGCGAGCAACGGCGTTTGAACGAAATTAGCCGTATCCGCGCTGCATTGAAGCGCATTGCGCAAGATGAGTATGGTGATTGCCTGAAATGCGGTGAGGAAATCGCGGTAAAGCGCCTGGAATTTGATCCAGCTGCGCCACTTTGCATCACGTGCGCAAAGAGCTGAGATGCCAAGGACCGACCAGCTAAGGCACGAGCTTAGTCCCGCTCATTTTATTTCCTTGATAATCTTGATCACAATAGTATGTTATTAGATATGAATTGGAGTGCGTCCAAGAAGCATCTAAATTGCTCTAAAAATTGAAAGGAATGTCATGAGCGTTGAACTGCCAGAGCGCGATGGTGATGGATATCTGACCGACATGGGAAACTGGACCGAGGAAATCGGCAAGGCCATGGCGGTAGCTGATGGGGTTGACCTGGATGATGCCAAATGGAATCACATCATGAAGGCACGCGAAGCCTTTGAAAACAGTCAGGCCGTGTTGCCAATCCGCAAATTTGCCAAACATGTCGGTGAAGATAAAAAAGACATGTTCAAGATGTGGAACACCGGTCCCATGAAGCCGATTACTAAATATGGTGGACTGCCCAAGCCAACGGGCTGCGTCTAACTTCGTAATTAAAACTGAAAAAGCCAGTGCAAATGTTTTGCGCTGGCTTTTTGCTGCCTGGATTGCGCTCTAGATTGCCTTAAGAAGCACGTGCCGTTTTTTGCCGACTGACAGCTTGATGACACCCTCGTCGGTGATGTCACCGCCACCCAGTTGTACTTTTTCGTTTTCAGCTTTCACATCATTGATTTTTACGGCTCCACCTTTGATGTGGCGGCGCGCTTCCCCATTTGAATTGGCAAGACCAGCGGTGACCATTGCGGTAAGCAGGCCAAGGCCATTGTTCAGATCTGCCGCGCTGATTTCAACGGTTGGCAGGCCCGAAGCCATGGTCCCGTGTTCAAATGTTTTTAGGGCGGTATCAGATGCCTCCAGTGCTTTTTCCTTGCCGTGCGCCATCGCGCAGGCGGTAGTCGCCAGAAGTTTTTTAGCTTCGTTGAGATCGGCACCCTCAAGCTTTTCGAGTTCCTCTATTTCAGCGAGGGGCAGCTCGGTGAACAGGCGCAAAAAACGACCAACATCACTGTCTTCCGTGTTGCGCCAGAACTGCCAGTAATCATAGGGGCTGAGCATATCCTCGTTGAGCCAGACGGCGCCCTTGGCAGTTTTGCCCATTTTGGCGCCAGAACTTGTGGTTAGCAGCGCGGTCGTCAATGCGTAGAGTTCGGCCCCATCCACCCGGCGACCAAGCTCAATGCCGTTGATGATATTGCCCCATTGATCAGAGCCTCCCATCTGCAATGTGCAGCCGTTCTGGCGTTTGAGTTCCAAAAAGTCGTAAGCCTGAAAGATCATATAATTGAATTCAAGAAAGGTCAGGGGCTGTTCGCGGTCGAGCCTTTGCTTGACAGATTCGAAGGTCATCATGCGGTTGATCGTGAAATGAGGGCCGTAATCTCGCAAAAACTCGATATAATTGAGTTTTAGCAGCCAATCGGCATTATTGACCATGATGGCATCGGTTGGGCCGTCGCCAAATGTCAAAAACTTTTCGAATACCTGGCGGATACCAGAGATATTTTGCTCGATCTGTTCGTCATTCAGCAGTTTGCGGGTGTCGTCTTTGCCAGAGGGATCGCCGACTCTCGTGGTGCCGCCACCTATCAGCACAACTGGTTTGTGACCGGTTTGCTGGAGCTTTCGCAGCATCATGATACCCAAAAGGTTGCCCACATGCAGGCTGGCAGCAGTGCAATCAAAGCCCACATAAGCTGTCACAATGCCGGTGCTGGCCTTGGTGTCCAGGGCCTCATCGTTGGAGCATTGGTGAATATATCCGCGCTCACGCATCACGCGCAAAAAGTCTGATTTATAGCTGGTCATGATCTCTGGCAATGATAGTGTTGAAATTTCCGGCCACCATGCACCAAGGGATCGCGATGAGCAAGATATATACAGCAATTGGCCTCATGAGTGGCACCTCGATGGACGGTATCGATGCGGCGATCATCAAGACCGATGGGGAAGATGTGGTCAAGAATACAGGACAGAGCCTGTTTCGCCCGTATCTAGCTGCGGAAAAGCAGTTGATTGCCAAAGAAATTAACGGGGTCGCGAATATGCAGGAACCATGTCGGGATGATCCGCAGTTGTCAGAGCTCGCAGCTATCATCACAAACGCAAATGATGAAGCCATTTCATTGCTGGCGGAAAAATACGATCTTGAACTAGAAGATCACATTGATGTAATCGGCTTTCACGGTCAGACTGTTTTGCACCGGCCCGAGCAGCAATTGACGATGCAGCTTGGCGATGGAGACAAGCTGGCCAATCGATATGCCCTTCCGGTTGTCGCGAATATGCGTCAGGCAGACATAAAAGCTGGCGGGCAGGGGGCGCCGCTTGTGCCGATCTATCATCAGGCGCTTGTCAAGCAGGCGGGCCTTGAGTTGCCTGTCGCCATACTAAATGTCGGTGGCGTCGCCAATGTCACCTATATTGGTGAGAGCGGAGAGTTGATTGCCTTTGATACAGGTCCCGGCAATGCGCTTATTGATGACTGGGTCGTAAAACATGGGGCTGGAGATATGGACGAAGGGGGCAAGTTCGCGGCGCAGGGGAGCGTCAAAGAAAGTGTATTGTCGGAGCTGATTAATAATTCTTACTTCTCACAAAAGCCACCCAAGAGCCTTGATCGCAATCATTTTTCACTGGCCCCATTAGAGGGGATGTCCCTTGAGAGGGGGGCTATGACCCTGACGTCGTTCACGGCGCTTGCCATATCAAGAGCTGATTTTTTCTTTCCAGCGCCGCCCAAAAAGTGGGTTATATGTGGTGGGGGGGTGCGAAACCCAATATTGATGAAACAATTCCATAAGCGCTTGTCCGGGGAGGTTTTGGAAGCAGGCGAGCTTGGCTGGTCGTCTGATTATATGGAAGCTGAAGCATTCGCTTATTTGGCCGTTCGCTCCCTGCGCGGCCTGCCGCTTACTTTTCCTGGTACAACGGGAGTTAGGGCTCCTCTTGCCGGTGGTGTTATTCATATGCCACACGGTTAAAACATTCATGTTGTTGGGGCAGGTCCTTGCCATTTTTGCGCCACAATGTCACCCAAAACTCCCCACAATCAATTGACGTGTCTGGTTTTTCTTGTTGCGTGATCGTTTAGTTATCATTGCAGCTCGCATCAAGCGGGGTTAAACGGATGGGATACAACCTGTTGGCGAATTGGCATTGTGCTGATTGAGCCATCGATCTTCCAACATTTTGCCGGGAAACCAGATCATATGACCAAGTTCGATAAATCCAAATTGCCAAGCCGCCATGTCACCGAGGGACCAGAGCGCGCGCCTCATCGCTCTTACTATTATGCAATGGGCATGACGGAAGAAGAGATCCATCAGCCTCTCGTGGGAGTGGTGTCATGTTGGAATGAAGCAGCCCCTTGCAATATTGATTTGATGCGGCAGGCGCAAGCTGCCAAGCGCGGTGTCGCCAAAGCCCACGGAACACCTCGCGAATTTTGCACCATCACCGTTACAGACGGCATCGCCATGGGACATCAGGGCATGAAAAGCTCGCTCATATCGCGTGAAGTGATAGCGGATAGTGTTGAGCTAACCATGCGCGGTCACTGTTATGATGCAATGGTGGGTATCGCTGGTTGTGACAAGTCGCTGCCGGGCATGATGATGACCATGGTGCGCCTCAACGTGCCTAGCGTCTTTATGTATGGCGGCACCATCCTGCCAGGACGTTACAAAGGCAAGGACGTCACGGTTGTCGACGTGTTTGAAGGGGTCGGTAAGTTTACCGCTGGTAAGATGAGCGAAGAAGATCTGTGCGAACTTGAAGGGGTGGCCTGTCCCAGTTCCGGGTCTTGTGGAGGCCAGTTTACAGCCAATACGATGGCCTGTGTTTCAGAGGCGGTTGGGCTGGCATTGCCAGGATCAGCTGGTGCTCCAGCTCCTTACGAGTCACGTGATGAATATGCGGATCTGTCCGGTCAGGCGGTGATGGATTGTCTGCGGGACGGTATCCGCCCCAGAGATATTGTTACTCGTAAAAGTCTTGAAAATGCGGCCACTATTATAGCAGCCACAGGCGGGTCAACCAATGGGGCACTGCATTTGCCAGCGATTGCCCATGAAATCGGTATTGATTTCGATCTGTTTGAAGTTGCCGAGATTTTCCGCAAAACGCCCTATATCGCCGATCTCAAGCCAGGCGGTAAATATGTCGCCAAGGATGTCTATGATATTGGTGGCGTACCAGTGATCATGAAAGTCCTGCTGGATGGTGGTTTCTTGCATAAAGATTGTATTACCGTTACCGGCAAGACTATCGCCGAAAATCTCGAAAAGGTCACATTTTCCAGCGATCAAAAGGTTGTTTATCCCGTCGATATGCCTTTGTCGAAAACCGGCGGTGTTGTTGGCCTCAAAGGTAATCTCGCGCCAGATGGTGCCATCGTCAAGGTAGCAGGTTTGCAAAAGCTGCAATTTACCGGACCAGCGCGTTGCTATGATTGCGAAGAAGATGCGTTCGAGGCTGTCAAAAAGAACGAATATGACGATGGCGACGTGATCGTCATTCGTTATGAAGGCCCCAGGGGTGGGCCGGGTATGAGAGAAATGTTGTCGACAACCGCCGCTCTTTATGGACAAGGCGTTGGCGATAAGGTCGCGCTGATCACGGATGGCCGTTTTTCAGGCGGTACACGCGGATTTTGCATCGGTCATGTCGGACCAGAAGCCGCTGAAGGTGGACCAATTGGCCTGTTACGTGATGGCGATATGATAACAATTGACGCCGAAAACGGCAGGATGGACGTCGATTTGAGCGAGCAAGAACTGGAAAATAGAAAAAAAGAATGGGTTGCCCCAAAAAACCCTTATCAGAGTGGTACCCTCTGGAAATATGCACAGCAGGTGGGGCCCGCTAGATACGGAGCGGTGACTCATCCTGGTGGTAAAACTGAAATAGAGTGTTATGCGGATGTATGAGTTGAGTAACAAGCTAGGGGTGCTTGAACCGGGGGCAGCAAGAAAGAATTTCTTGAAAAAAGTGGCACTTGTGCCGTTTGTGTTTCTGGTTGTCGGCGGAAATGTGATGGCGGCTGATCCCGTTGCAAAGAACGAGGATCCTGCCATTTTTGAAGATCTCAAGACCCAATTGAGCTTTTCATCCCCATTGGAAGCCTATCGTCAGGGAAAAACGGCTTTTGATGAAGGATGGTATAGCCTGGCTCTTCCCGCCATTGAGTTTGCCGCCAAGCGTGGTGTCTTTGGTGCCCGCCTGACGCTTGCCAAAATGTACGAGCTTGGCCTTGGTGTGCCCGTAGATAATGCAGCCGCCTTTGATCTTTATAAAAATATTTCAAAAAAGCACTGGAATATTTCCAGCTACCATCCGGCAGCACCCTTTATTGGCAGCTCACTGACATCATTGGGCCTGTATTATCTCAATGGGGTCAGCGAGAGTGGCCTCAAGCCTGACGTAAAAAAGGCGGCTACATATTTCACTCACGCGTCGCAGTTCTTTCGCAATCCAGGCGCTCAGTATCAGTTGGGCAAGTTGTACCTTTCTGGGCAGGGTGTGAAAAAGAATGTCCGCCGTGCTATTTCCTGGTTAAATAATGCTGCCAAGAAAAAACATGCTCCCTCGCAGGCTCTTTTAGGGCAGCTTTTGTGGGAAGGGGACCTGGTTCCCAAGCGTCAGATCAAGGCGCTGGCCTTGTTGATCATGGCGCAGAAAAATGCTGGTCCACGTGATAGCGAATGGATCAATGAGCTGCACAAGACCATTGTAGACGCATCAGATCCAAAAACCCGCAGTGGCGCAAAAACTGCCGTTGCCCGCTGGGTGCGCATTTATACTCCGCGCATCAAGGTCAAGAGATTCGTCATCCGCAAAAAAGTTCGTATTGGCATTGCCGAGGGTGGTCCAGTGCGCACCAAGCGAGTGGTAAAGCGCCGTCCTGTCGTCAAGGAGGAGGAAGGCGACCAGGTGATGGGTCTTGGCAGCTTCCGGCAGATCGGATCTGAGTAATGATAGCTCGCATTCAACGGGATCACCATGACATTTGAGCAAGCAATAGCGCCCCAGCCTGAGTAGATGCAAATCTGGTTGATTTGCTTATCTGTCCTTGTTTTCCCTGGGCCTATATTTCTCATATTTGCGAAAGCGTGTGGCAATGTCCTTCGGGCATGTAGTCCTCGGTGATATGAGTGTCCCACACAAGAATTGCAGCCATCTGGCCGAAAATCAAAGGCTTATGGGATGGTTCAACAGCTTTGCAAAATCATACTCCATCAGTTCACAGATGTAGCGTTTCGGAGTTGAAACGGGAATCCATTTATGCTCAATCGTCAACATTTCGGACATTCAGGTTTTCGGAGCATATCATGCAAAATGTCGCTAAAAAACTTGGCGTGTCAAACCGAACTAATCTGGTTGTCCACGCTCTTCAACCTGAAGAAATTGAGTTTTAGTTGGTATCTACCTGCAAGATCTTACAGCTATCCATAATTTTATAAAATGACATACAGTTGAGTCGCAACAGAATCTTTTTATCTGGTCTCTGCGTAAAGAAATTTATTCTGTCTTGATGTTGGAATTTTTAACCAAGCGGAGAGCATTTCATGACGAACACTGGATTCGCCTTAAAAAATAGCGGCAAAAAAAATACCGAACTTGATGGGGGGTTTGACGAGAGATCAGCCAAATTGATGGTCCAATATTTTTTGGAAGACGAAGAATATAAAGATCTGCTTGAGGATATTTCAAAACTGTCTCCTGCCTCTTTCAATTTGATCGCTTATTTTCTGGTCGTCAAGGATTATCACTGACCAATATCAGTCCATATCGAGCTCTATCCACACGGGTACATGATCAGAGGGGCGCTCCCAGTCTCTGGTGAATTTATCGATCTCGCTCGTGTGCAATTTGTCTGCTGCTTGTGGCGAAAGCAAAAGATGGTCGATGAGAATGCCGTTGTCTTTCTCCCAGGCGCCAGCTTGATAATCCCAAAAGCTATAAAGATTGCCTTGCGCATTGCAGGCCTTAAAACTGTTTGTCAGACCAAGATTGACAAGGCGCTGGAATCTTTCGGCCGTTTCGGGACGAAACAGGGCGTCTCCGCGCCACGCCTCTGGATTGTAGCAGTCTTCATTGCCGATGATGACATTGTAGTCACCAGCCAGAACAAGGCTCTCTTCATAGCTCAGAAGGGTTTTGGTGTGTGCAATCAAGCGGTCCATCCAAGCCAGCTTATACTCATATTTCGGCGTCTCAACCGGATTGCCGTTGGGGAGATAGATAGAGGCAATCCTTAGCGCCCCTTGCGGCGTTGAAATCGAGGCTTCGACATAGCGAGCCTGTTCATCGCTTTCATCTCCTGGCAAGCCATTTGAGACTTCGTCAAAAGGCAGTTTTGAGAGTATGGCGACTCCGTTATAGGTCTTTTGACCATGTACAGTGACGTTGTAGCCAAGCTCTTCAATCTCGAGCCGGGGGAAGGCGTCATCTACGCATTTTAATTCTTGCAAGCAGGCAATGTCAGGCTTTTCCTGTTTTAGCCACTGCAGGACATTAGGGAGCCGCGCCTTGATCGAATTGACGTTCCAGGTGGCAATTTTCATATGATTTTACGACCTGTTAGATTGAAAAACTGGTTCCGCAGCCACAAGAAGCAGTGGCATTGGGATTGTTGACTTTGAACGCAGCACCAATCAGATCGTCGGAGAAATCAAGCTCAGAACCTTCCAGATACATTTGGGAGATGCTGTCGACAAGAACTGTGATGCCATTTTTTTTGATGGCCATATCGTCGCTATTTTGATCACTGACAATTTCAAAATTATATTGGAAACCTGAACACCCCCCACCAGAGACACTCATGCGGAACTTTGCACCGTCTGGTTCAGCGACCAGAATCTCCTTGATACGCTCAGCAGCAGCGCTGCTGACACCAATTGATAGTTTGCTCATTAAATTGCCCTTAACTCGTGTTTTAGTATGTTTCCAGCTAGGGGTTTAGCGAATCGCATCCCTAAAAGTTTAGTAGTTTCTATTCCTAAGATAGGCGAGCTTGGTATGTTGTCAAATAGTCCGGTCACAAATTTCCCCGTTAAAACGAATGCTCGTTCACCTGACGGACCGGGAATTGCCCCTTATGCCAGTTATGGCGAGCACTCGCGCGGGCGTCTTATTTCTGAAAAATTGTGCCCAATACGCTCACCATATGCCAGAGATCGCGACCGCATCACCCACTCAAATGCATTTCGTAGACTGAATTATAAAACGCAGGTTTTTGTTTATCACGAGGGTGATCATTTTAGAAGCCGCCTCACTCATTCTTTGGAAGTGGCTCAAATAGCGCGCTCCCTTGCCTACATGCTGCATTTTAATGAAGATCTGTGTGAAGCCATTTCGCTTGCCCATGATATTGGCCACACGCCTTTTGGTCACGCAGGAGAACGGGCGCTGTCGCGCGCTCTTGATGGGTTTGGCGGGTTTAACCACAATATCCAGACCTTGCGCACCCTTACCAATCTGGAAAAGCGCTATGCTCAATTTGACGGTCTCAATCTTAGCTGGGAGACCTTGGAAGGATTAATCAAGCACAATGGTCCGCTGACCGACCATCAAGGCGGCATGATTGGTAAATATGCGTGTTTGCAAATGCCCGAACTATTGCGCTGGTACGAACTGAAATTTGGTTTTGGACTGCATCTGCAAGCGGGACCTGAAGGACAGGTTGCATCGATTGCCGACGATATTGCTTATAATAATCATGATATTGACGATGGCTTGCGTGCTGGTCTGTTTGAATTAGGAGATTTGCAGGATGTGCCCTTTGTCTGGGACCTCGTTACGCAAATAAAATCTGAATTCAAGGGCATTGAGAACAGCCGGTTGGTGTTTGAATTGAACCGGCGTCTGATTACCATGATGCTATCTGATGTTTGTGAAGAAACGGAACGCAGGATTGATATGATCAATCCATTGAGCAGTGATGCAGTGCGAGAGGCTAACAAGCAGATGGTTGCTTTTTCAAGCGAATTCATCCTCAAACTCGATCAGCTACGGTCATTTTTGTACCAGCGTGTCTATCGCCATGACCGGATAATGGCGATTATGAATGATGCGGAAAGTGTCGTGGAGGATCTCGTGAATCATTATATGCGACGACCGCAAGATATGCCGAACGATTGGAACTGCAAGGGGGTGCGCGTCAACATCAACCAATGTGCCGAGCGTGTGCGCGACTTTATCGCTGGCATGACAGATCGTTATGCCATCGATCTGCATCGCTCATTGTTTGACGTTACCCCCAAATTGCGATAGGTGCCTTTCTGAACGGCATTTTTGCCCTTTAGAATCAGTCAGGCGGCCTGAAAATGAACCTCTATACCCACTTTGGCGAACAATTAACGGGCGTTCTGGAGGCATTGCGCGAGCAAGGTGTCTTGCCCTTGGATGCTGACTTTAGCCGGATAACGGTGGAGCCGCCGCGCGATCCATCACATGGCGATATCGCCACGAATGCGGCGATGGTACTCGCCAAGATGGCGAAAATGCCGCCACGCGATCTGGCGAAAAAAATAACTGAGCTTTTGTTACAGCTGGATGATGTGAAAAAAGCCGAGATCGCTGGTCCCGGATTTATCAATATCTCGATCACGGCCCTTTTTTGGCAAAAAATCCTCATCGCAGCCTTTGACAATGAAGGGCTCTATGGCCGTAGCCAGCTGGGGCAGGGGCAAAAGATCAACGTGGAATTTGTGTCGGCTAACCCAACGGGTCCCATGCACGTGGGACATGTGCGGGGAGCTGTGTTTGGCGACGCACTGGCCAACCTGCTTGATTTTACGGGGTTTGACGTATCACGCGAATATTACATAAATGATGCAGGCGCGCAGGTTGATGTTTTGGCCCGCTCCGCTTATTTGCGTTATCTAGAAGCGCTTGGCGAAGAGATCGGGGATATCCCTGAAGGTCTTTATCCTGGCGATTATCTGAAAGCTGTTGGGGCTGATCTTGCTGAAAAACATGGTGACGAGTTCAAGGGTCAGGAAGAAAGCCAATGGCTTGAAACCATTCGCGATTTTGCTATTGACGCGATGATGGATCAGATACGGGGCGACCTCAAAACCCTTAATATCACATTTGACCAGTTTTTTTCGGAGCGTAGTCTCAAAGAGGGTGACGTGAATATGGTGGCGCAATCCATAGAGGATTTGCGCGATAAGGGGCTTATCTACGAGGGCACACTGCCGCCGCCAAAGGGCAAGCTTCCCGATGACTGGGAAGATCGGGAGCAAACCTTGTTTCGTGCTACCGATTTTGGTGATGATGTGGACCGGGCGCTGGCCAAAGCCGATGGCAGCCATACCTATTTTGCTTCTGACATTGCCTATCACCGCGATAAATATATGCGCGGTTTTACCAGCATGATTGATGTGCTTGGGGCGGATCACTCCGGCTATATCAAACGCATGAAAGCTGCTGTAAAGGCTCTATCAGATGGCGAAGCAGAGCTGGACGTGAAGATTTGCCAGCTTGTAAAGCTATTGCGTGGCGGCAAACCCGTTAAGATGGGTAAGCGCCTTGGCACTTTCATCACCTTGCGTGAAGTGGTGGATGAAGTTGGCTCCGACGTGGTACGTTTTATTATGCTGTATCGCAAAAACGATGCCTCGCTCGATTTCGATTTTTATAAAGTGCAAGAGCAGTCAAAAGACAATCCTGTGTTTTATGTACAATATGCTCATGCACGGGTTCACTCGGTCCTTTATCGGAAAATTCCACTGGAAATGCCGGACCTTGATATTGCCGATATTGATCCCTTG
Source organism: bacterium (assembly GCA_024228495.1). Lineage (GTDB taxonomy): Bacteria > Pseudomonadota > Alphaproteobacteria > Rhizobiales > JAKIUO01 > JAKIUO01. The sequence continues at coordinate 63,517 of JAAETJ010000996.1, read as the reverse complement.
AGCGAAGATTTGTCACTGCTGGTTGATAGCGGAGAAGTTGCGCTGGTGAAGCGCTTGGCGCAATATCCGCGCATAATTGAACAGGCCGCCAAAGCCCATGAGCCCCATCGAGTTGCGTTTTATCTTTATGAGTTGGCAGCCGACTTGCATATGCAGTGGAGCCGAGGCACAGAAAAGCCGGAATTAAGATTTATCAGTGATGGTAACAAAAAAGTAACCGGTGCGCGTGCAGTGCTATTATTAGCAATTGCAAAAACGCTTGCATCCGGGCTTGGAATTCTTGGAGTTCACCCAATCGAGGAAATGAGATAGGGTTCAACTTCATGGGGCATCAATAACATATGGCTAAGGAAGCTGGTTATGACAAAGTCTGATAATCCTCACAATGGCCGAAATGTTTTCGGACAACCGCAACAAATGCAGAACTCTGGTCAGCACCCTCCTCAACCGCAAATGGACCCCGGGGCCTATCATCCGGCTGCCCAGCAATTGGCACCACCCAATCCTGCACCTGTTCACCAGCCAATCCAGCAACCAAATCTGCATGGGCAACCACAGGCCGGACAGCCAGCTCCCTACATGCCCCCCCAAGTTGCCGGACAACTAGCACCGCCTCTGCCTGGAAACACGTATGAATCCTACAGTGAACCTGCCGCTCCACAATTTGAAACGCCAGTTGACGATTATCAGTATCCACAGGGACATTCTGTATTACCTGATGTCCCTGTTGTTGCTGTCCCACCGTCAATGCAGCCCCACGCGGATCAAATGATGCCAGCGCCGCTTCCACAGGTTGCTGCGGCTCTGCATTATGGCGCGGATGCTGGATATGGCGACGCGGCGGCTGCGACTACGACAGGTAACCAGATTTCACAACGTTTGGTGCAAATGCAAAATCAGTTTGATGAAAGTGTTTCAGAGGAAATTCGGGAAGAACAGCAAGCTATCAATAGTGCCGTTCCAAACAGTGTCGATCCCTATGCTGCTCAACGACCTGCAAGCGAAGAGTTTGCCGGTTATGCTCCACAGCCTCATCCGGAGGCTGAACAGTACGGGCAGCCAGAAGATCCGGCTGCGCTACACTATCAGGAACAACCGCAGCAAAGCTTTCAACAGCCTCATCAGGGCTATCAGGACTTACCTGCAGGGCAGTTGGCTCCACCGTCCCCAATGCAGGCGTCACAAGGCTCCTACGAGTATGCAGGGCCAACGCCAGACAATTCTCACCAGTATTATGGTCAAGAGGAACAGTTATATGCTGGCGGTTCGTCGATCCAGCAAGAACATACTGGTGATGGTGGTATCAGGAAAATCATGTTTGGCGGAGCGTTTGTTGCTGCTTTGGCTGTTGGCGGTGTTGCTGCTTATACCTATCAATATACCGATATGTTTGGCGCAAGAAGTGCAGGTGGACCAGCTCCAACGATTAAAGCCACCTCATCACCAATCAAAATTATCAAGGATAAAATTGCAGGCGCCAGCGCGAGCATAAATAAAGCGATGCATAATCGTTTAGGCGGCGGTGATACGGCTTCAGGTAGCGACTCAATAGAAAAAGTAGTTGATCTGGCTGTTGGTGACACCAACATTGTCGGGGATAAAGTCTCCGCTGCCAGCAAAGGCATGTTGAGTAATACGGCAGACAAGAGACCTGGCGCACCTATTATCATGAACAAGCCTCGCCGCGTTAAGACACTAATTGTAAGACCAGATGGTACCATTTTGCGGCCAGCTGGAAATGACGTGGCAAAGCCAAAGGTAAAAGAAAGCGTAGCAAATGCTCCGACACCAAAAGCGATTGTGCCAACCAAAACTCGATCAGGTGCCTTCAATGTTGCGGGGAACAATAAAATTCGCCGCATGAAGACCATTCGCGAAGCCAGCAGCGCACGGATATTGGACAGCAAAAACGTCACCTCTATGAAGAAACCCGTTGCCAATACTCCCAAGTCGCAGATTGTCAAAAAGACTGTTGCCAAAAAACAGGTTAAAGTAAAAAAACCAACTGTTATTGCCAGTGTTGCACCCACGCGAATTGTTGGAAACATCGGCAATCCTTTTGTCGTTCAGGTTACATCACGTAGTTCTCAAACGAGTGCTCTGGCAGCTTTTGCCGACATGCAGCAGAAATATCCCAACCTCATTGGTGCTTATGCGCCCGACATCCAGCGGGCTGATCTTGGCAACAAAGGCATATGGTACCGTTTGCGTGTTGGTCCCGTTACCTCCAAAGTAGCAGCCAGTGATCTGTGCACAAGTTTGAAACAGGCCGGTCATCCAGGTTGTTTTGTGCGCCGCAAATAGATCTGTTCTCCTTAATTGTTGACCGACTTCCTGCAATCAGGCTATTTGCCCAGTTATGACTTTAAAAGCTTTTATAACCGGTGTTTCTGGCCTGCGATTGCTCGATGAGGAAAAAGCTTTCCTCAAAGAGGTTCGCCCTTGCGGCCTCATAGTCTTTGATCGCAATATCGAAAACAGAGATCAGCTAAAGCGCCTTGTCGCAGATTATCGCGAGGCGGTTGGATCCGACCAGCAATTCATCATGATTGATCAAGAAGGCGGACGTATTCAGCGGATGCGCGCGCCTCATTGGAAGGTCTGGCCAGCGGGAGCTCGCTATGGCGAACTCTACAAGACATCTCCCGCAGCAGCAAAGCTTGGAGCTGAACTGGTTTATCAAATGATGAGTGAAGAGCTGCTGGACGTGGGGATCAATGTCAACTGCGTGCCGCTTCTGGATATTCCAGTACCCGGAGCCCATGACGTCATTGGTGATCGTGCCCTGTCGGATGACCTTGAAGCCATTATCGAACTTGGCCGCTGCGTCGCCCGGGGCAATTTAAATGGTGGTGTGCTGCCGGTCATCAAGCATATTCCTGGACACGGGAGAGCGACGTCTGATAGTCACATTGCCCTGCCGACGATTGAAGATACGCGAGATGTTCTTGAGCAGACGGACTTCAAAACCTTCAAAGCGCTAAATGATTTGCCTTTGGCCATGACAGGACACCTGCTGATGACCGATCTTGACCCTGACCTCAATGTCAGCGTGTCCAGGCAGATTATCTCGGAGGTTATCAGAGGTTGGATCGGCTTTTATGGCTTGCTGATAAGCGATGATCTTTCCATGGAAGCCCTTTCGGGTACGATTGGTGAGCGCGGACATGATGTGGTTGAAGCTGGCTGTGATGTGGCCTTGTACTGCAAAGGCATCTTCGATCAAATGGTTGATGTGGCTGCAAGCGTACCCGATCTGGATGGCAAAGCACGACATAGATTTGATATGGCTCATGACCAGATTAAACCGGCAGTTACCTATGATATCGAGCTGGCACATGACTTGCTATCGAGACTACAGGCATGACTTCACTTGACCTCGATGTTTGTTTTGTGCGCAATGGATCTCATGGCAGATAAAGACAAGTATCAAAATGACGATGACTGGGAAGGGCAAGAGCAATGCCTTCCTAAAAATGCGTCTGATAGCAGTTTTATCGTCGATATTGAAGGGTTTGAGGGGCCGCTCGATTTAATGCTGGCGCTGGCCAGAACTCACAAGATTGATCTCACCAATATATCGATTTTGTTTCTGGCAGAGCAATATTTGACCTTTGTCGACAAGGCCCGTGTCTTGCGCTTGGATATTGCTGCGGATTATCTGGTGATGGCGGCTTGGTTGACTTATCTGAAATCTCGCCTCCTATTACCAGATGATCGCGATGGTGAGGAAGAACTAAGTGGCGATGAATTAGCCGCAAGGCTGGCCTTTCGCCTTAAGCGACTGGAAGCCATGCGCGGTGCAGGGCAGGTCTTGCTTGAAGGAAAACAGCTGCACAATGACTTTTTCCCAAGAGGGCAACCTGAAGGCATCACAGTGCTGCGAAAAAGTCTTTATGAAGCTGATATTTATGATTTGCTAACCGCCTATGCCGCTGGTCGTCTTCGCAAGGTCGTGTCTGTCGTGCATCCCGGGCACGAACGGCGCAAGGTCTGGTCGATCAAGCAAGCAAGAAAACAGTTAGAGAAAATTATCGGTTTTGACTGTGACTGGGCACCTATTGATTCGCTATTGGCAGGATTTTTAGCCGATCCGGTTGAGAGCCGGACGGCTCTTGCTGCAGCTTTTGGGGCCTCGTTGGAAATGGCTCATGAGGGTGTCATTGAATTACGTCAGGACAGCCCTTTCAATCCCCTCTATCTTCGGCGCAAGGGAGAAAATGAATGAGCAGCATAACGGACCAACAGCGTAAGCTTGAAGCCTTGCTGTTTGCAGCGACCGAGTCACTCGATCTTCGCACCTTGCTGGCTTATCTAAGCCTAGAAGATGATGATCACAGGGGAAAAATCGAGGAAGATCTTCAAGTGTTGCAGCGGCACTACGAAAAACGCGGTGTTCATCTCGTCAATGTCGCAGGAAAATGGGCGTTTAGAACTGCGATTGATCTAAGCGATTTGCTGGAGCGGCACAAGGTTGTGCCCCGCAAACTGTCGAGAGCTGCTCTCGAAACACTGGCAATTATTGCCTATCATCAGCCAACGACCCGGGCTGAAATAGAAGAAATTAGAGGCGTGACTACGTCCAAAGGCACGCTGGATGTGCTGCTTGAAACCAGCTGGGTTCGCCCGCGCGGGCGAAGAATGACGCCTGGGCGACCTGTGACATACGGCACAAGTGAAGGTTTTTTGGAGCATTTTGGCTTTGATTCGATCACGGAATTGCCGGGACTTTCCGAATTGAAGGGCGCTGGATTACTGGATAATAATCTGCCAATTGGGTTCAATGTGCCACTGCCACACGATGATATGGCATTACAGCAAGATGAATTACCACTCGAAGAGTGCGATGAATAGGGGCCAACGAACGCTGTTTAGCCTTTTTCGCTGCGATGCTTGCAGGTAGCCATTGTTTTTGCAATATTGCCTGTTAGAAAATAGTTTTTCGAAGCCTTTTAGGTAAAAGGCATTAGTTGCAAGGAGATAAATGCATGTCACCAGGTTGGCCACAAATCCTGCTCGTCGTAGTTCTGCTGGTTCTTTTGTTTGGCCGCGGAAAAATATCAGAAATGATGGGCGACGTCGCAAAAGGTATCAAGAGCTTCAAAAAAGGCATGGCGGACGATGTTGAAGAAGCATCTGACAAAACGTCACGCACAATAGAGCACGAAGCAAAAGCTGCAACGGACGCGAGCAAAGAAGGAAGCAAGGCAAGTTAGACTGCCGTGCTTTGGCTGTTCTTTATTGAACAGTCCCTTCATTACCCATAAGGATTTTCATGTTTGATATCGGTATCGGATTCAGTGAATTGATGCTGCTGGCAGTGCTTGTAATCATTGTCGTCGGGCCTGAAGAGTTGCCCTCTCTACTGCGGACCATTGGTCGCTATATTGGACAGGTGAAACGCATTGCCGGTGATTTTCGTTCCCAGGTTGATGAAGCTATCAAGGAGCCAATGGAAGATATTCAAGAGAGTATTGAGGGAGTGACCGAAGATCTTGACGATGATCCTTTTGGTGAAGAAGATCTCATTGATTTTGAGGAGCACAATCAAGATGTCCTCGATAAGGAACAAGAAGATCTGCAAAAGGAAACTGCCACGGAAAGAGCACTTCGTGAGAGCGGTTTAGAAGGTCTTGATACAGCGCCGCCTCCGGACGCCGAAACAAAAACATCAAGCGGAACGCAAGATAATGATGTGGTTCTGGCTAAAAAGAGTGGAACCTGATCTGTGAGCGATCTTCAATCTGAAAGGAATGCTGTTGACGACAGCAAAGCACCGCTGATCTCGCATCTTATTGAGCTCCGTCAGCGATTGATATGGGCGATTGCCGGCATTAGCGTGGCGTTTTTGATCTGCTTTTATTTTTCTGATGAATTGTTTCGCATATTGCTATGGCCTGCGGCTTCTGCGGCTGGTGGTTATTCCAAACTACAGATGATTTACACATCTCCCCCCGAATATTTTTTCACCAAGCTAAAGCTTGCTTTGTTCGGCGCGATGTTTATGGCCTTTCCACTGATCGCTTCGCAAGTTTATATGTTTGTTGCGCCAGGCTTGTACAAAAATGAGCGCAAATCATTCATTCCCTATCTAATTGCCACGCCGATCCTGTTCGTGATGGGAGCCGCGTTGGTCTATTTTCTAATAATGCCGCTGGCCATGGCGTTCTTTCTCGCGCAAGCTGCAACTGGACCTGTTGATCCTGATACGGGCAGGGCGCTGATCAAAGACTTTTTCAAGGTCAGCGAATATCTTAGCTTTATCATGTTGCTGATTCTGGCTTTTGGCATGAGTTTTCAGATGCCGGTTATTCTCACTTTGATGGGGCGCGCCGGTCTTGTTACTGCTGACGCTTTGCGTGCCAAACGCAAGTTTGCTGTTGTAGGTGTTTTTGCGATGGCGGCTTTTTTAACTCCCCCTGATCTGATCACCCAGACTGGTTTGGCGATTCCAACTCTGGCGCTCTACGAGCTGTCGATTCTGGCCGTTCAGTTTGTGGAAAAAAAGCGCGCAGAGGAAGAGGAAGACAATGAGGCCGAAGAAGATTGATCCCGGCGATTGATTTATTGGCGCGAGTTCTTGCTGCAAAGCGCTAATCAGACTATCACTATCGCAATCAATCTGACCTCATATAGAGCGAGAACTCTCCTTGTTTGATATAAAATGGATACGTAAAAATTCCCAAGAATTTGATGCAGGTTTGGCTTTGCGGGGGCTTGAACCGCATGCCAGGGAAGTTGTGGCACTGGATTTTGAGCGCCGCAACGCGATTGCCAAGCTGCAAGAAGCCCAAGGCAAGCGTAATGAAGCTGCCAGGCAAATTGGCAAGGCCAAGGGGGTTGGTGATGACAAGCTGGCGCAAAAACTGATTGACGAGATCGCTGATCAAAAAGATTTGATTCGGGCTGGGGAAGAAATAGAGCGCCGCCTGAACCACGAGATAGGCGATATTCTAGCCGCGATCCCCAATATACCCTTTAGTGATGTCCCCAAAGGGGGCGGTGAAGAAGATAACCAGCTTGTGCGCACGCAAGGGGAGATCCCAACTTTTGACTTTGAGCCAAAACAGCATTTCGAGATTGGCGAAGATCTGGGAAAAATGGACTTTGATCTCGCGTCCAAAATGTCCGGCTCGAGATTTGTTGTTTTACGCGCCGAACTAGCGCGACTCGAGCGTGCCCTTGCAGCCTTTATGCTCGACATGCACACAAGCGAGCATGGATATGAAGAAATCAATGTGCCGTTGCTGGTGCGCGATGACGCCGTTTTTGGCACGGCCCAATTGCCAAAATTTGCTGAGGATTTGTTTCGTACTGAAGATGGTTATTGGCTGATCCCCACCGGAGAGGTACCGCTTGCCAATCTGGTGCGCGAGCAAATTGTCGAAGAGCGTCAATTGCCTTTGCGCTTTACAGCCCATACATCTTGTTTTCGCTCAGAAGCTGGATCGGCTGGCAGAGATACTCGCGGCATGATACGTCAGCATCAGTTTTCAAAAGTCGAAATGATCTCGATTGCACATCCAGACAAATCGAATGATGAACATGAGCACATGACGAAATGTGCGGAAGAGGTTCTCAAGCGTCTTGGGCTGCACTATCGGGTCATGCTGCTATGCACTGGAGATATGGGCTTTGCCGCCCGGCGCACGTTTGATCTTGAGGTCTGGTTGCCAGGCCAAGATACCTATCGTGAGATTTCCAGCATATCAGTTTGCGGTGACTTTCAGGCGCGCCGAATGAACGCGCGGTTTAGAGCTGATGGTCAAAAGGATATCGGCTTTGTCCATACTTTAAACGGCTCGGGGCTGGCAGTCGGGCGCACGTTGGTCGCGGTGCTTGAAAACTATCAACAGGCTGATGGTAGCATTTTGGTGCCAAAGGCCTTGCAGCCGTACATGAATGGCTTAGAGAAGATCGGCGTCAAATAATGCGTATTCTTTTGACAAATGATGATGGCATTCACGCACCCGGTCTTGATATCTTGAAGCAGATTGCTGATAAGCTAAGCGACGATGTTTGGATCGTTGCCCCCGAGACCAATCAAAGCGGCGTCTCTCATTCTTTGACTTTGCATGATCCCCTGCGAGTACGTTACTTGCATGATCGTAAAATGGCCATTACAGGCACCCCTACAGATTGCGTATTGATCGGCGTTCTTGAACTGCTGGGCGATCAAAAACCTGATCTGATATTGTCGGGGGTTAATCGCGGACAAAATACTTCAGATGATGCGACTTATTCCGGAACTATCGCTGGAGCGATGGAAGGCACTTTGCTTGGAATCCCCTCAATTGCACTGTCGCAGGCCGGTTATGGAAGGAGAGGAGGAGGTGATGGCGAGAGAGGAATAAAATGGGATACAGCAGCTGCTCACGGCGTTAAAACGATTGAGAAATTAATGGCCGCAGGCTGGCCACCGCGTGTACTCATCAATGTCAATTTCCCAGATTGCAAGCCTGATGAGGTGAGGGGCATCGAAGTCACCAGTCAGGGTTACGCGGATCCCAACATCTCTCTGAAATTCCTGCGCCGCGAGGACATGCATGGTGCTCCCTATTACTGGTTGCAATATAAACGAAATACGCGAAATCCCCCTCAAGGATCAGACCTTGGAGCAATCCACTCGCAACTGATATCTGTGACGCCGATGCACCTGGATTTGACACATTATGAAACTTGTCAGTCTCTGCACAACAAACTTGAAGAATAGATGGTTTTTGTTTTTTGTTATTTAGCCCCGTCTTTGACACTATTGTCTACAAGCTCATAAAGACATAGATTAGGTGGGTAAACAGGGTAATCAGCAAAAGAGCTAATCATGATAAATACCATTGGTGTCAATGATCAGGTTTCTCTCGTCATGGCCCTGCGCAAAAAAGGGATTGGCGATATTGAGATATTGCGGGCGATGGAACTCGTGCCGCGAGAATTTTTTACGCATCCGGCTTTCAAGGAACAGGCCTACTACGATATTGCTCTGCCGATTGACTGCGGGCAAACCATTTCGCAACCCTATGTTGTCGCATATATGAGCGAAGTTCTTGCGGTTGATAAATCACAAAAGATATTGGAGATTGGTACCGGTTCAGGGTACCAAACAGCGGTTCTGTCCCATTTGGGAAGTCGTGTCTTCACGATTGAATCTCATCGAGAACTACACACCGCTGCGCAGCAAAAGTTTGACGAACTTGAGCTTGATAATATCGTTACCAAAGTAGGTGATGGCTTTGAAGGGTGGCCGGAGCAGGCTCCATTCGACCGTATTATTGTGACGGCCGCTGCTCCCGAAGTGCCACCGCCTTTGCTTGGTCAATTGGCTTTAGGTGGTCGTTTGGTAATGCCGGTTGGCGATAGTCGAGACAGCCAGAAAATCACGATTATTGAGCGCACAAATAACGGTTTTGAACGGCAACAGACTTTGCCTGTGCGTTTTGTGCCGCTGGAGCGTATCAACGAAGAGATGGATTAGGAACCGCCTTCGTGTGCATAAATATGGCTCCTCACAATATCGCCTGATTTGCGCCCTTCCTGTGCCACAAGCAATTCCTACTTTATGTCATTAATGCGTATGACCAATTCACGAATTTTTTCCATAAGCGATTCTGTTAACGCCTTGTTAATACTTAATCGCCTAAAATTTAACTCTGTTGTTAGGTGAGTAAAATGGACAGTCTCATGTTTAAAGAGTTAGTACAAAGTCGGGTCATTCCTGTTTTATCGATCATTTTGGGATCAATGTTTCTGGCATCGTGCAGTAGCGGTGTGTCGCGATTTGATTTTCCAATGTTTGGTCTGTCATCCACGGACGATAATGACTCTTCTACCTTCTCCCTTCCGTTGGCCCCGACAATAGAACCCAGCGCGAACGATCTTACACGATATTCAAGCGATAGTGGGTTGGCGGGATTTGAAAAAGACCGGGGTGCCAGCTCTGTGGCTGGAAGTTCTACAAATTACAATACGCGCAGTTCTTATCTTCCTGCCCAAACAGCTGCTCCTGAAGTGCGCGCCGCTCGGTATGGCGCGGTCAATCGCGCACCAGTGTCCAATGCTAAAGAACAATATTCTCGCAATATGAGACCACATGCGCGCAAGCCTTCACGGTATGATGCAGCACCAATGAAACCCATTATTGAGGCGAAACGTTCGTTCCTTCCATCTGAACCACGCGGATATAATTATAATTCACAACCAAAAATCAAGCTACGTGCTGCTCATGATATCCGCACTAGCAATAGGCCAGTGAAAGCGACCAGCAAGTCAGCTGATGGCTCCTCCAGCATGACGGTTTCAAGCGGTGATACGCTGTATTCTATTGGCCGTCGTCACAATGTCTCGATCGTTGAGCTTATGGAAATGAATGGCTTGGTGGATTCAAATTTGACCGTTGGCCAACGTCTCACAGTACCAGGTGGCGCACGACAGACCATTGCACGCTCCAGTCAAGCTGATGCTGCAACAAGAGTCAAAGCGCGAACCAGCGGGACCTATACTGTACGCCCTGGCGAAAGATTCGCCAACATTGCCAAGAAACACGGTGTCAGTAGCGCGCAGCTTGCGGACGTCAATGGCGTCACGGACCCCGGTAGTATTCGCGCTGGAGAAGTGTTGATTTTACCAACCCGTGCTAATCCTGTGCGCAATATGAAAAAGGCTGTTAAGCTATCTCCCAAACAACCATCGGAGTTGAAAGTACGCAAGGTAAAGACCCAGGCGATCAACCTTGGTTTTTCCAAAAAATCACCTTCAGCGACGGTCATAAAACAGCAATCCGTGGCAATGAAAAAGCCCTCAAAAAAGGGTGCTGTCAGTACTGCTTTCAGGTGGCCTGTGCGCGGGCGCATCATTGGCAAGTTTGGACCACGTACAGATGGCACTCATAATGATGGGATTAATCTGGCTGTACCAAATGGTACAAAGGTAAAAGCTGCTGAATCTGGTGTGGTTGCCTATGTTGGTAGTGAGCTAGAGGGATATGGCAATCTCATACTTATTCGTCATTCCAATGATTGGGTCAGCGCCTACGCCCACAATGACAAGCTAATTGTCAAGCGCGGTGAAAAAATTAAACGTGGCCAGATCATAGCGCGAGCCGGCACCAGTGGTTCGGTGGAAGTGCCGCAGGTTCATTTTGAACTACGCAAGGGCTCAAAACCTGTTGATCCAACCAGTTTTATGGCTGGGACCTGATCTTGTAGACGCGACTAAATCATGAATAATATAAGAAGCGGTTTGGAATTCAATTTTCAAGCCGTTTTTTTTGTCGTCCGGCAAGGTCTTGAATGAATTGCCACGCGACACGCCCAGAACGTGAACCGCGTGTGGCCGACCATTCAATAGCTTGCGATTTGAGAGACACCTTATCAATATCCAGCTTGTAATAATTTACATATTGTTCAATTATTTGCAGATAGGTTTTTTGTGAACAATTATGAAACCCAACCCACAGACCAAAGCGGTCAGAAAGAGAGATTTTTTCTTCCACTGCTTCAGACGGGTTAATGGCTGTTGACCTTTCGTTTTCGATCATGTCGCGTGGCATCAAATGCCGTCTGTTTGAGGTGGCATAAAACAGCGTGTTCTCGGGGCGCCCTTCTAGACCACCTTCCAATACCGCTTTCAGGCTTTTGTAGCTGCTGTCATTTGGTTCAAACGATAGATCATCACAAAAGAGAATGACCCGATGGTCACTCTCTTTGATCATTTGCAGGCATTGCGGCAGGCTATCAATATCTTCGCGGTGGATTTCAATGAGTTTCAGGGGCAGGCCCTGATCAGTGATTGCTTTGTGGACGGACTTGATCAGCGAGCTCTTGCCCATGCCTCTGGCACCCCATAGAAGGGTATTATTGGCGGCAAAGCCGTTGGCAAACTGCAAACTGTTGGCCAGAAGAGTGGATTTTTGCTGTTCGATCCCTTGAAGAAGCGAAAGATCAAGCACATTTACTTGATCAATAGTCAAAAAACGTGCATTTTTGGACTCCCAGACATAAGCATTACTGGCAGCAAGCGAGGGGTGATCATTAAGCGGTGGATGGAAGCCCTCCAGCGCCGTTGCAATTCTCTCCAGAAGCGTAATAATATCGGCGGAATCACTCATTGGCGGGTATATCCATAGGGGTTGAACTGCTTTTGCATGCAGTATAGTCATATTTGATAAAATACAAGCGTGACATCCGTCAAAAGCCGTGTCATGAAGGCTTTTGCCGAGCAATTTGAAATTAGACAAAGACAAAATGGGGAACCACCATGTTAATTACTCCCGCATATGCGCAAGCCGCTGGTGGAGGAGGAAGCAGTGCCTTATTGCAGATCCTGCCGTTCATCGCCATCTTTGCCATCATGTATTTCCTGATTATCCGGCCTCAACAAAAGAGGGTCAAACAGCATCAGGAAATGGTCAACGCGCTCTCCAGAGGCGATACGGTTGTCACGGCTGGTGGGTTGATAGGCAAGGTTGTGAAAATTACCAATGACAATGATCTGCTTGTCGAATTGGCATCTGATGTGCGCGTAAAAGTCGTGCGCGGCACGATTGCCGAGGTGCGCACCAAGGGCAAACCGGTCGACGACAAAAGTTAGCTCGATCGCGCAGCCATATTGTCGTTGACGATGCGGGTGGCGGGGCGTTGCTAGAATTGAACTTATTGGGACATACTGACTATGCTTAATTTCACCAGATGGCAAACAATAATGATTTTGTTATTGTCGCTGCTAGGTATTACCTTTGCCATGCCAAACCTTGTTTCCAAGATGCAAAGCTGGTCCGATCCGCTCCCCAACAAGAGCCTACATCTGGGCCTCGATCTACAAGGTGGATCGCATCTCTTGCTGGAAATGAATTCCAATGAAATCAAAGAGTCATGGCTCGATACCATTCGTGGTGATGCCCTGTCGAAATTACGTGCGGCGCGGCCGCGTATTGCCTATTCAAATATGGTCACGAAAAAGGCGCAGGGCCTTGTTCAGGTACGCATTAGAAAGCCCGAGCAGTATGACGGTGCTTTCACATTGCTAAAAACCCTCATTCAAAATTTACAGGGAAATGTGTTCACCGGAGCTGGTACGACAGATCTCGTTGTCGAGCGCGCTGAAAATGGCATCATTACGCTAAAGCCGACCGTGGAGGCGCTCAATCAACGCATTGACAGCGCCATTGGCACCTCTATCGAGACCATCAGGCGGCGTATTGACCAATTGGGCACCACTGAGCCCAATATACAGCGTCAGGGCCGCACACGCATTCTTGTGCAAGTGCCAGGATTTGATGATCCAAAGAAACTAAAGGATGTGATTGGTAAGACCGGCAAACTGTCTTTTCATCAAGTCCGCACCGACAAGACAGCTCAAGAAGCCCAGCAAACTGGGCGACCAGCTGGGACCATCATTGTTGACGCGGATCCAACAGATACTTTTGCCACAGCCTATTTGCTGGTCAAGCGCCCGATCGTCGCTGGCGAAGACCTTGTTGACGCGCAGCCCGGTTTTGATCAGCAGACAAACGAACCGATTGTCAGCTTTCGCTTTAATTCTGCCGGCGCGCGCCGCTTTGGCAAATATACCAAGTCACATGTCGGGGAACCGTTTGCGATTGTCATTGACAATGGAATTGATGATCTGACCAACAAGCGCGACGTGCATGTCATATCGGCACCGGTTATACGTGAACCCATTTTGGGTGGCAGTGGTCAGATCTCTGGCAACTTTACCATTGATGGCGTCAATGAACTGTCGATTCTGCTACGCTCTGGTGCGTTGCCTGCTACCTTGTCGATCATTGAAGAGCGCTCGGTGGGAGCATCTCTTGGCGCCGATAGTGTGGCCGCCGGCAAATTGGCCTCTAGGATCGGGTTGGCGGGTGTGATCATTTTCACCTTGATCGTTTATGGATTGTTTGGTGCCTTTGCCGTCGTGGCTTTGCTCGTCAATCTGTTTATGCTGGTAGCCATTTTATCAATCCTGCAGGCCACTCTGACATTGCCGGGGATCGCTGGTATCGTTTTGACCGTTGGCATGGCGGTGGACGCGAATGTGCTTATTTACGAGCGCATCAAGGAAGAGTTACGAGCGGGCAAGACAGCGATCAATGCCATCGACACCGGGTATTCACGTGCTTTGGGTACCATTTTGGACGCCAATATCACAACGTTTATTGCTGCATTTATTCTGTTTATGCTGGGATCTGGCCCGGTACGGGGTTTTGCAGTTACGCTATCAATTGGCATTTTAACATCGGTGTTTACCGCTTTTGTGCTAACTCGCCTGATTATCACATTCTGGCTACAAAAGAAGAAATCCAAGGGATTGGTATTGCCTCTCTAATGGCCGATCAATTCGCACACATATTGAAATATCTAGGCCACAGGCCTTATCCAGATACGGCCTATACCGGTTTGGTGGAAAATGGGAGCAAGGTGACATAATGAAGGGTTTTGATTTTATACCCCATAATACGAAGATACCTTTTCTATCGTGGCGTTTTATCGCAATCGCTCTTTCAACGATTGGCGTTGCTGCGTCTTTGATGCTGTTTTTTACGCAAGGGCTTAATCTTGGTATTGATTTTCGCGGTGGTTCTATCCTCGAAGTGAAATCCAGGACCGGCGCCATCGATATTGGCTGGTTGCGCAATCAGTCACGGGCGCTCAATATGGGTGACGTACAGATCCAGGCCATCAAGGATCTGTCCGGGCAATCCGCTTGTGCTGACGATAGCTGCGCCATTATCCGTGTGGAGCTACAGCCTGGTGGCGACAAGGCTCAGCAACTTGCGCTGAATAAAATCAAGAAGCAGCTTGCTGACAAAGTTATTTATCGCAGCACAGAAGTTGTAGGTCCGACGGTACAGGGCGAGCTGATTGAATCTGGCGTTATTGCCGTGGTTGCCGCAATCATAGCCGTGTTGATTTATATCTGGTTCCGGTTTGAGTGGCAATTTGCACTTGGGGCAGTTGTTGCGCTCGTCCATGATGTATTGATGACGATTGGTATCTTCTCCCTTTTGCAAATCGAGTTTGGCCTGTCAATCGTCGCTGCCATTTTGACCATTGTTGGCTACTCTTTGAATGATACGGTGGTGGTCTTTGATCGCATCCGCGAAAATCTGCGCAAATTTAAAAAGATGCCGCTGATAGAGCTTCTCGATGTTTCGCTCAATCAGACATTGTCGCGTACAATTTTGACCTCTGTCACCACCTTGCTGGCTTTGGGTGCCCTTTATGTGTTTGGCGGCGAAGTGATCCGCGGGTTTACCTTTGCGATGATCTGGGGTGTGGTTATTGGTACTTATTCCTCTATCTTTATCGCGTCTCCGATCCTTCAGGCGCTCGATATTACCCGCGACTGGAGCGGCAATGCGACTCAAAAAACTGGTGCTGGCGCCAATTAGACACCATTTCCGGGCAGGTGAATCGATCTGGACAACACTATGGAATTGCAAGATATCAGATTTACCGGTCAACGCCTTATCGAGGCTTATGGAAACAAGGGTTTCCGGTTGAGTGATGGCCGTCTAGAGGGATCGATCCTCATTCTGCCAACCGGTGTGGTGTCCTTTGCGGCTGATCAGGCAGAAGACTTTAACGCAGATTTGTTTGCCCCCATTTTAAAACCGCAAAATAATATAGAAATTCTATTGCTTGGCACTGGCTTGAAACAGCATTTTCCGTCAGGCGAGCTGCGCAAGCTGTTCATTGAGAAAAACATTGCCTTGGAAGTCATGGATACCGGAGCGGCCTGTCGGACATTTAATGTGTTGGTTTCTGAAGACCGGCGTGTTGCTGCTGCACTGATCGCTATTTGATCCTTCAATGAATGACATCTATACAACACAGCATTTCTTGCAAATTGACTTTGACCGCGCAATTAGTGCGCGTTTTGTACCTGCTGGCAAGCGCCGTGGCATGCATTTGCTTTGTGCACTTGATATGGAACTCGGCAAAATACGTTATCAGACCAGTGATCCTTTGCTTAGACGTATCAGAACCCAATTCTGGAGAGAGGCACTGTTTGAGACGAGCGGTGCGGGCCATAAGCTTGCAAGCATATTAATTGAGCATTTCTCCGAGCAAACAGTTTTGTTTAATAAGCTTGAAAATATGATTTGTGCTTTTGAGAAAAGACAGGATGAAGATTTTTCGCTTGCCAAGTTATTTTACGACAATTGTGAACAGCAAGTTGTTCTGTTTGACCTTTATTGGACCTATTTGTCGACGTCTGATGCTCTCGTGAACACGCGTTTTTTTCAGCAATGTGGGTTGGCTTATGGTGGTGCCTCGCTGTTGGCCACTGAAAAACGCCAGTTTCAAAACAATAAGCGCGATATGGCGATGTTTTACGACCAAACCCAAGACGCGTTTACTTCTATAAGGGCTGATTTATCGGCACTTGATCCCTCATTGAGAGCCGCGATATTACCACTTGCCCTTGTAGCGCCATATTTGGACCTATTTCAGAGGTCAGACAAAGCTCTGACCCAGTCAATTGATCTGCATCCTGCGCGTAAAGCATGGATATTGTGGCGGGCAGCCCGCAAGGGTTTTCGATAATTCTCGTGCAGCGCGTATTTTGCTGCCATTACGTACCGGATTGAATATATGAGATTGCGCACGTTCAAGCAGATCACTGCTTCATTGATGATCCTCATTGCCAGCCAGGGAGTATCTTTGGCCAAGGCTGAAGGCGTCATCGAATGGCGGGTTGAAAACCCTTTTCGCCTGTTTCTCAATCCAGAACACAGCAATGCGCACGTTGATCTCTATCGTTCTTTAAGCGATGAAGAGAAGAAAAATCCCGTATTATCTATGGAACGCAAGCTGGCAGATAATAACCAACGTGGTTGGGCGGAAGATGTTTTTACCCAGACTTGCTGGGATAATACCCATAACAGATATCGCTTTTGTCGTGGCAAGGGGATAGATTACATCAATCCTAATGAGCACAAGGTGCTGGTCCGCTATGCGGGTACTTTTAAGCCTGCTGATCGATGTGAATGGGCCTTTGTTGCGAACAACAAAGGATCAGGGCGTCGCGCTACATATCGCCAGGCATCTTTGTGCGGTGACGAAGTCGGATTTGACATTCCCTTTCCCAAAGGCGGACGCCTTAGTGTCTCTATCAACGGAAACAAAAAAGCCAATACGCATATTCGGGTCAACGATATCTTTATCGTTGGAGTAGGGGACAGTTTTGCCTCTGGAGAAGGCAATCCAGATGATCCTGTAAAATTTACAGATGACCATTCAGCTGATTATGGCCTTGATCCAAACAAGCGCCCCATGAAAGGTTATCCCACAAGGCGGGGGGATTGGAAAGAAGTGGGGGATGCTGCCTTTTTGCGTGAAGCTGCCAGATGGCAAAGCCGCGCATGTCATCGCTCGCTATATTCCTATCAACTGCGCACAGCCTTACAGCTCTCCATTGAAGATCCCCACCGCGCCGTCACATTTGCAGGATTTGCCTGTTCGGGATCAGAAATAACTGTTGGCCTGTTTTTGCGATACAAAGGCAATGAATGGGATAAGCATCCGCCCCGGCTTCCGCAATTGAGCTATGTCTCCGAAGAACTATGTGGCAAGGGCAACAGCACGCCCAAGGACTACACTTCGGGCTATACTCAGCTTGGCAAGCTGCCCGAACTTGAAAATATGGTGCTCAACAAATGCTACAAACCACGCCGCAAGATAGATCTGTTGCTGGTTTCGATTGGCGGCAATGATGTTGGATTTTCCAGCCTTGTCGCAAATGCGATCATGCAGGATAAAAGCCTGCTGAAAGATATCGGTGGCTGGGTTGGCAGCGTTTATGGTGCAAAGGAAGCAAGGAAAGCTCTGGGGGTTCTCAAAACCCGTTACGAGGCCCTCAACAAGGCTTTTCACTATATGTTGAAAATTCCGTGGAAACAATCTGACCGGATTATTCTGTCGGCCTATCCACGCATGGAACGTACTGAGGATGGTCAGAGCCTTTGCCCTTCAGGCAATGCGGGTATGTCCCTTTACCCAGATTTCTCGGTCGAAAATGAGAAACTGAAGGAAGCCTCCCTATTTGCAGATGAGTTGTTTGATTTGATGAAATTATCCTCGCGTGCGCATGGCTGGACATTTGTCGATGAACACCGTGATCAGTTCGCTTCTCACGGTTTTTGCGCGGTTAGTCCAGAAGACCCAGATTTGATTGCTGAACAACTGGACTTGCCTCGGTATGCTGATAAGCAGTGGTCAAGCTACCAGCCAAGCGAATTTTTTCCCTATATCAGTCGCCAGCGCTGGTTCCGCACACCTAATGACGCTTATATGACCGGTCATTTTCATACCAGCGGGGCTGTTTCAAATCGATTAATGCGACACAAACGGACAAAATGGTTCCAGGTCGTGATGGCGGGCACCTATTCGGGTTCCTTTCATCCAACCGCAGAAGGGCACGCCGCGATCGCTGATGCCGTTGTAAAAAAGGCGCGTAAAATACTTCGCAAATATGACGAATAGTGATGAGGGGTCAAAGCGTTAGCCACTGAGCAAAATCTTTTAGGGCTCGTTGGCTGTTCGCCTGCTTGCGGGCGATACTCTTTTGTTTTCCCTTTAATTTATTTCCGTTCTTATCATGCGTGGGGATTTCAACTGCCGGGAATAAACCGAAATTAATGTTCATTGGTTGAAAACTTTGTTTTTCGATGAGATGGCCACCAGTGATATGCTCTATTAGAGCGCCGTGGGCGCTGGTTTTTGGAGGAGGGCGCAGAGGACTGTCTTCCTCGCCTTTTAGCACGTCTCGGGCCGCAAAGCGTCCGGCAAGCAGGCCCATAGCGGCTGATTCAACATACCCCTCAACGCCGGTGATCTGACCTGCGAAACGAATGCGCGGTTCGACAATCAGTCGCAGTGATTGATCAAGCAATTTGGGACTGTTCAGGAAGGTATTTCTGTGTAGCCCGCCAAGACGCGCGAACACAGCGTTCTCCAAGCCTGGAATTTTACGGAAGATACGGGTTTGTTCGCTATAGACCAGCTTGGTCTGGAAGCCGACCATATTCCAAAGCGAGCCAAGTGCGTTGTCCTGGCGGAGCTGAATGATCGCATATGGTTTGACATCCGGATCATGGGGGTTGGTCAGTCCAACAGGCTTCATGGGACCAAAACGTAGTGTTTCAGAGCCGCGTTCGGCCATCACTTCGATTGGCAAACAACCCTCAAAATAGGGCGTGCTTTTTTCCCATTCCTTAAAATCGGCTTTTTCTCCTTTAACCAGATCAGTGACAAATGATTCATATTGTTCTTTATCAAGAGCACAATTGATGTAATCGGCTCCTGTACCTCCAGGGCCCTTCTTATCATACCGCGACTGGAACCAGACTTTATCAAAATCGATACTTTCTTTGTGGATGATGGGAGCAATGGCATCAAAAAAAGCTAATTCATCCCTACCGGTCAGTTCACCTATTGCCGTGCCAAGCTTGTCTGAGGTTAAAGGGCCGCTGGCGATGATGGTTGAGGAAGCATCCTCTACAGGAATTTTGGATGTTTCGTTGCGCCGGAGATCAATCAAATTGTGAGCTGCCAGCTTGTCACTTACATATTGAGAGAATTGCTCTCTATCGACCGCCAAAGCACCGCCTGCAGGGAGTTTTGTGGCATCTGCCGCTTCCATAATCAAGGAGCCGGCAAGCCGCATTTCTTGATGAATGACACCAACAGCGTTTTGATTATGATCATCTGAACGAAAAGAATTGGAGCAAACAAGTTCTGCGCAACCATCTCCTTGATGAGCCTTTGTCGTTATAACCGGCCGCATTTCATGTAGCGCAACGCTGACACCGGCATTTGCCAGTTGCCAGGCTGCTTCGGAACCAGCAAGTCCCGCCCCAACTATATGTACTTTTTTATTGTGACCCATGATTCCCTCAATAATCATACCGACCAAGTAGCGGAATATATTTGCCTTTGGGTCGAATATATTGTTCTAAGATTGTCTTCCACATTGCCTGTGCGGTTTTGGCCTCTGTTCTCTTGGCTTTAGTGTGCTAAACAGGTCAAAAAAACAATCAAAATCGAGATAGATCTCTGGAATTCAGTTTGAATTCAGGTGTTTTGCCATCTTGCTATTACGGAAGTACAGCGGTACATGTCAAAAGGTTCCGACAAAATAAAAAAGAGCGTCAAGGATATTGCCAAGCGGGCAAACACCGAGGCCAAACATCTAGCGCACGAAGCCGCCGAAGTTGCCAAGCACGCTGCACATAATGTTGGCTTCATGGGCAGGGGAACGCGTAACTATGTCGGTCGCCTTCCGGCCCTGCGCAGTCTTGGTTTTTTCTTTCGTGAAAAACGCTGGTTTTTCATTTCAATGATTGTTGGTGCGATCATCATAAGCATGCCACAGGTTTCCGGGCTCTCTGCTGACGGTCAAATCGTCATGGCCATGTCTGTTATGGCGGTTATTTTGTTTGTCACCGAACCTGTCCCACTCCCAACAGTTGCCCTTCTTATTATTGTTGGGCAGGTCTTGTTGTTGGGGACTGATTCAACAAAAGTCGCGAAGTCTTTAATGAGCGATAGTGTGTTGTTTATTTTGGGTTCCTTGATGCTGGCTGTTGCCGTTGTAAAACAAAAGCTCGACAAGCGTATTGCGTTTTTGATCGTTAAGGTCACGGGTACCAAAACCGCTAATATCGCCGTTGGTATTTCAGTGGTCTCTGGCATTTTAGCTTCGGTCATTGGCGAACATACCGTTGCAGCCATGATGCTGCCAGTCGCAATTACCCTTATTACACTCACGTCTGATGATCCAAAAGCGGTACGCAATCTAGCTGCTGTGCTGTTGTTTTCTATCTCTTATGGTTGTTCTGTCGCTGGAATTGGTACGCCCTCTGGTGGGGCTCGTAACGCCATCATGATTGGCTATTGGAAAGAGTTTTTCTTCGACCCAACCAATCCCGAAACACAGAAATATATCATCGATTACATTACCTGGATCATCTATTGCTATCCCGTCTTCCTGGCGCAATTGCCGTTTGTGACGATGATTCTGCTCTATACATTCAAACCTGAATATTCCAATCTGTCGCGCGCCGTCGTAAAACTTCGCCAGCAGATTGTTGATGAAGGTCCCATGAAACAGGGTGACTGGGTCGCCATTGGAGTGTTCTTTCTGACCTTCCTTGGCTGGATACTGTTTTCGGACACCATCGGACTTGGGACAGTTGCTATCGCTGGCGCTGCTGCCTTCTTGATCATTGGCCTGGTGCATTGGAATGATGTCAATAATGGCGTTAACTGGGGGGTCGTGTTGCTTTACGCTGCTGCTATTTCTCTTGGTGTGCAAATGAAAGACACCGGTGCTGCTACCTGGATCGCTACAAGTTTCAAGGATATGCTGACACCGATTGGCGTCGATCAGGGGATTCCGCTCTGGGTGGCTTTATCGGCGCTGACCACGGCCGTGACCAATACAATGTCGAACGGTGCGGCTGTTGCTGTTCTGGGGCCGATTGTTTTGCAACTAGCCCAATCTGCTGGTGAAAGCCCGATCATTCTTGGTTTTATAACCGCCGTTTCGTCCGCCTTTGCTTATCTGACTGTGATCGGCACTCCGGCCTGTACCATTGTATATTCATCGGGATATTTGAAAACCACGGATTTCTTGCTTGTGGGCATTCGCATGGTCGTCATGTCGACCATTGTCCTCATGCTGTTTGCATCCCTCTATTGGCCCTTGCTTGCCTAAAGCTTGCAATGTTGGAACGGGTTGGATATATGCTATTTGCTAACAGGCCTTGCAATAGAGCATGGATTGTTGTCTAAACGAATTGTTAAGTATAAACTCTATTCAGTTAGTATGATTTACGAGAGTTTAATAAAATTGCGGTCAAATAGAAGTATCTGGAAAAAGTTTTTTGTTAACTGGCGATCATGGCGAAATAAATGAGCAATCGAAATACAGGGTCTATTGAGACAACTCGATTCAGCACATTGCTGGAAGAAGGTGCTTCTGCGCTCTTTTTGCTGTTGCTCACTGGCCTGTTATTAGCTCCTGAAGCTGTTGGGAACACACTCTCCCTGGTCCTACGCCTTATGATCCCCTAAGCAGGGGCGGTCCGTTTGCGGGCGCATGCTTTAGGGGTAAATCTTCATAGACATTGCGAAATTAACGCGCCGACGTATAATTATACGAGGCCGTGAACAAGGACTACTTCTTATGGGACAAAACAACACCGATATCAAACCTGTCAAACCTGTCAAAACTGACAAGATTGATGCTGATCATGTAATCATTTTCGACACGACCTTGCGCGATGGCGAGCAATCGCCTGGTGCTTCCATGTCTTTGGAAGAAAAGATCCAGGTCGCCGAAATTCTCGATCAAATGGGCGTGGATATAATCGAGGCCGGCTTCCCGATTGCCTCACCTGGTGATTTTGAATCTGTACGACAGGTGGCAAAAACAGTCAAATCCGCTTCGGTTTGTGGATTGGCCCGAGCTTCGATCAAAGATATTGATCGCGCTGGTCACGCTCTGCGTGATGCGGTCAATCCCCGTGTCCATACGTTTATCTCCACCTCACCCGTGCATATGAAATACAAGCTGCAAATGCATGCTGATGACGTACTTGAAATGGTCACCAGCAGCGTTACACACGCGCGTACCTATACCGATAATGTGGAATGGTCGGCAGAAGATGCGACCCGCACAGAGCACGATTTTTTGTGTCGCTGCGTGGAAGCGGCGATCAAAGCGGGTGCTGGAACCATCAATATTCCCGACACTGTTGGCTATACGGTGCCTGAAGAAATGTTCGCACTGATCAAGATGCTGCATGAGCGTGTTGACGGTGCTGACAATGTAATTTTTTCCACCCATTGCCACAATGATCTGGGCATGGCTGTTGCTAACTCTCTGGCCGGTGTCAGAGCAGGTGCGCGCCAGGTAGAATGTACTATTAATGGTCTGGGGGAGCGTGCAGGTAATGCTGCGCTTGAAGAAATTGTCATGGCCATTAATACGCGCAATGACGTCTTGCCGTTCTGGACCAATATTGATCCAACCTTTATTACACGCGCTTCAAAACTGGTGTCGGCGGTAACTGCGTTTCCTGTGCAGCCTAACAAGGCCATCGTGGGGAAAAATGCTTTTGCCCATGAAAGTGGTATCCATCAGGACGGCATGCTCAAAAACACTCAGACCTATGAGATCATGACGCCAGATAGCATTGGCCTGAAAGAAAGCTCGTTGGTGATGGGCAAACATTCCGGTCGCCATGCCTTTGAGGAAAAGCTCAAAGATCTGGGCTACGAGTTGCCAGATAATGATTTTCAGGATGCCTTTAAGCGTTTTAAAAATCTCGCTGATCACAAAAAGCATGTCTTTGACGAAGATATAGAGGCACTGGTTGATGATCAGGTGTCCAAAGCCAATGAGAATATCAAGGTCGTGGCGCTGACGGTGATAGCGGGGACGGGTGGTCCACAAAAAGCTACCATCACGCTTGAAGTTGAAGGTCATCATGAAACCCGGGAAGCAACGGGTGAGGGGCCGGTCGACAGTATTTTCAATGCGATCAAGGAAATCGTCAATCACAACGGCCATTTGGCCCTCTATGAGGTAAGCGCCGTGACAGCTGGCACGGATGCACAGGCCGAAGTCATGGTCCGCTTGTCAGAGGATGGAAGGATCGTAACCGGGCGTAGCGCCGATCAGGATACGATGGTCGCCTCAGCAAAGGCTTATATCAGCGCACTCAACAAACTGATGGCAAAACGCGAGAAAGACGGTGTTGATGCAAAGCTGCATATTGTGGAATAGAAGCAATTGCCAGAAAATAGATAATATCGGGGCCTTCCAGAACAATCTGGAGGGCCTTGATGGATTTCAGGAACTATCCAGCCTGGCATGTTTGTGACGACGAACATGCTAGGCACTCCACGTTACACAACCTTCAGCGCCGTTGGCGTGGGGCCTGCCAGTCGTGCGCCCGACCTGCAATAACAGAGCAATCTTACGCCGCGACAGACCGTCAAAATCCAGCCGCAGCACATCCCTGATTTTCTGCATGGGCAATCTCTCGTTGGCCATCCCCCCACCTCCTTTTCAAAAGGTGAGAGAATAGGTCTCGTTTCGATTCCCCGGCGACGCTATTTCCGTCCGTTCACAACCTATTTTTCAAGGTGGTCGGGATGCTCCCGATTAGGTGGTCGGATTGGATCGGAATGGGTGGTCTTTTTGCTCCGGAATCACTGGTCTTGTTCACCAGAATGTGCATCGAAAATGCCTATCTTATTCTCGTCTTGAGCTGAACTATTGCCATAGACGTCGAATAAGAGTAATGATAATCAAAATAGACCGGTTATTGCGCCGGTTATTTTAAGGTCTTATTTATGCTCACATTGAGCATTACTGTAAGTTCGATCGACAAAGTGCCAAACAAGTTGTCATGCAATGGTGCATTCTAAATGAAGGATGATGTAACATGGCCTATATGAATAGTCTGGAAACACAGAATACTGATAACAGTGCAAATAGCTGTGGCAACGCCAAACCCGCACCCCTGACAAAGCCATCTCTTGAATTTACGCCTGCTATAGAAGCGGAAATGGCTGAGCTGTATGAAAAGCTAAAAGAGGTCATTACACCTCAGGAATGGCGCGTTCATGCTCCCTATATCAAAGGCATAAATGAGCTTAAAATTCAGCGCAACGCGGTATTGCTTGCGCACAATTATATGACCCCTGAAATCTTTCATGGCGTAGCGGATTTCGCTGGAGACAGCTTGGCTTTGGCGCGTGAAGCTGCCAAGTCTGATGCTGATGTGATTATACAGGCAGGCGTCCATTTCATGGCCGAAACCTCTAAAATTCTAAATCCCAGCAAGATGGTTCTGATACCTGATCAGCGCGCGGGTTGTTCACTAGCGGACAGCATTACGGCGCAAGATGTTAAAAACCTGCGTAAGAAACACCCAGGTGTGCCCATTGTCACCTACATCAACACCTCAGCTAATGTGAAAGCACAATGTGATATCACTTGCACGTCAGCCAATGCTGTACAGGTCGTCGAGGCGATGGCCAACGAGCACAACAGTTCTGAGGTTTTGTTGATCCCTGACGAGTTTCTTGCCCAAAACGTCGCCAAACAGACGGACGTCAAAGTTCTGACATGGGCAGGGCATTGTGAGGTGCATGAGCGTTTCTCTGGTCCTCAAATGCGCTCGTTCCGCAATGCAGAACCGGATATGAAAATCATCGCACATCCTGAATGTCCCCCAGATGTTCTCGAAGAAGCTGATTTTTCCGGATCGACCGCCGGCATGATCGATTGGGTGCAAGACAACCAGCCCGATAAAGTCATGCTGGTGACGGAATGTTCCATGAGCGATAATATCGCCGTTGAAAATCCCGATGTGCAGTTCATCCGGCCGTGCAATCTGTGTCCGCACATGAAACGCATTACCTTGCCGGTTATTCTGGATACACTTCTTGAACTCAAGGACGAGGTCTGTGTTGACCCCGAAATTGCAGCTGCTGCTCGCAAGCCAATTGAGCGCATGATCAATCTCAACAATTGAGAGGCGCTAAACGGTGAGTTCAAACTGGCAACAGAATGAAATCGTCATCGTCGGGGCTGGCCTGGCTGGACTATTCGTAGCCCTTAAGCTGTCTCCGGCCCCTGTGACCATCGTAACCTCAGCCCCCCTTGGCAAAGGAGCGTCGAGTAGCTGGGCTCAAGGCGGCATTGCGGCGGCCATCGAAAAGGGTGACACCGCTTTCGCACATGCGATGGACACCATTGCGGCGGGGGCAGGTATCGTCAACGCACATATCGCCCATATTTTGACAAGCCAGGCCGCTTTGAGGGTTCAAGACCTTCTCTCATATGGCACGCCTTTTGATCGCAATCTGGAAGGCGATCTGCTTCTATCTCGTGAAGCCGCCCATAGTGCCCGTCGGGTTGTCCGCGTAAAAGGCGACAAAGCTGGCTGGGCCATCATGAAAGCACTGATTTCTGCAGTACGCACCAAACCAAATATCCAGGTAATCGAGGGATATACCGCTAAAAAACTGGCGACAAAAAAAAATGCGATAACGGGAGTTCATTGTTGGGCGGGCAAAGGTCAACATCTGTTTTTGCGCTCTCGCAATGTGGTTCTGGCAGCAGGCGGCGTCGGCGCTCTTTACAAGATTACAACCAATCCCGAACAGGCCAACGGAGAAGCCCTCGCGATGGCAGCCAAAGCTGGCGCAATACTAGCAGACACTGAGTTTGTACAATTCCACCCAACTGCAATCAATGCCAATGCGGATCCAGCACCCCTCGCGACAGAAGCCCTGCGCGGAGATGGTGCCACCCTTATTAACAAGAACGGTACGCGGTTCATGGCACCGCTGCATGATGACGGGGAGCTGGCACCACGCGATATTGTGGCGCGAGCAGTATTTCACGAGAACAGAGAGGGGCGAGGTGCATTTCTTGATTGCCGCGAAG
Organism: bacterium; assembly: GCA_024228495.1. Classification (GTDB taxonomy): domain Bacteria; phylum Pseudomonadota; class Alphaproteobacteria; order Rhizobiales; family JAKIUO01; genus JAKIUO01. Next base: position 37,042 of record JAAETJ010000996.1, on the reverse strand, counting down.
TCATCGGGGCTGATTTTCAAGAGCTGTTCCCCTCGGTCTATAAAAAATGTCACGACGCTGGCATAGATCCCATCACACAGCCTATTCCCGTTGCACCAGCAGCTCACTTCCATATGGGAGGAATTCACACGGATGCCTATGGCCGGACAACACTCAATGGCCTTTGGGCATGTGGCGAAGTCGCCTCAACGGGCGCACACGGCGCCAACCGGCTGGCCTCGAACTCGCTCCTGGAAGCAGTCGTGTTTGCTGGCCGTGTGGCGGAAGACCTGGGCAAAAACTCACTTTTTTCAACCTCATCAAAACAAAACAAAAAAATGAAAATCGAGATAGAGGAGACTATCGAGACAGTCATCTTGAGTACCCACCGTAAAGACATCAAGGAAATGCGTGAGCTGATGGATCGATATGTGGGGATTGAACGCAATGCCAAGGGACTCAGAAATGCCCTGGAGCGGCTCACACAAATGGCCGATAAACATCAAGATCACCTGACCTTGTCAAATATGCTGACCACTGCGCGGATCATCACAATTAGCGCTTTTATGCGCAAAGAAAGCCGAGGCGGGCATTACCGCACCGACTATGACCAAACAGACATAAAGTGGGCGCACCGATCATTTATTTCTCTTGAGCAGGCGGAGCAGACTGCGTGTAACATTTTGAATTCTGATAAAGGTCAGGCTCAATGATTGAAGCTACATTTCCCCATCACCTCGTGCAGAACGCCATTGTATCTTCCCTGCAAGAAGATCTTGGACTGGCCGGTGATATTACCGGTAACGCTGTCCTCAAGGCTGATGAAATCATATCCTGTAGCATTACTGCCAGAGAAGCGGGCACCGTTGCAGGCATGCCTTTGGCTCTAGCCACCTTCAAAGCGCTCGATCCGAAGATCAAACTGGCTAAGAAAATGAGCGATGGCGACAAGGTGAAAGCAGGAGATGTGGTGCTTGCTATCAAGGGCAATAGTCGGGCTACTCTTGCCGCAGAACGAGTGGCGCTTAATTACTTGTGCCACCTTAGCGGTGTGGCCAGTCTGACCCAAAAATTTGTTCAACAAACCAAAGGAACAAATGCCGCCATATGCTGCACGCGCAAGACCTTGCCCGGTCTGAGGGCTTTTCAAAAATATGCTGTGCGCGCCGGTGGTGGCCGGAACCATCGCTATGGGCTTGATCAGGCGGTGCTCATTAAAGACAATCACATTGCCAGCGCCGGGGGCATCAAACAGGTGTTGGAACGGGTAAAAAAACTGGCCAGTCACATGGTCCGCATTGAGATTGAAGTTGATACATTAGCGCAGCTAGAAACCGTCATGAACTACAAGGTTGATGCCGTTTTGCTCGACAATATGAAACCAGCTCAACTCGAAAAAGCTGTAGCACTCGTCGATGGTCGCGCTATTACGGAGGCTTCTGGTGGCATCAATTTACAAACAGTGAAAAAAATTGCTCAAACGGGGGTCGACCTGATCTCCGTTGGAGCGCTCACCCATTCAGCTCCGATTTTCGACTTTGGTCTTGATTATCGCTAGAAAAAAACCAACTATACAGTTCAGCTAAACTCGCAAGCAAGGATATAATCGAACAAAATGACACTAGCGATTTTCACCATAATTCTGGTTGTCTCTCTGATAAGCGCAACAATTGCCACGGCACTCGCCCATAGAAAGAACCGTACCTGGCTCCTGTGGGGGATCATGTGCATGTTCTTGCCCCCGTTGGTCTTCATCTTGATTTTTCTCCCGACCCGCTCAGGCCCAGCACCTTTCGAGCGCGAGAGTAACGGCGATGACGATGACGATATCTATGGCGACAAAATAGAATATCGCTGGTAGCTAAGACGCGTTTAGTCTGACAAACCCTTTTGTTAGGTCATTTTTCAAATCCTCAGCATCTTCAAGCCCTGCATGAATACGAAGAAACGGTCCATTGGGTTGCCAGTTGGTGGCTGTGCGAGCACCCTTGGCGTTTAACAGTACGATCAGACTTTCATAGCCTCCCCACGACCAGCCAATACCAAACAATTTGAGATGATCCACCATCGCTGCCAGCGCCTCGTCAGAACATCGTTTGAGAACAATAGAAAATAGCCCCGAAGATCCCGTAAAATCCCTCTTCCAGAGGTCATGCCCGGCAAATGATGGCAGTGCAGGGTGAAAGACCTCATCTACCTCATCGCGCGTTTCCAGCCACGTAGCCAGCTGCAATGCAGTTTTTTGATGCTGGTGCAAGCGAAGCTCCAGAGTCCGCAAACCCTTGAGAGCCGAAAACACCTCTTCCGAGCCTGGGCATAATCCCATGGAACTTTGTGCGCGCTTCAATTTTTTGGCACCCCGCTCATTGGCAACCACAATACCCAGCAACGCGTCAGAATGACCTGTGATATATTTCGTGGCCGAGTGAATAGATATATCAACCCCTTGTGTCAGAGGCTTGTAATACAGCGGCGTGGCCCAAGTATTATCCATCATCACGAAAATATTGTGTTTTTGTGCCTCGGCGGCAATAGCAGGGATATTTTGAATATCAAACGTATCAGAACCGGGTGACTCGGTATAAATCACAGTTGTCTCGGGGCGAATAAGTGCGCCAATGCCCGCTCCAATAAGGGGGTCATAATAAGTAATCTCAATGCCCAACACCTTTAGCGTCAGGTCGCAAAAATGGCGCGTGGGGAAAAATACGCAATCTGGTACCAGAATATGATCCCCTGCCTTCACAAGAGACAGCAGTGTGCCAGTGATTGCCAACAGCCCACAAGACGTCAACTTGCAATAGCTGCCTTGCTCAAGCTCACACATAATTTCAGACAGCGCATCTTGTGCCGGTGATCCGCCACGACCATAACCATATCCCTTTGGAGGGTTGTAGAGTTCTTTGAGCGAAGAAAACAACATAGTCGAACCACGATAGGCCGGTGGATTAACGAACCCGCCCTGTTGTTTTTCATGACGTCCCAAATGGCACAGCTTGGTGGGGGTTTTCAATAGTTTGGCTTTCTGACTTTATCAATGAATGGGCAGCGCACCTCACTCTAATCAATAGTTTTCCTGTTAAAGACCATATTCATGTCTATGATGCGAGAATTAAATCGTGAAAGTTGATCAGGAAGGATCGATCGCATGAGCCCCAAAATCCGCATTGGTAGCAAGGAGTTCAAATTACCAAAATCACAGATAGCCCGCATGACCGTAGGCCTACTTTTGATCATCGGTGGTATATTGGGTTTTCTACCCATTCTGGGCTTCTGGATGATTCCGCTTGGCTTGCTGGTCCTGTCCCATGACCTGCCATCCGTGCGACGCTGGCGTCGCAATATAACCCTCAAATGGAATGGCCGAGGCAGAAAACTCGAACAAACTCGCCAAAATCGAGAGAACAGCAATTAGGTTGAGGGTTCGTCAAACATTAAATGGATGTCGAGCCCCGAGAGATCATATACACTTTTTTGAACAGGTCCGGCTTTTTGTGCTACCAGTTTATTCAACACGAAGATGAGCGCGACATGGCCCCGGCACCATTTGCGGGATGTGGTGGTTATGCTTGTGGTGGCGGAGTTGCGCGCGCTGACCTACGTGCTTTACAAGAACGTAACAAAGCTACTCAGCGATGGCTGGACCAGGAGGTCGCACCAATCCAAGATGTCCTCCAGAAAACTGGCTCGGGAAATCTGCACAGTTCCTATAAGTGTATTTATGGACTGTAAACCGGCATGATTGCCGAAAACAGGAGCCCCTTTGTGACGAGACGAGTACGCAGAAATCACACCCCGGCTTCCAAATCCAAAGTCCCGCTTAAAGTGATCAAGGGTGAAAAGACCTTGAGTGAATTGGCGCAGCAATTTGATGTTCATTACAACCAGATCAAGCAGAAGCCTGAGCCCACCATTGACGTCAAAACCCTGCACGCCAAGATCGGCGAATTGATACTGGAAAATGATTTTTTAGAAACGGCGCTCACCAAAGCGGGATTGCCGAGCGCAAAGAAATAATTGATCGCAACCACAAATTACCGCTCAACCATCAAGCCAAAGCGCTCGGCATTTGCCGGGGCAGCCTCTATCACAAGCACCGTTCCGTGTCCGACGCCGACCTCAAATTGATGCGCCGGATCGACAAGTTGCATCTGCTTTAGCCCTTGAAGCGATCACCAGACCGGCTAATTAAACCATACTCCATCAGTAAGCAGATGTTACGTTTGAGACTTGAAACGGGTACTCTTTCAGTGGGTGTGAAAATCCGAGGGTTGCCAACCGAATGAAACTATAGTAATTTCTGTTATTACAGAAATGTATGTATAATATAAAATATTTGGAGCAGGTATTATGACACCGATTGTTGAAAAATTTGTGTTGCATTGGGGGGAGATGGGTAGCCGTTGGGGCGTTAATCGCTCCGTGTCGCAGATACATGGATTGCTGTATCTGGCACGCAAACCGATGACCGCAGAGCAGATTTGCGAAGAGCTCAATATTGCGCGCTCCAATGTCTCCAATAGCTTGAAGGAATTGCAAGGTCTTGGGCTGGTTCACAAAGCTCATGTGATTGGCGACCGGCGCGATCATTTTAGAGCGCTAAAAGATGTTCAAGAGACGTTTAACGTCATTGTTGAAAGCCGCAAACAACGCGAAATCGACCCAACCTTATCGATCTTGCGTGATCTTTCGGAAGAGGCGGCACGCGAAAAGCAGACGGATCCCCATGTCAAACAACAGATCGGCGATATGCTTACCTTTGTCGATCAAATGTCGGACTGGTATGAAGATGTAAAGAAAGTTCCCAATGAGACCTTAATGAAAATGGTCAATATGGGCAGTAAAATCATCCGGCTAATTGGTCGGTAATTTTACTAAGTAATCATTTCTGTTATTACAGAAACAACGAATATTATGAAATGAATATTGATATGACGGCAACTCTTTTGACTAGCGGCATTGCGGCCTGCGGAACAGTTGCTTTGTTTGCATTGCTATTGACGAAACCTTTAAATGGGACCTTGGGGGATGCTTGCCGCACTGGACTCAGCGCTACCTTCCGGACGGCTTATTCAATGGTGATGATGGTATTGGCGCCAGCGCTTGGTGTGCTGTTTATGGCAGCTTTTTCAAACCATGCGCTACCCACGGAAGTTGCATTCTCAAGGTCCTTATTGTTCGCTCTGGTTTGCTTGATCATCGCGCTTTTGGAGATTGCCCGCGTCATAGGGTGCACGCCTTTCAAACAACTTGATGCCGAACTAAATGCAAGCGCGCCCACGTTTTGGTAAAAGGGACAGTAAAATGAGGATATTGGTAACAGGGGCGACAGGCTTTATAGGTCAACATATCGTACAAGCGCTGGCCAGCGAAGAACACAGTCTAGTTCTTACATCAAGAACGCCCCATACGGGAGCAGATGGTCACGACTGGCGGATTATTGATTTTGCAACTGCTCACCGTCCTGACGACTGGAGTGATGTGGTTGAAAATGTTGACCTCGTCATCAATGCTGTTGGGATTTTTAAGCCAACGCGTAGACAAAGTTTTGAGGCCTTGCATGACAAAGCTCCAAGGGCGTTGTTTGCCGCGAGTAAAACAGCGGGTGTGAAGCGGATCATTCAGATCTCTGCTCTGGGTACAGATGAAAGTGCTACCGGCCCTTATCATTTATCCAAGCAGCGGGCGGATGATACGCTTGCAACGCTGGAGGTGGAATGGGTGGTATTGCGCCCATCATTGATCATCGGTGGGAGCGGCGAAAGTTGGCGCTTTTTTAAGGCATTGGCTTCCTTGCCAGTTACGCCGGTTATTGGTAACGGGGGGCAGCCACTGCAGCCAGTGGCGATTGAGGATGTGACCAGAGCTGTATTAGCCTCGATCCAATGCCCGCAGGCGACAGGACATCGTATCAATCTGGTTGGTGCCGAGTGCGTCACGCTGAAAAGCTATTTGCAGGCTCTGACAAACTGGCTGGGGCACGCAAAACACCGTCCGCTTAAAATTCCTTATGGCCTCGCAGGGGCGCTGGCCGGAGGGGGGGCGCTGTTCGCCGATATGCCGATTAATCGACAGGCCGTGACAATGCTGAAAGGAGCGCGAGAATTTGTGGGTGACGATTGTCCATCAAAGCTTGGCTTTACACCAATTGGGCTATCGCAATTTCTGGCTCAAAACCCGGCTAGCAAAGAGGCGAGATCAGCGGCCAGTCTGTATTTCCTTGGGCCGACTCTGCGCATAGCGCTGGCCATTATGTGGATCATGGCGGGAGTGGTGTCTTTGTTCTTCTTTCCTGTTGAGAAAAGCCTTGCATTGCTTGCTAAGCTGGGTTTTACGGGGTCGACGGGAACAATAGCCTTCTATGGGGCAGTGCTTCTGGATATATTTATTGGACTATCGCTGCTCATGCGGTTTCGTATCAAGCAGATAGCAGCTCTGCAAATTGGACTGATTGCCGTTTATACGCTGGCGCTTAGCTGGGTCGCGCCCATGATGTGGTCAGACCCCTTTGGGCCTCTTGCCAAAAACATTCCCATCCTTGTCGCGATACTGATCATGCAAAATCTGGAGGACTAAATCATGCTGGAAGACTTTACGGCATATAATCTATTGAAATGGAGCCATATTCTAAGCGCATTTTTACTGTTTGGCACTGGTCTTGGCAGTGCCTTTTACAAATGGATGGCTGATCGGGCAGGGGACCTTCATACGCAGGCGGTCACGGCCCGCCATGTTGTCCTCGCTGATTATCTGTTCACCACACCAACCGTGATATATCAGCCTCTTAGCGGCTATCTGCTGTTACGCGAACTTGGGTTGCCGATAAGTGAACCCTGGGTGGTGGTATCCTTTGGCCTTTATATTCTGGCTGGCATCTGCTGGTTGCCCGTTGTCTATTTGCAAATCCAGATGCGTGATATGGCTATTGCGGCCCTTGAGACTGGAACGCCATTGCCCACCGTTTATCATCAAAAGGCCCGCCTTTGGTTCTGGCTGGGTTGGCCGGCATTCCTGGCGCTGGTCGGAGCGGTCTGGTTGATGGTCGCGAAACCGGACCTTTCAGCTCTTTGGAGTTAATTGGGGAGTTAATCGTGGATAATTTCAAACAAAAGCCAATATTAGAGCAAGCCCTTGGCGATGATTGGCAACATGTAGCCCCAATAGTGCGGGCGCACTACGGGTTGCACTCAGACAGCAGTGAGCAGTTGGAGCTCAACGGCGTGATGTCGGTCTATTATCCAAGACCCGCAATCTTGTTGTTGGGATTTGTACGATTGATGGGTGGGCTTGTACTCTTGCGCGAAGATAATATACCCGTGCAGGTGCAAAATAGCTCGCTTCCTGGCAAGCTGGGTATGTTTTGGCATCGACGCTTTTTTGTTCCGGGCAAGATACAGCCTGGGGTTTTTTCGTTCCCGCATGGAATATGCCGGGGGAAGCGAAGTGATTGAATATATTGGCACTAGCGAATGGCTAAGCATGGGCATCAAGATGAATATCACGCAAGCGGGCGGAGCGGTCCATTTTGATAGCACGGGATATTTATTGAAAATCGGAGGGATACAAGTGCCAATACCAGGGCAATTGCTTTTAGGTAGAGCTTCGATCTTTGGAAAAGCCTTGTATGATCGAAAAATCACAATGGGCTTTTCAATCAAACATCCCCTGTGGGGAGAAATCTACACTTATAGTGGAACATTCAATGCACCGATCATCCAATAAATATGATACACAAGAACAGGTTCCCTCACTATCTTTTTCGCGATAGGATATGCGTGGTTGGTGATGCGAATAGGCGCTGACCCAAGATCGGAGTGATATGTTCAGATTTATATCCAGTTTCTGGCAAACCAGCGTTGTGGGAACCTTTCTGGCGGGGTTGTTTTTTTTGCTGCCAGTAGTGCTGACGATATTTATCATCATCTGGTTGGTGCGTTGGATCAAGGATGCTCTGGGACCGGGCACCTTTTTTGGCGAGCTTTTGCTGCAAAGCGGAAAGGTGCTGGTGGGGCGTGAATATGAAGTTGTGGCTTTTGCCCTTGGATTGCTGGTCGCCATTGCAGGGATCTGGATATTGGGTCTGTTTGTGCGGACCACAGCACGCAAGGGTATTGAAAGCGCATTTGATGCCGCCATGGACCGCGTGCCATTTTTTCGTTCGATCTACAAGCCTGTTGCTAGGATTGTTCGGTTTGCCTCTGGCGAGCAGAACGAAAATGAGCTTGCCGGGATGAGTGTTGTGCGTTGTCGTCTTGGCAGCCTTGGGGGCATCGACACGTTGGCATTACTCGCATCCCCGCAAACCTATGAGCTTGATGGGGCCGCGCGCAAGCTGGTCTATTTTCCAACCTCGCCTATTCCTATGTCCGGCTATTTATTATTTATGCCGGTGGAAAATATTACTCCTGTACCGGGCATGCAGGTGGAGCAATTGATGAAGATATATATTTCGCTTGGCGCGCTGGCACCTGAAAATATGCCAGCAGAATTTATTACCCTCCCTGAAAATCTCGACGAAATACCAGAGATAATCGCGGATCTGCCAGTGGTTGATTCTGATGTGCCGAAGGGCTAAATCGTGCGGTAAAGATTGGCTCCCCGGGCAAGACTCGAACTTGCGACAAGTCGGTTAACAGCCGACTGCTCTACCAACTGAGCTACCGGGGAACATAATACCTGCCCAATGAGCAATCAAATAGCTATTGGCTGCAAGTTGGGAAGCTATACCAGAACTTTTATTATTTTGTCATCAAAAATAATTACTTTGATTGCGTCTTTTTCGCCTTTTTACATCAGGGTGGTTTTTGGCGAGTTCAAATGGCTTTTTGCGATGCGATAGGAAATTATTCCATGACATCTGGTAAATCTATTTTCTGATCGAGCAGCCAGGACGGGCAGGGCAACTCCTTATCTTTGAGGAATTGTGGATTATACAGTTTGCTCCCGTAGCGTGAGCCATAATCAGCAAGGATAGTGACAATCGTTTTGCCCGGGCCAAGATCACGGGCCAGCGCGATAGCGCCAGCGATATTAATGGCGCTGGACCCGCCAAGGCAAAGCCCTTCCTCCACCACCAGATCAAATAGCAAGGGTAGGGCCTTGGTGTCTGAGATCTGATAGGGGTGATCGATGGTCAAGCCCTCCAAATTCGCCGTTATACGGGCCTGGCCGATTCCCTCGGTGATTGATGAACCATCCGAGGCCAGCTCCCCCGTGGTGTAATAGCTGTAAAGTGCTGCTCCCATGGGGTCAGCAAGCCCGATCTTAATATTGGGGTTTTTGTCCTTTAGCCCTATGGAGACGCCAGTTAGCGTGCCCCCGGAGCCAACAGCACAGATAAAGCCATCAACCAATCCACTGGTTTGCTCCCAGATCTCAACAGCTGTTGTTTCGATATGAGCCTGACGATTGGCAATATTGTCGAATTGGTTGGCCCAGATTGCGCCATTTGGTTCCGTTTTGGCCAGAGCTGTTGCCAGTCGTTCCGAATAGCGCACAAAATTATTTGGGTTTTTATAGGGAGCAACTGGGACTTCTATAAGATGTACTCCTTGTAGACGCAGCGCGTCCTTTTTTTCCTGGGACTGGGTTTCCGGGATCACGATTACTGTTTTATAGCCAAGGGCATTTGCGACAATGGAAAGCCCGATCCCGGTATTTCCTGCCGTTCCCTCGACAATAGTGCCTCCAGAACGAAGCTCTCCACGCGCGATTGCATCCTTGATAATAAACAAGGCGGCGCGATCCTTGACCGATTGGCCTGGATTCATGAACTCGGCTTTGCCTAATATGGTGCATCCGGTTTGTTCCGATGCGCGTTTCAATTTGATTAAAGGGGTATGACCAATTGCCGCGAGGACCGAATTTTCTGCTTGCTCGACCATACAGATTTTCCAATTCAAATTAACGAGATCTTTAGCTAGAGGTTGTATTGTAACGGCGAATAGTTCTCATATGAAGTTCTATTTGATTGTAGGTTTTGTATATTCATATTCGGATGAATTAGACAAGAATGCGATTGTATGTGGTGTTTTAGAGGATTACCGGAATTGTTTGATGGGAAGCATTATGTCTGGCATGATAATTGCTACTGTTAATTCTAATTGAGTATCATGTGTGTTCTATTACTATTTTGGAACCAAAAGCCAGCTGTTTGTGAGGTTGTTATGAGTAAAATTCTAATCTCTTTGGGTGTTGTTTGGTTCGGGTTTTCCGTCTATAGTACGAGTTTCACAATTAATCTTGATTTCTGGGCCGCGTTGCTCCCCGTAACTTACGGTTTGAGTCTTATTCTGCTTCTAACCTCAAAATAATCTTAAAAATTTAATTGCATTGTTAGCTGCGAAAAGATCGGTATGTGTATCTGTTGCTTTTCTACTCTGTTTTTTGCGCTCATTTTGATCGCACACCGGTCAAAAATATCTCAGCTTCGTTGCCATGCTTGAAAAATAGGGCTTAACAGGCAAAACTTTTCTGCTTATAAGGTTGAACTCTTTGATGGGCACCGCTTTGGGTGTCCTGATTTACTTGTCTAAATACATCTTAGCCCGACCATCACTGGGCGGAAGAGAACAAGGTTTTTTGAAGCTACAGAAGAAAAAAGTGGCGACAGGGGCGAATGCGGGCGTGGTGGAATTGGTAGACACGCCAGATTTAGGATCTGGTGGCTTATGCCGTGGGGGTTCAAGTCCCTCCGCCCGCACCAATATTAATTCAGCCAGGAAGGCATTGAATGAGACCCGCGCAGGGGCTCTTCAGAGTAGGAACATATGCAGGTAACCGAAAAACAATCTGATGGTTTGAAACGTGAGTTGAAAATCACTATCCCGGCCAAAGATCTTGAAGCAAAGCTGAAAGAGCAGCTTGAAGAAATGAAGGACAAGGTTCAGCTCAAGGGCTTCCGGCCGGGCAAAGTACCTTATGACTATCTTCGTCGCCTTTACGGCAAGCAGGCGATGGGTGAAATTATTCAAAAAGAGGTCTCGTCAACAAATGATGCGGTTCTAAAAGAACGTGATGAGCGCGCCGCTTTCCAGCCAATGATCAAAATGACCGAGGATGACAAGGAAATTGAGCAGATCCTGACATGCGAGATGGATTTGTCTTACCTGATGACGTACGAAATTCTACCGGTATTTGATCTGGCAGACTTTTCCAAGATGAAGGTCGAAAAACTGGTCGCTGATATTGATCCCAAAGAAATTGATGCGGGCATCGAAGATATTCTTGAAAACAGCGTCGGCTATGAGGCTGTTACACGCAAAGCCAAGGACAAAGATCGGCTTACCCTTGATTTTGTCGGCAAGTTGGATGGGGAAACCTTTGAAGGTGGCTCCGCCGAAGATGCGTTTCTGGTGCTGGGCAGCCAAGGCTTTATTCCCGGTTTTGAAGAGGGTTTGATTGGCGCAATGGCTGGCGACGAGATCACCGTCGAGGGGATTTTTCCCGAAGACTATAATGCCGAACATCTGGCCGGCAAAAGCGCTCAGTTTGAAGTCTCCGTCAAGGAAGTAGGTGAGCCATCAATGCCAAAAGCTGATGATGAATTTGCCAAGACCATCGGGTTTGATACGATTGAAGCCCTGCGCACTGCTGTTGAAGGCGGGATCAAAGGAGAGCAGGACGGCTATGGTCGTGACAAAATGAAAAAAACGATCATGGATGAGCTTGACAATGCTCATGAGTTTGAGCTGCCGCCCTCACTTGTTGAAAACGAATTTGACGGAATATGGGAACAAGTCACAAGTAAAATGGGTGATGATGGCAAAAACTTCGGCGAGGATGGCGAAGATAAAGAAGATGATGCGCGCAAGAAATATCAAGATATTGCCGAGCGTCGCGTCAGGCTCGGTCTTATTCTCTCGCAGATTGCGGAAAAAAATGAGATCACGATCAGCGAGAAAGAAGTCACTGCCGCTCTTAGCGAACGCATCAAGCAGTTCCCTGGCCAAGAGCAGCAGGTAATTGAATTCTACCAGCAAAACCCTTCTGCAGTTGCTGAAATCAGGGCACCTTTGCTTGAGGAAAAAGTAATTGATTATCTGCTGGAGCTTATGCAGATCGACGAGAAAAAAGTTTCTCGTGAGGAGCTTGTCGCTGTTGCTGAGGATGATGAAGATTGAAATGATTGGCCATCTTGATTGAAAACAAGATGGCCAATTTCTTTGTACGAATAGATGGCATCAGCGCGACCACTCGCTTGTCTTGTCACTGTTTTTGGTGATTGTCACAGGCTGGCCGTTATTTCATATTGTTCTGAACAGGGAATCTGTTACTCAGGTTATGAGAGTGACTTATTCGCATAGTCAGATGAATAAAGCGCAACAGCGTTTTAAACTGTTTTCCAAGGAGACACATAATGCGTGATCCCGTAGATCTCTATATGAACACCCTCGTTCCCATGGTCGTCGAGCAGACCAATCGTGGAGAGCGTTCATATGATATTTTTTCAAGACTGTTGAAAGAGCGTATTATCTTTTTAACGGGGCCGGTGGAAGATAATATGGCAATGCTGGTGACAGCTCAATTGCTGTTTCTGGAAGCCGAAAACCCCAAAAAAGAAATCTCCATGTATATCAATTCACCAGGTGGTGTCGTAACCGCTGGTATGGCCATCTATGATACCATGCAGTTCATTCGCCCTGCCATTTCGACTCTTTGTACGGGGCAGGCAGCTTCGATGGGGTCATTGCTGTTATGTGCTGGCAGCAAGGATATGCGCTTTGCATTGCCTAATGCGCGCATCATGGTGCATCAGCCCTCTGGTGGTTTTCAGGGCCAGGTCAGCGATATTGAACGCCATGCGGAAGATATTGTGAAAATGAAACGGCGTTTGAACGAAGTATATGTCGAGCATACCGATCAAGAATACGAAATGATTGAAAAAACTCTTGATCGAGATCACTTCATGACTGCTCAAGAAGCCATGGAATTCGGCCTAATCGACAAAGTGCTGACAAAACGCGAGGTGTCACCTGATGAGGAAGATGATACCTAGATTGCCCCGATATTGTGCCCTTACGGCCTCAAAATGGTTTGATTTGGTGATTATTTTGAACGTCCCGCTTAATGCGAGAACACAAGGAGCTAATAACAACGCTCGTTTAATGTCAAATCAGTTGCCAGTCTTTTTGTTCGCATAAAATCGCTGGCTGCGTAGATTTGCGGGGTTGTTAATGGTATATTGTGACGTTACAGGTGAAAGTAACACACTGAAATCAACATTCATCATTCGTTTGAATGAAAAAGGGTGACAAGGGCAATATAATTTTGTTGGCCAGATGTCGATCAGGACGAGATGACAGAATAAGGAACGTGGAATAATTCATGAGTAAATCGAGCGGCAAAGATTCCAAAAACACCCTTTATTGTTCCTTTTGCGGGAAAAGTCAGCATGAGGTTCGCAAATTGATTGCAGGTCCGACCGTTTTTATCTGCGATGAATGTGTTGAACTCTGCATGGATATCATACGTGAAGAGAACAAGAACGCTGTTGTGAAATCAAACGGGGGTGTGCCTACCCCTCTCGAGATCTGTAATGTTCTCGACGATTATGTGATCGGGCAAGGTTATGCCAAACGTGTTTTGGCTGTTGCGGTACATAATCACTACAAGCGCTTGAACCATGCAAGCAAGAATAATGATGTAGAATTGTCCAAGTCCAACATTTTGCTCGTTGGGCCCACCGGTTGTGGTAAAACGCTGTTGGCTCAAACGCTGGCCAGAATTCTCGATGTGCCGTTCACCATGGCTGATGCGACCACTTTGACGGAAGCTGGCTATGTTGGGGAAGATGTCGAAAATATCATTCTTAAGCTGTTGCAGTCTGCGGATTATAATGTGGAACGTGCGCAGCGTGGGATTGTCTATATTGATGAAGTCGACAAGATTTCACGAAAATCAGACAATCCATCCATCACCCGCGATGTATCAGGTGAAGGTGTGCAGCAGGCCTTGTTGAAAATCATGGAAGGCACCGTCGCTAGCGTTCCCCCTCAAGGAGGACGCAAGCATCCGCAACAGGAATTCTTGCAGGTTGATACCACCAATATCCTGTTTATCTGTGGCGGAGCTTTTGCAGGGCTTGAAAAAATTATCGCTAAGCGCGGACGAACCACGTCTATCGGTTTTGGAGCAACGGTAGAAGCTGAAGATGATCGCCGCATGGGTGATGTCCTGCGTGGTGTTGAGCCTGAAGATCTGCTCAGTTTTGGTCTAATCCCTGAGTTTGTCGGACGTGTACCCGTTTTTGCCACTCTCGAAGATCTTGATGAAGACGCCTTGGTGAAGATTTTGTCCACACCGCGCAATGCACTTGTGAAACAGTACCAGCGTATGTTCGAGATGGAAGATGTGAAATTGACTTTCTCCGATGAGGCGCTGGTCGCGATTGCCAGAAGAGCCATCAAGAGAAAAACAGGTGCACGTGGCCTGCGTTCTATTCTTGAAAATATTCTGCTCGATACCATGTTTGATCTGCCAGGTCTCGATGGTGTTGTCGAAGTCGTTATTAGCCCAGAGGTTGTCGAGGGCACTGCGCGTCCTTTGCGTATCTATTCCGAAGAAGGAAAACGCAAGGATGAGGTGGAATCAATTGCTTGACCTCAACCATTTGATCCATAGGCATCAGAGGCAGTCAGCTGTTTCGTTGACACGTGGTTCAAAGGGATTTGTAGATATTTTGAACGAATTTTAACGAGCGGGGCTTGGAATTTTACGTTCCCGGCCCTACTTTGTTATTCAAACATGCAAACAAAAATGAATCAGTTGCTCACCAAATCGTAAAATCTTCAGATGTCATTAGATGTTTATGCCTGGGTTGAGAATAACGAGGTTCAAACTAAAGGGAAGAATGATCAATGGACGAGAAAAAACAAAAAGATGGGGAGCAGACGCTTTATCCTGTTCTCCCTTTGAGAGATATTGTTGTTTTTCCATATATGATCGTACCGCTTTTTGTGGGGCGGGAAAAGTCGATAAATGCTTTGGATAAAGTCAAAGACAGTAACAAGAAGATTATTTTGGCAGCGCAAAAAAATGCTGCTGACGATGATCCTGGATTCGAAGAAATCTACCAGATGGGTATCGTCGCTACGGTACTGCAGATGCTCAAGCTTCCAGATGGAACGGTTAAAGTGCTTGTTGAAGGTGGCCCTCGTGCCAGTATCGTCAATTACACCGACAATGAAGATTACTATGAAGCCGAAGTGGAATTCGTTGAAGAAGAAATCAGCGTCGACAAGGAAATTGAAGCCTTGGCACGCTCGGTTGTCGCGCAGTTTGAAAACTATGTGAAGCTCAACAAAAAGATTGCTCGTGAAGTCTTGGCGACTGTCAGTCAAATTGATGACTATTCAAAGCTTGCTGATACCATGACATCGCATCTGTCCATAAAAATTGCTGAAAAGCAGGAAATACTGGAAATCACGGATGTTACCAAACGTCTGGAAAAAATCTATGGCTTGATGGAGAGTGAGATCTCCGTTTTGCAGGTGGAAAAGAAAATCCGCTCTCGCGTCAAACGACAGATGGAGAAAACCCAGCGCGAATATTATTTAAATGAGCAAATGAAGGCAATTCAAAAAGAGCTGGGTGATGGCGATGATGGTCGCGATGATATCTCGGAGTTCGAAGAAAAGATCGGCAAGACCAAGCTCTCCAAAGAGGCTCGTGACAAAGCCCTGGCCGAGTTGAAAAAATTGCGGCAGATGAGCCCAATGTCAGCTGAAGCCACTGTAGTTCGCAACTATCTCGATTGGTTGCTGGGGATTCCCTGGGGGGTTAAGGGGCGCATCAAGAAAGATCTTGCCGAAGCACAACTGGTGCTTGATACCGAGCATTATGGTCTGGAGAAGGTCAAAGAACGGATTATCGAATATCTGGCCGTACAACAGCGCGTCAACAAACTCAAAGGCCCGGTTTTGTGTCTGGTAGGACCTCCCGGCGTTGGCAAAACCTCGCTTGGCAAATCGATTGCCAGTGCGACAGGTCGTGAATTCGTTCGCATGAGCCTTGGCGGCGTACGGGATGAGGCCGAGATCCGGGGGCATAGACGCACTTATATAGGCTCGATGCCTGGCAAGGTTATTCAGTCTATGAAAAAAGCCAAGAAGACCAATCCGCTGTTCTTGCTTGACGAGATTGACAAGATGGGCGCCGATTATCGTGGCGATCCGTCCTCTGCATTACTTGAGGTGCTGGATCCTGAGCAGAACAACACATTCAATGATCACTATCTAGAAGTCGATTATGATCTTTCCAATGTGATGTTTGTGACGACCGCAAATACGCTCAATATTCCACCTGCATTAATGGACCGGATGGAAGTCATTCGCTTGTCTGGATATACCGAAGACGAGAAAGTGGAAATTGCCAAACAGCATCTACTGCCGGCACAACAAAAGAATCACGGCCTCAAGGATGAGGAATGGATTGTCGGAGATTCTGCTCTTCGAGACATAATCCGACTTTATACCAGAGAAGCTGGCGTGCGTAATCTGGAGCGTGAAATCGCCAAACTTGCACGTAAATCTGTCAAAGAAATTCTAATGGATGGGAAGAAAAAGGTCAAAGTTACCGCAAAAAATCTGGCAGATTATCTTGGCGTGAAGAGATACCGATATGGTGAAGCTGAACGAGAAGACATGGTTGGTGTAGTCACTGGTCTTGCCTGGACGGAAGTTGGCGGGGAATTGTTGACGATTGAAAGCGTCATGATGCCAGGAAAGGGCGGCATGACTGTTACTGGTAATTTGCGCGATGTCATGAAAGAAAGCATTCAGGCAGCCAATGCCTATGTGCGCTCCAGAGCCATCGATTTTGGTATTGAACCGCCAATGTTCGACAAGCGCAATATTCATGTGCATGTGCCAGAAGGGGCAACCCCGAAAGATGGACCATCTGCTGGTGTTGCAATGGCGACAAGCATTGTCTCGGTCATGACTGGTATAGCAATCCGCAAGGATATCGCGATGACGGGGGAAATTACCCTGCGTGGCCGCGTGCTGCCAATTGGTGGTTTGAAAGAAAAACTGTTGGCTGCGCTTCGTGGCGGCATCGAAACGGTCTTAATTCCCGATGAAAATGCCAAGGACCTTGTCGAAATTCCCGACAATGTCAAAAACGGGCTGGAGATTATTCCGGTCAGCCATATTGACGAGGTGTTGAAGGTAGCGTTGATCGGGGAAGTAACGCCGATTGATTGGTCCGAGGACGAGGACGAAGGCACATCAAGTGGCATTGATGGCGATGATCCATCAAAAACTGTCCTGCCTCACTAGCTATTCGTTTAAGAAAACCAGTCAAAATGAGACGAAAGCGGTAAAAAGAAAATCGATTTAGGAGGAGGGCGATCATTTGCTCTCCTCTTTTTTTGTTAACTTACCCACTGAATAGTCATGGCTATCCACAGAAACAGTGATTGTTGCGCAATTCAGGCCTGCAGATCGCTGATTCATTGCGGAAAATGCTTGCAATTTCACTCGAAACCCCCATGAATGGGGGCTTTACTACTGTATGCGTCGAATCAAAACAAGTTTCAATAGACAACAGGAACTCCATCATGAATAAAACCGAACTGGTTGCCGCAGTCGCTGAAGAAGCGAATATGTCAAAAACAGATGCGGCAGAAGCCGTTGAAGCGACATTCGCTACAATTGAAAAAACACTCCAAGGTGGTGGTGAAGTCAGAATCATCGGTTTCGGCAGTTTTCAGGTAGCCAATCGTAAAGAAAGTATCCGCCGGAATCCATCGACCGGCAAGCCAATGACAGTGCCTGCCGCAAAGGTACCAAAATTCAAAGCTGGTAAAGCTCTGCGTGAAACTGTTAATTCATGAGCGCAAACGCATCTGATACGAATGGGGCAGGCAAGTAGATTTTGCCTGCCCCGTTTACGTTGTACTCCCCTTCATTTTCCTACCTTGCAAGGCCTTTGCAGAACGATCTTTTTAACGTTCGGGGCGAAATAAAAAAAAGTCCATATGAAGGCTTGCTATTTTGGGATTAGAGGGAGTATGTTTTGCCGTCTGGGGGCGGTTAGCTCAGCTGGAAGAGCACCTCGTTTACACCGAGGGGGTCGGGAGTTCGAGCCTCTCACCGCCCACCATATCTCTTAATTCAAGAGAAAACTTGTAAACGATGTTCTGGGCGCTTGACTTGACGCAGCGCCTGACATACATCGTTGCAATTGCTTTTTTGGCAAAACACCTTACGGGGGTGTAGCTCAGTTGGTTAGAGCGCTGGCCTGTCACGCCAGAGGCCGCGGGTTCGAGTCCCGTCACTCCCGCCATTAAATCATTTCATGGCTATTCTTTGCATCGCAAAGGCCTCTGATTGGGTGGCCTGTTCGCCCGTCGCCCGGTCGGGCCCTGTAGGTGTGCAACAGATTGGAATTCGACCGCAGCTTGTTTGAGTGCTGATGGGCATGCATGAGGTTGAACCTGGCTGTTTTTTTCCTGGCACTCAATTTTAAAAGTGATGATTCTATTCTTTTTACGGTGTGGTAATCCCTCCATTCCTAACGGGGGTCATTGGCAGAACCTGTCTCGTCAGGTGGCATTTGCCAAATAGCGAGTGAAATTTGAATATAATTTACGCCCAGCAGGCAGGGCAATATATAATTATGTCATGGGACTTGAAAGCAGGTTCAAAATTGCGCTAAACCCTTATACTGCAACTGCCGGTTTCAGCGGAGCAAGATTTGCCGATAAGCGGGTAGTCTGATCATATCAGGTGCGCCAATTCTTGCGAAATTAGCCAATCTTTAATTTCCAAAACCCGCGCAAGCTGCTAGAGAGAACAAGAACTCTCGGGGTGCTGTTTTGTTGGCGTCAGGGAACTTGGATAAACGACCCATGAGGATAGGCAAATATGAACGAACTTGTAATTAGCTATCTGCCTGTTCTCATATTCGCAGCGATTGGTGGCTTCATCGCATTGGTGCTGTTTGTGGTGCCATTCCTGATTGCCCCGCGCAAGCCGGACTCAGAGAAAATATCGGCCTACGAATGTGGGTTTAATCCTTTTGATGATGCCCGCATGAAGTTCGACGTTCGATTTTATCTCGTTGCTATCTTATTTATCATTTTCGATCTGGAAGCCGTCTATCTGTTTCCCTGGGCGGTTTCCTTCAAGGAAATTGGCGCTGTTGGCTATTGGACGATGATGGTGTTTATCGCTGAGTTGATTATTGGATTTGTCTATGCCTGGCGCAAGGGAGCACTTGAATGGGATTGATTGTACCACCG
Organism: bacterium; assembly: GCA_024228495.1. GTDB lineage: Bacteria > Pseudomonadota > Alphaproteobacteria > Rhizobiales > JAKIUO01 > JAKIUO01. Next base: position 17,817 of record JAAETJ010000996.1, on the reverse strand, counting down.
ACCTATGGCCCACCGGTTGAAGGAACCCGCGGTTTCTCGCCTGCTGCTTCATCTGCGAGCCATAATGATCCCTTTTTTAGCCATGTTTCTGAAGAACTGGCTGACAAGGGGTTCCTCGTTACCAATGCCAATCACGTCATCAACTGGGCCCGCACCGGGTCTTTGATGTGGATGACCTTTGGCCTGGCCTGTTGCGCTGTCGAGATGATTCAGGCGGCCATGCCGCGCTATGATCTCGAGCGCTTTGGCTTTGCCCCTCGTGCCAGTCCACGACAGTCTGATGTGATCATCGTGGCGGGTACCTTGACTAACAAGATGGCACCGGCCATCCGCAAAGTCTATGATCAGATGCCAGAGCCGCGTTATGTGATCTCTATGGGCAGTTGTGCAAATGGGGGCGGCTATTACCATTATTCTTATTCTGTAGTACGTGGTTGCGACCGTGTTCTACCAGTCGATGTCTATGTGCCTGGGTGCCCACCGACCGCCGAAGCGTTGGTCTATGGCGTTCTCTTGCTGCAAAAGAAAATTCGGCGTACGGGGACGATTATTCGCTAACCAACAAAACTAGCAACAGAAGATGGTTTGAACGCATTCAAAACGGAACTGATTTATGCCTGACACAAAAAAAGAACTGGCGAGTTATCTGAGCGACGCATTGGGCGACTCGATCCTCGACTCAATCGTGGCTTTTGACGAATTGACAATTCTTGTTGATCGGGCACGTCTGCTGGATGTCTTGAAGTTTTTAAGGGATGACCCGCGTTTGCAGTTCAGTTGCATGATGGATGTGTGCGGCGTCGATTTTCCCGGGCGGCTCGATCGCTTTGATGTTGTCTATCATTTGCTTAGCCCCAGCCAGAACGAGCGCATCCGGGTGAAAGTGGAAACAGATGAAGATACCCCCGTTGATAGTTGCGTGGAATTGTTTCCAGCAGCCAACTGGTATGAGCGAGAAGCCTATGACCTATACGGTATCTTGTTTGAAAAGCATCCAGACTTGCGGCGCATTTTGACAGATTATGGATTTACCGGTCATCCCTTGCGTAAGGATTTCCCCCTCACAGGCTATGTTGAGGTTCGCTATGATGACGAATTAAAGCGCGTGGTTTATGAGCCGGTGAAACTGGCTCAAGAATTTCGCCGATTTGATGACCTTTCTCCGTGGGAGGGCGCTGATGGTGTGTTGCCCGGGGATGAAAAGACCAGCATTGATTAACACGTAATTGATGACTATGCAGAACAATAGAGCGATTTTGGACACGGTAAGCGTGGGGAGCTGGAATAGACGATGAGCGAAAAAGAAATTCGCAATTTTATGCTCAATTTTGGACCGCAGCATCCCTCGGCTCATGGCGTTTTACGTCTGGTTCTGGAGCTGGATGGAGAGCTTGTCGAGCGCGCTGATCCTCATATCGGCCTGTTGCATCGTGGCACCGAAAAACTCATTGAGCACAAGACCTATATGCAGGCGATCCCTTATTTTGATCGGCTGGACTATGTGGCCCCCATGAATCAGGAACATGCCTTTTGTCTGGCGGCTGAAAAACTTCTGGAGCTTGAAGTGCCACGTCGCGGTCAAATCATTCGCGTGCTGTTTTGCGAAATTGGGCGTATTCTCAATCATCTATTGAATGTCACTTCCATGGCGCTTGATATTGGTGCCTTGACGCCGCCTCTTTGGGGTTGGGAAGAGCGTGAAAAGCTGATGATCTTTTATGAGCGCGCATCCGGTGCCAGATTGCATGCCAACTATTTCCGCATTGGCGGCGTGCATCAGGACCTGCCAGATCAGCTGATTGAGGATATAGAGGCCTTTTGCGCACCTTTTTTGGTAGTGCTCGAAGATATCGATAAATTGCTGACGGGTAACCGTATATTCAAGCAGCGTAATGTCGACATTGGTGTGTTTACGCTGGACGAAGCCATGGCGCGAGGATTTTCGGGTGTCATGTTGCGCGGAGCAGGCGCTCCGTGGGATCTGCGCAAATCCCAGCCCTATGAAATATATGACGAACTGGATTTTGACGTACCTGTTGGCAAGAACAGTGATTGCTATGATCGCTATCTGATCCGCATGGAAGAGATGCGCCAATCGATCAAAATAATCTTACAATGCTGCGAATTGCTGGCTTCCGAAAAAGGACCGGTCCGCGTGCAATCTGGCCGCTGCTCGGTGCCATCACGCCGTGACATGAAACAAAGCATGGAAAGTTTGATCCATCACTTTAAGGTGCACACGCAAGGTTACCGCGTACCAAAGGGTGAAGTTTATGCAGCTGTCGAAGCGCCGAAAGGCGAATTTGGCGTCTATCTCGTGTCAGATGGCTCCAACAAGCCTTATCGATGCAAGATACGCGCACCGGGATATGCCCATTTGCAGGGTACTGAATTTATAAGCAAGGGACATATGTTGGCAGATGTAGCAGCAATTATTGGAACCTTGGACGTGGTGTTTGGGGAGATCGATCGATGAGTGTGAGACCCGTGAGTAACAATCAACCCGACAGTTTTGAGTTTACCGAACAAAATATTGCCTGGGCTAACGAACAGATTGCCAAGTATCCAGCTGACAAGCAGGCATCTGCCGTGATCCCGCTTTTGTGGCGCGCTCAAGAGCAGCACTATGGCTGGTTGCCAGAAGCCGCGATCAAAAAGATCGCGCAAATGCTTGATATGGCCCCGATAAGAGTGACAGAGGTCGCGACCTTTTACACCATGTTCAACCTCGCTCCGGTGGGCAAATTCTTTATTCAGCTTTGTGGGACCACCCCATGCCTGTTACGTGGCTCTGATGAACTCGCAAAGGTTTTGAAAAAGCGTGTTGGTGGCCAAAATCAGGTCAGTGAAGACGGGCTGTTTTCGTGGCTGGAAGTCGAGTGTCTTGGAGCTTGTGCCAATGCGCCGATGGTGCAAATCAATCAAGAATATTTCGAAGACCTCAATGCCGAAAACTTCACCATGCTGCTGGATGATCTGGAAGCTGGCCGTGATGTGACACCGGGTCCTCAAAATGACCGTAGTTGCTCATGCCCAGATGGCGGTGCAACCAGTCTGACTGATGCTTCGCTATATGCGAATGAGGGAGATAGTGCGAGTTCTGGCGTTGCGGCTATGGGCGCTGAGGCTCTGTCTAACATCGCGGCAGGTTCGACCGCCTATTCTGGTACTGTTGCGGCAAGTACATTTGTAAGTGCTGAACCGGCTCTGGTAAGTTTCGATGATGATCATCAAATGAAGGGAGTCAGCAGTGCTCCTGAAGAAACCACAAGTCAGCCCACCGAACGTGGAACCAACACAAGTGATGATGCCAAACCAACAGGCCTGTCGCAAGCTCGTGAAGGTGCAAGCGATGACCTTAAGCGGATCACTGGCGTTGGACCCAAGCTCGAAAGCACCTTGCATAGTCTTGGCATTTTCCATTTTGATCAGATCGCTGGCTGGAGTGCTGACAATGTGGCATGGGTTGATGAGTATCTTTCCTTCAGGGGGCGGATCGACCGCGAAGGCTGGATTGACCAGGCGAAAGTGATGGCGCAAGAAGATGGCCCTTCAGATGATGATAAGGGGGATGTCTGATGCTATCTGATAAAGATCGTATATTCACAAATCTCTATGGCCTGCGAGATAGTGACCTTAAGGGTGCTCGGGCACGCGGTGCTTGGGATGGCACCAAGGCTATGGTTGAAAAGGGTGAGGACTGGATCATTGACGAGGTCAAAGCCTCTGGTCTGCGCGGTCGCGGCGGGGCAGGGTTCCCGACCGGCCTTAAATGGTCGTTCATGCCCAAGCAATCAGATGGCCGCCCGCATTATCTGGTGATCAATGCTGACGAATCAGAGCCTGGCACCTGCAAAGACCGCGAGATCATGCGCAATGATCCTCAACTATTGATTGAAGGGGCCTTGTACGCAAGCTTCGCCATGCGTGCCAACGTTGCCTATATCTATGTTCGTGGTGAATTCATCTTGGAGCGCAAAAGGTTGCAGGCAGCAATTGATGAAGCCTACGCTGCCAATCTGATCGGCAAGAACAATGTTCACGGATATCCGTTTGATCTCTATTTGCATCACGGTGCTGGCGCTTATATCTGCGGCGAGGAGACAGCCTTGCTGGAGAGCCTTGAGGGGCGCAAGGGCATGCCACGCCTGAAACCACCATTTCCTGCCAATGTGGGCCTCTATGGTGCTCCGACGACTGTTAACAATGTAGAATCAATCGCGGTTGTTCCAGACATCTTGCGGCGTGGAGGCAGTTGGTTCGCGACCCTTGGCAAGCCGAATAATGCGGGTACAAAGCTGTTTTCGATTTCGGGCCATGTTAATAATCCGTGCAATGTGGAAGAAGAGATGGGCATTCCACTGCGCGAGCTGATCGAAAAACACGCTGGCGGTGTGCGCGGGGGATGGGACAATCTTCTGGCCGTGATCCCCGGCGGGTCTTCGGTGCCATGTGTGCCAGCTGATCAGTGCCAGGACCTGGCTATGGATTTTGACAGCTTGCTGGAAGTTAAATCAGGGCTTGGCACAGCGGCGGTAATTGTCATGGATAAGTCCACCGATATGATCAGGGCGATTGCCCGACTGGCTTATTTTTACAAGCATGAAAGCTGCGGCCAATGTACACCATGCCGCGAAGGCACTGGCTGGATGTGGCGGGTGCTGGAAAGAATGGTCAAAGGCGAGGCCGATATAAGCGAAATCGACATGTTGTTCGATGTCTCCAAGCAAATAGAGGGTCACACTATTTGTGCGCTTGGCGACGCAGCGGCTTGGCCCGTGCAGGGATTGATCCGTCATTTCAGGCCGGTGATTGAACAACGGATTGAAGAGTTTACCAAAAATCCAAATCCGCAAGGAGCGGTGAAGGCTGCTGAATAAGGTTGCCGGTTCGATAACTAATGGCCTGTGAGAGGCAATGTTGAGCTAGAAAAAACGAACAAGAGTTTGATAAATAGACGGTTGAATAGACAGACCAATAGGGACGAGCAGGTATGCCGAAGCTGATTATCGATGGTGCAGAAATGGATGTGGAGGACGGGCTGACGCTGCTGCAGGCTTGCGAGCAAGCTGGCAGTGAGATCCCCCGTTTTTGCTATCATGAACGATTATCAATCGCTGGCAATTGCCGTATGTGCCTTGTAGAAGTCAAGGGCATGCCAAAACTTGCGGCTTCTTGCGCGCTGGGCGTCAATGATTTGCGCCCGGGTCCCGAAGGTCAGCCTCCCGAAATCCTCACCACTTCACCTCTAGTGCAAAAAGCGCGTTCAGGCACCCTGGAGTTTTTGCTCATCAATCACCCGCTTGACTGCCCGATCTGCGATCAGGGCGGCGAATGTGATCTGCAGGATCAGGCCGTTGCCTTTGGCGTTGGCACCAGTCGCTACGATGAAAACAAGCGCGCCATTGAGAACCGCAATATTTCGCCGCTGATCAAAACCATCATGACCCGCTGCATCTCTTGCACCAGATGTGTACGCTTTATGACCGAGATCGCTGGTGTGGAGGAGCTTGGACAAATTGGCCGCGGTGAGGGAGCCGAAATTACCACCTATCTCAATAAAGGCATGTTGTCGGAGCTATCTGGCAATGTGGTTGATATTTGCCCAGTGGGCGCGCTCACTCATCGGCCCTTTGCGTTTACGGCAAGGCCCTGGGAGATGAAAAAGACTGAGAGTATCGATGTCATGGATGCGCAAGGCGCCCATATCCGCATAGATACACGCGGTGGCAAAGTATTACGCATCCTGCCACGGGAAAATGACGCCATTAACGAAGAATGGATCACCGACAAAACCCGCTTTGTTTGTGATGGCCTGAAAAATCAGCGCCTCGATACGCCTTACATCAAGAAAAACGGCAAATTGCGCCCAGCCACTTGGGCACAGGCCTTTGAAGCCATCTCAAAGCGCATGAATAATATTGACGGTAACCGGTTTGCCGCCATTGCAGGTGATCTGGCAGCCGTCGAAGAAGTTTTTGCTCTCAAGACCCTGAGCGACTATCTTGGTAGCCCTCATATTGACTGCCGCACCGAAAACTGTAGCTTGAGCCCTGATGGTGGACGCGCTGGCTATTTGTTCAACACGACTATTGTGGGCCTTGATAAAGCTGACGTCATTTTGATGATCGGTACGGACCCTCGCAGTGAAGCCTCAGTTATGAACGCCCGTATTCGCCGTGGTGTTTCTACAGGTCAAACGCGAGTCGGGTTGGTTGGGGCGCAGGTCGATCTTTCTTATGATCATGATTATTTGGGAGCCGGTCCCCAAACACTGGTTGATATTTTAGAGGGCAAACACGAGTTTAGTGAAGTGTTGAAAACAGCCAAAAATCCTATGCTGATCGTTGGAGAAGGGGCTATTGCCCGCTCTGATGGTCGTGCTGTATTGGCACTGGCGGGTCGCCTGGCCAATGATTTTGGCATGATCTGCGAAGAAGACGATTGGAACGGCTTTAATATCCTTCACACCGCTGCAGGCCGGGTAGGGGCAATGGATATTGGGTTCTTGCCAGGTGAAGGCGGGTTGGACACTAATGGGATATTGGCCGCCAGCGAAACTGGCAATATGGAGGTGGTATATCTGCTTGGCGCCGATGAGATCGATGTCCAGCGTCTAGCCAACAGCTTTGTTATTTATCAAGGCAGCCATGGTGACAATGGTGCAGCAATTGCTGATGTTATTCTGCCCGGAGCGGCTTATAGTGAAAAAACTGCCACCTATGTAAATTTCGAAGGTCGTCCGCAAATGACCATGAGAGCCGTGTTCCCTCCAGGGGAAGCACGAGAAGACTGGACCATTATCCGGGCGCTTTCGCAGGCACTGGGCAAGACCTTACCATATGATAATTCTATGGAATTGCGCAAGCAGATCTATGAGGTCGCCCCGCAATTGGCTGCTATTGGTCAAATTACAAGTGAACCAATATCAAGTTTGCGCGAGTTGAGCCATGAAGCCATCCGTATTCAGCCAACGCCTTTTGTCTTGGCTATTGACGATTTTTATCTGACCAATCCTGTTACGCGCGCCTCGGTGATTATGGCCGAGATGAGCACCTTGAAGCAAGAAATGAACGCCGAACAAGCCGCGGCCAACTCGAAAGGGATGGTGCAAACACATGGTTGAATATTTCTGGACAGCAATCTGGCCGTGGATTATCTGGACGCCTATTCTCAAGGCGATCCAGAGTTTGGCTTTTATCGTGCCGTTGTTGATCCTTATCGCTTATATCATTTACGCGGATCGCAAGATCTGGGCCGCTGTGCAATTGCGTCGGGGACCAAATGTTGTGGGGCCATGGGGTTTGTTACAGTCTTTTGCTGATATGGCTAAATTCTTGTTCAAAGAGCCGATTATCCCTTCTGGTTCCAACAAGATCCTGTTTTTGTTGGCCCCACTTATTACAGCCTTTGTCACTATTGCTGTTTGGGCTGTGATACCGGTGGGCAGTGGTTGGCCCGCCAATGAGGGCACAAGCTGGGTTGTCGCCAATATCAATGTGGGAATATTGTATGTGCTGGCCATTTCTTCTTTGGAAGTCTATGGCATCATTATTGGTGGCTGGGCGTCGAACTCCAAATATCCATTCTTGAGCGCTTTGCGCTCTGCTGGTCAAATGATCTCTTATGAAGTCTCAATTGGCTTTGTCATTGTGACAGTGCTTTTATGTGTTGGCTCCTTAAACCTTACTGATATTGTCCTCGCGCAGCAAACAGGCTTGGCCAATTGGCTGGGTGTGCCGACCTTGACCATATTGAACTGGTTCTGGCTGCCATTGTTCCCTATGTTCATTGTGTTCGTCATCTCGGCACTGGCAGAGACCAACCGCCCACCGTTCGATTTGCCAGAAGCTGAATCAGAACTCGTTGCCGGGTTCATGGTGGAATATTCATCTTCGCTCTACATGTTATTCATGCTCGGGGAATATCTGGCCGTCACCTTTATGTGTGCCATGACGACCATCCTGTTTTTGGGAGGCTGGTTGCCACCCGCTGATATAGCTATCTTCAACTGGATACCTGGTGTGGTGTGGTTTATGCTCAAGCTCTGGCTGGTGTTTTTCATGTTCGCCATGGTCAAAGCCTTTGTGCCGCGCTATCGCTATGACCAGTTGATGCGCCTTGGCTGGAAAGTTTTCTTGCCTTTGTCCTTGTTCATGGTCGTGGCTGTCGCTTCGGTTTTGCATTTTTTCGATCTGGCGCCATAGGGAAGGGATATTGATATGGCCAGAGTTGCCCAGGGAATAAAATCACTGTTTTTGCTTGAGTTTGTCGCCGCCTTCTGGTTGTCGATGAAATATTTCTTCAAGCCCAAAATGACCGTCAACTACCCTTTTGAGAAGGGGCCATTGTCACCGCGTTTTCGCGGTGAGCACGTCTTGCGGCGCTATCCGAATGGGGAAGAGCGTTGTATCGCTTGCAAGTTATGCGAAGCAGTTTGTCCGGCGCAGGCCATTATCATCGAAGCAGGGCCGCGCCGCAATGATGGTACTAGGCGCACGACTCGCTATGACATTGACATGACGAAATGCATTTATTGCGGATTGTGCCAGGAAGCATGTCCGGTTGAGGCCATTGTTGAGGGTCCTAATTTCGAATATGCAACGGAAACACATGAGGAGTTGCTCTATAACAAAGAGCGTCTGCTTGAGAAAGGCGATCGTTGGGAACGAGAGATCGCCAAAAACATTGAATTGGACGCTCCTTATCGATAATCCGCAATGTTTGAGTGGATGTATGGATGAGTGAGGGCTAAACGAAGGAGCTTAGGGACAAAATGGGGATAGCAGATCTTTTTTTCTATCTGTTTTCGGCATTGACGACTGGATCGGCGGTGATGGTCATCAGCGCACGCAATCCCGTGCATGCTGTGATGTTCTTGATCCTCGCCTTCATCAATGCGGCAGGTCTGTTCCTTTTGCTCGGAGCAGAATTTTTAGCCATGCTGCTGATCATTGTTTATGTGGGGGCGGTCGCCGTTTTGTTTCTGTTCGTGGTCATGATGCTGGACGTTGATTTTGCCGAGCTGAGAGCTGGTTATATGAAATATTTCCCGCTGGGCGCGACAATAGGTTTTATCTTGCTTGCTGAGTTGGTGGTCCTGTTTGGGGCATGGAAATCGGATGGAGGGATTAGCGTCACTCCCAAAGTGCCCATTCCTGACACTGCGGCAATAACCAACACGGAAGCCATAGGTCATGTTTTGTATACCGACTATATTTTTTATTTCGAAGCGGTTGGTATCATATTGCTGACGGCGATGGTGGGGGCTATTGTTTTGACCTTCAGGCAAAACGAAAACGCCAAGCGCCAGAACATCGGGGATCAGATCGCCAGAACCCCCGAAACGAGTATCGAGATAAAAAAAGTTGAGACTGGCAAAGGGATCTGATCCTGACCGATAGCGGGTGATCAAACGCCGAATAGTTTTTAAATGTGAGATGATGAGGATAGAGCCAGAACAATGTTGGAAGTTGGATTATCACACTATCTGAGCGTCGCTGCTATACTGTTTACGCTGGGTATCTTTGGTATTTTTCTCAACCGGAAGAATGTCATTGTAATTTTGATGTCGGTTGAACTGATGCTGCTTGCCGTCAATATCAATCTGATTGCTTTTTCGGCGCATCTCAACGATTTGACCGGGCAGGTTTTCGCACTTTTTGTGCTCACAGTCGCGGCGGCTGAGGCAGCGATCGGGTTAGCGATCATTGTCACATATTTCCGTAACAAGGGTTCAATTTCTGTGGATGATATCCATGCGATGAAAGGTTAGAAAGACACTTATGAATATTTATACCCTTATCGTCTTTTTGCCATTGCTGGGTTTTCTGGTGGCAGGCCTGTTTGGCAAGGTCATCGGCGTTAAACCCAGTGAATATCTGACGAGTGGACTATTGATGATCTCTGCGGCTCTTTCCTGGGTGGTGTTTTACCAGATCGGCTTGTCAGGACATCCTGCCGGCCCCAAGAGCATCTTGCTATTGCATTGGCTGACCTCGGGCAATCTCAATCTTTCGTGGAGTATTCGGGTTGATACACTGACCGCCGTTATGCTGGTGGTGGTGACTTCGGTGTCGTCTCTCGTACATGTCTATTCCATTGGCTATATGCATCAAGATCCACACAGACAAAGATTTTTTGCCTATCTTTCCTTGTTCACGTTCGCCATGTTGATGCTGGTGACAGCAGATAATTTCATGCAGATGTTCTTTGGCTGGGAAGGCGTTGGTCTGGCCTCTTATCTGTTGATTGGTTTTTGGTATCACAAGCCTGCCGCCAATGCTGCAGCGATCAAGGCATTTGTCGTCAATCGCGTTGGCGACTTTGGCTTTGCGCTTGGTATTTTTGCAATCTTTTTCGTCTTCGGCAGTATGGATTTTGATACGGTATTTGCGGCCGCCAAGGCGCAAAAAGGCATGACCATGCATTTTCTGTCATGGGAAGCTGATGTAATGACGGTGATTTGCCTACTCTTGTTCATGGGCGCTATGGGTAAGTCAGCGCAGTTATTGCTGCACACATGGCTTCCAGATGCCATGGAAGGTCCCACACCTGTGTCGGCTCTCATTCATGCCGCGACCATGGTCACGGCCGGGGTCTTTATGGTGGCACGCCTGTCACCATTGTTCGAGCTATCACCCACTGCTTTATGGGTGGTGACCTTTATTGGTGCCTCGACAGCTATCTTTGCGGCAACAGTTGGTGTGACGCAAAATGACATCAAGCGTGTTGTGGCCTATTCCACCTGTAGTCAGCTTGGCTATATGTTCGTTGCGCTTGGCGTTGGCGCTTATGGGGCCGGCATCTTTCATCTGTTCACCCATGCCTTTTTCAAAGCCTTGTTGTTCCTTGGTTCAGGCGCGGTGATCCATGCCGTGTCCAATGAACAGGACATGCGCAAGATGGGCGGGTTGGCCAATAAAATTCCTTACACCTATGCGATGATGATCATCGGTACGATTGCGCTGACCGGGGTGGGGATCCCAACCATTATTGGCACAGCTGGCTTCTATTCCAAGGACGCAATCATCGAATCGGCTTTTGCGGCTCATAGCTGGGTAGGTAATTACGCGTTCTGGATGACTGTCGCTGCGGCCTTTTTGACGAGCTTTTATTCCTGGCGACTGATTTTCATGACCTTCCATGGACCATCGCGCGTCGAGGAGGAGGCCGCCAAGCATATTCATGAAAGCCCCAACGTCATGTTGATCCCTCTCTATTTGTTGGCGGTGGGAGCATTGGCAGCTGGCTTTGTTTTTAAAGGTTTTTTTATTGGTCACGATCCTGCGCATTTCTGGGGAAAATCGATCTCTGACACCAGAGAAATAGTTGCTGCCATGCATCATGTCCCCATGTGGGTGAAGCTATCACCCTTCGTGATGATGATCGCCGGGTTCTTCATGGCCTGGTTGTTCTATATCCAGTTTACGAAGCTGCCAGCTTTGTTCGCACGCATATTCCGGCCAATTTATTTGTTCTCTTACAATAAATGGTATTTCGATGAGCTTTACGATCTGATTTTTGTCCGCCCTGCCATGTGGCTTGGCCGTCTGTTCTGGAAAGGCGGCGATGGCAAAATTATCGATGGGCTTGGCCCCGATGGGGTTGCCGCTCGGGTTCTTGATGTCACAAAGGGAGCTGCGCGGATGCAGACCGGTTATGTCTATCATTATGCCTTTGTCATGCTGATTGGCCTTGCAGCAATTATCAGCTGGTTCATGTTTGGTGATATTGCCTCTGGTACGATCACCGGAGGGATCAAATAATGAATAGTTGGTCAATTCTCTCGGTTGTCACCTTTTTACCTTTGCTTGGCGCGCTGATTATTTTTGTCATTCCTGGTGATGATGCGGTGGCCAAAAACAATGCGCGTATGGCGGCCCTGTTCACAACCATTTTCACGTTTTTAGTGTCTTTGCTGATCTGGTTTCATTTTGACAATAATCAGGCCGGGTTTCAGTTCGTCGAAAAATACGATTGGATGGGTGACAATTTCCGCTACCATATGGGTGTCGATGGCATTTCCATGCTATTTGTCATTCTCACCACCTTTGTCATGCCCTTGTCGATCCTTGCGAGCTGGGACAGTGTGCAAGAGCGTGTAAAGGAATATATGATCGCCTTCTTGGTGCTCGAAAGCTTGATGATCGGCGTATTCTGCTCTCTTGATCTGCTGATGTTCTATGTGTTTTTTGAAGCTGGTCTTATTCCCATGTTTCTGATCATCGGTGTATGGGGTGGCAAGAGGCGGGTCTATGCCTCGTTCAAGTTCTTCTTGTATACGCTACTGGGCTCGGTGCTCATGCTGCTGGCTATCATGGCCATGTATATGGATGCGGGCACGACCGACATTTCCAAGCTGCTGACCTACAAATTTTCAACCGAGCCGATCCATTTCTGGGGATTGACCGTATCTGGCGGGCTGCAAACGATCCTTTGGTGGGCGTTTTTCGCCAGTTTTGCCGTCAAAATGCCCATGTGGCCGGTTCATACCTGGTTGCCGGACGCTCATGTGGAAGCGCCCACCGCCGGGTCGGTGATTCTTGCCGCCATCTTGCTGAAAATGGGAGGCTATGGATTTCTGCGCTTTTCCATTCCCATGTTTCCCGTTGCATCGGACACGTTCGCTATTGTTGTCTTCGTGCTGAGCTGTATCGCTATCGTCTACACATCGCTGGTAGCTTTGGTGCAAGAAGATATCAAGAAGCTGATCGCCTACTCTTCAGTTGCCCATATGGGCTTTGTGACGATGGGAATTTTCACCGCGACGGCTCAGGGTATTCAAGGCGGAATCTTCCAGATGTTATCACATGGGATCGTCTCAGCTGCTCTGTTTTTGTGCATTGGCGTTGTTTATGACCGCATGCACACAAGAGAGATCAGCGCCTATGGCGGCCTTGTTAATCGCATGCCGCTCTACGCCGTGTTTTTTATGGTATTCACGATGGCCAATGTAGGCCTGCCGGGCACCAGCGGATTTGTCGGAGAATTTCTGGCGCTGATTGGTGCGTTTAAAGCCAATACCTGGGTGGCCTTTGCCGCGACATTTGGTGTCATTCTTTCTGCGGCGTATGCCTTGTGGCTTTATCGCCGGGTTATTTTCGGCAAGCTGGAAAAAGCTTCACTGAAAAATATCACAGATCTCAATATGCGCGAGCTGGCCATTCTGGCGCCGCTTGTGCTGTTGACGATTTTATTCGGCATTTGGCCGGCACCCATTATCGATGTGACGACTGCGTCCGTCGAGCAGCTTTTGCATAATTACAAGAACGCCGTACAGGCCGCGCATGACGCTGCCATGCTGGCGTCACGATAGGGACCAATAGGAAACGCTCATGCCAACAACGACTGCAGCCAATATTGGTAGTTATAGCTCTATCCTTCCAGAGGTCGTTCTGGTGGTTGGTGCATTGCTCTTGCTTATGATCGGTGCATTCATCAAGCAAAAGAACGCCATTTTCATGAGTTTTGCGACGTTCGCAATCCTCGTTCTTGCTGCCACTTTATTGTATATGCAGGGCGATCTTGCCGGTACCATGTTCTCTGGCAGTTTTATAATTGACCCGTTTGCGCGTTTGATGAAAATCGTAACCCTCTTGTCGGCGGCCATCGCTATGTTTATGGCTTACGATTATATGTCGAAGGCTAATTTGTGGAAATATGAGTTTGCAGTACTGATCCTGTTGGCAACTGCTGGCATGATGATGATGATTTCAGCCAATGACCTGATTGCTCTTTATCTGGGTATCGAGCTGCAAAGTCTAGCGCTTTACGTCATCGCCGCCTTTAATCGAAATTCCGAACGCTCCAGTGAAGCGGGTCTCAAATATTTTGTGCTGGGTGCCTTGTCGTCTGGCATGTTGCTCTATGGCATGTCGCTGATATACGGCTTTACGGGCGGCACCGGGTTCGCGCAGATTGCTAGCTCCATTCATACCGGCGGTGCAACCATAGGTATTATTTTCGGCCTGGTGTTCCTGCTGGTCGGGCTAGTATTCAAAATATCGGCGGTGCCTTTCCATATGTGGACACCAGATGTTTATGAAGGTTCTCCAACACCTGTCACCACCTTTTTTGCAGCCGCCCCCAAGATCGCCGCTATGGCGATGATCGTGCGGGTATTGTACGGAGCGTTTCCCTCCATCACGCCGCAATGGCAGCAAATCATCGTATTCGTGTCTATTGCCTCTATGGTGCTTGGCGCTTTTGCAGCCATTGGTCAGACCAATATCAAGCGCCTGATGGCTTACAGCTCTATCGGTCATATGGGGTTTGCGCTGGTGGGCCTCGCATCGGGATCTGAGACGGGTGTGCGGGCCGTGGTCATCTATATGGTGATCTATGCCATCATGACCCTTGGTACCTTTGCCTCCATCCTTGCGATGCGCCGCGAAGAGGGCACTGTTGAAAATATTTCTGATCTGGCCGGGCTTGCCAAAAATGATTTGACCATGGCCTTTTTGCTGGCCATGTTGATGTTTTCGCTCGCTGGTATCCCGCCGCTTGCCGGGTTCTTTGCCAAGTTTTATGTGCTGTTGGCGGCCATCGAGGCCAAACTGGTGCCGCTGGCGATCATTGGGGTGCTGGCCAGTGTGGTCGGAGCTTTTTATTATCTGCGGATCGTCAAAATTATGTTCTTTGATGAGCCAGCGGAAGATTTCGTCCCCATGCATGGCTCCTTGCGCATTGTGCTGATTGGATCAGGATTGTTCGTGCTTGGATATGTGGTTTATCCCACCCCGCTTGTGACTGCTGCTGGTGTTGCTGCCAATTCATTGTTCAAGTAGAGCGTGATGGAAACGCACTCCCTCCCTTTGCCGCAGGGTTATCAATATTTCTGGTTTGATGAAATTGATTCAACTAATCAAGAAGCCCTGCGTCAATGTGCGAAGGGGCAAAAACCGAATAGCTGGTTTTGTGCTGATCGTCAGTCCAATGGGCGCGGTACCAAAGGCAGTCAATGGATCTCGCAAACGGGCAATCTGTATGCGAGCTTGCTGATCCGCTCAAACTGCTCTCCAGAGCATCTTGCGCAAATATCGATCATCGCCGCGCTTGCTTCGATCACGGCTATCGAACAAATGGCCAGTGATCAGTTTCATGTTGGTGATTTATGCGTTAAATGGCCCAATGATATTTTGCTCAAGGAGCGCAAAGTTTGCGGCATTCTCATCGAGAGCAAACGATCGCGCCAATCCGGCTTGTTTGATATTGTCATTGGAACTGGTTTAAACCTAGCGTCCAATCCGCAGATTAAAGGATTGGTTGCCGCCGGGAACCTCTTGGATAATGGTTGGAGCTGTTCACGCGATGAGTTGTTTGTAGCACTGGCTCAATCCATGAGGGACTGGTTGTCTATCTGGCAAGATGGTGAAGGCTTTGAAACGCTACGCCTTGCGTGGCTGGAGCGCTCATGTCATATCGGCCAGACAATGACCATCATGGTTGGCGATGTGTGCCAAGAAGGGCGCATGACAACGATTTCGCGCAGCGGAGCGCTTGTACTGGAAGACTGCTCTGGCGAAGAAAAAACTATCTCCAGCGGCACTATCATCAAAATTGAAGGATCTGGTTCCTGATCATAAGTTTGGGCCGAACATAAAATATGAGAAACAAGAAAAAAACAAAGAACGAGCTTGTCCTGCTGCCCATTGGGGGCGCGGGAGAAATCGGCATGAATATTTATCTTTACGGCTATGGGTCACCAACCAACCGCAAATGGCTGATGGTTGATGTTGGTTTGACCTTTCCTGGGGCTTCTGAGCCCGGGGTTGAGCTGATCTTTCCCGATATCAGCTTTATCCACGAGGAGAGAGACAATCTGGAAGGGATCGTTTTGACCCACGGCCATGAAGATCATCTGGGAGCTTTGATCCAGTTGTGGCCATTTTTGCGCGCCCCTGTTTATGCAACGCCCTTTACAGCGACGCTTCTTGCGGGAAAGGTCTCGAGCTATGGATCGCCGGAGGAATTTGATGTCACCGAGATGCCGCTTGGCTCGCGTTTTGACGTGGGCCTGTTCAATGTTGAATATGTTAGTATGACCCATTCTATTCCAGAATCGAACGCCTTGGTCATTCGCACCCCCGAAGGCATTGTATTTCATAGTGGAGATTGGAAACTGGATTCAGAACCGGTGGTCGGCGCTCTGGTGGACGAAAAACGTTTGATGGAAGTCGGGGAGGAGGGCGTAGATGTTTTGATTTGCGACTCGACCAATGTCCTCAAGGAAGGACATTCTGTATCTGAAGGTGAGGTCGCGCGCTCATTGGCAAAGATCATCAAGGATGCCCCCAAACGCGTGATCGTGACAGCCTTTTCTTCCAATGTCGCCCGCATAAAAGCTGTGGCCATGGCGGCCAAGAAAGCCAATCGCTATGTGGTTGTGGCGGGGCTATCTCTATGGCGCGTGATCACGGCAGCGCAGGAAACAGGGTATCTGCCGGAGGATCTGATTTTTCTTGATCAAGATCACTATTCGGAGATGCAGCGCAGCGACATTGTTTTACTGTGCACGGGATCGCAAGGGGAAAGCCGGGCAGCGCTGGCCCGTATCGCCAAAGGCGAACATAGCAAGGTCAAGTTTGCCAAGGGTGATATGGTCATTTTTTCATCTTTCACCATTCCAGGCAATGAGCGTTCGGTGAGCAGCTTGCTAAACAATCTGGCAGATATTGGGGTCGAGATTGTTACTACTTCAGATGGTCTTGTTCATGCAACAGGACATCCGCAGCGCGATGAGCTCAGGCAACTTTATAAATGGCTCAAGCCTGGAGCTCTTATCCCCATGCATGGCGAATATCGTCATATGAGCGAGCACCGCAAATTTGCCGAACAAAATGATATTGCCCACACTAACATTATCACCAATGGTGAGGCGATGAGGCTGTTGCCGCTGGACCATGATCAAGGTTCGTTGATCATGGTCGATGAGATGCCCACCGGGCGCTGGTTTCTGGACGGGAAAACGATTGCCATTCATCACGAAGAACCAATGCGAGAGCGCCGCAAACTGGCCTTTGTCGGGCTTGTTGTTGCAACGGTCATACTTGATGAAAAGGATTATGAGATCATCGATCTGTTGCTGGAAACGCAGGGTATTCCAGCCGAGGTTAGCAAACGCAAACCACTAGAGAATATGATCGAAAACCTCATTGAGGGAACAATACGCAGTTTGCCAAAGAAACAAAAGCGCGATGAAAAGAAGGCGACGGAGGCCGTGCGACGCTCAATACGCGCCGAAATCAATCGTTTGTGGGGCAAAAAGCCCGTGGTCATCGTCCATCTCACTCATGTATGAGAAGAAGAGAGCCAAAAGGAGTTTTCTGATTACAGATCAGAAAGTCCGAATTGGCTGGGTACGGATTTATATACCTCACCTCGGACATTTAATTAGTTGTACTAATTCCGACCTGATCTGACAGTTACCGGGTTTTAGGCGGTGTCTGTCAGGTCAAGTTCAGTTTATGAACTTTTCCATCCAGATTGCTTTGCCGTCCATCATGGTATCATGCGGGGTTCTACCGCAACAGACTTTTCCCTGATGGGTGCGTTCATTATTATAGAAGTCGATCCATTCATCGAGATCGGTTTGCAGTTGGTCAATGGTTTCATAGACCTTTTTGCGAAACGCCACCTGATAAAACTCCTGCAGGATACCCGGCGGAAGCATGAGGATATTCTAGAAAGAATGCAGGACCGCCTTGATCTCAATCCAGATGCCATGCGGACCCGCCGCGAAACTGTCGAACACCCCTTTGGCACCATCAAGGATCGGATGGGGTACAGCCACTTCCTGACCAAGACGCTGCCGCG
>JAAETJ010000995.1 GCA_024228495.1 bacterium | reverse complement strand
GCAATATCGGCAATGTGCACCGGTGCGCCATCATCTCGGACCTGTTTGATCGTTTGATCAAGCAGTTCTTCAATGTGTATTTTGCGTTGACGAATACCCTTCCAGCCAATTGAATTGAGGTAATTACGGTCAATCATCCGGCCCACAGGTGTCAGGCCCCGGGGTTTGTTCTGGTAGACATAATCAAGCATGGCACCAGAATCAAAACCCGCTTTATGTCCAGTCCTAATTCCTTTTGAAAACCAGCCACCGAATTTCAGACCCAGGCGCACGACGCCCCAGTACAGCCTGCGCAGCGAAACAGTGGGAAATGGACTTGCAAGCTTTTCAGCTTCAATGCGGGTTGGCCCGTATTTATCAGCGTCGAGCAGATTGGGGCGTTGAACCGGTTCTTCGAAACGATTGACAATAAACGCGCGCGCGCGATCTATCGGGAGTTTTCTGTCCTTTTCGCCAAATGTGTCGTGATAAAAACCCTTGAAAACATGTCTTTCCTTGGTATGGGAGCCAAGTTGCTCAAAGAACTTGTGCTGCGGCTCGCAATAAACCACCCAGTCTTTTTGCGACACCAGAAGCTGGGTTGG
>JAAETJ010000994.1 GCA_024228495.1 bacterium | reverse complement strand
GTGACGGAAACCTCTACCCATTCCTCGACATGATAGTCGGTGCTGGTACTGATGGCATCGATCCAATCGATCCAGCGGGCGGAATGGAACTGAGTGTCGTGAAAGCCAAGTATGGCGGGCGCGTCGCGATCAAAGGAAATGTTGACCAAGTCGAACTGTTGGCCAAAGGACCACCAGATGCAGTGGTCAAGGCCGTCAAGACATGTATCCGCGATGCGGGCATCGGCGGCGGATACGTCTGCTCTTCGAGCAACTCCATTCATTCGGGAGTCGATGTCGAACTATACCGAGTGATGGTCGATGCAATTCACGAGCACGGCACTTACCCACTCGACTTGGACCGCCTCACCAATTGAGCCAGGCTAGCCAAACAAGAGATCAAACAATGATTGGTTGGGAAAAACAGTACGAAATACTTGCCAACGTTTTGACCGACAAGGGGCTCGATGTCACCGCCATCCTTGCTCAGCTCGAGAAACAACGTATCGAGCTTCCCTCCTGGGCTGTCGGCAACTCTGGCACCCGTTAGGCGACCGGCAAGTTGGAATTTACCTGAATTCCCAATTTCTTGAGAATACGCATAATCGTAACGGTTCACGGCAAGTAACCTTCACGCAAAGTCAATATTCGAAAACTATAACAATCAATCGTCCAATCCATTTACGACCCGGGTGATACCATCCTTGATCAGGTTTTCACCGAAGTTGATCAACAAACCGAGCTTTCGGTCATGTTGCTACCCTTTCATGGTTTGGGCCACTGAGCAGAGAGATGGTTGGTGGAAGTTGTTCACATTCTACCTCTCTTTGCGTCTTCGCGTCTTTGCGTGATTCCTTTTTTTGCCTCACGCAAAGGCGCAAAGTCGCAAAGAGCTTGCTGGCTGCGTGACCGCCACTTGATTTTGAGCAATC
>JAAETJ010000993.1 GCA_024228495.1 bacterium | reverse complement strand
TGGCGCTCCTCGCTGGTTAGCGCCATCAAATCAGAGATGCTGATCGCTACCATCGCGCCGTTGACAGGCCGCCGTCGACGGTACTTTTTTAGCATGTTAAGAAATCCAAGCCAGCCCTCGCGATCCAGTTCCTGATGACTGTCCTGGATGGCGTATCGACCGGCGGTATCCAGCAGCACCGCGTCTTCGGCAAACCACCAGTCACAGTTGCGGGTACCGCCAACGCCCTTGATCGCCGATTTACCGAATTCCTCTTCCAACGCAAACTTAAGATTGGAATTTTTCAGCAGAGTGGTTTTGCCGCAACCTGAAGGGCCAATGATGATGTACCAGGGCAACTGATAAAGAAACTGACGTCCTCCTCCACCCAGTCGCGCCTTTTTCAACGCGGCTATGGCCTGTTCCATTTTCTTCTGGAGGGTCTCTAGTTCTTCCTGGGAGGCTTGTTCATCGGGGCTGATGGCTGGTATCTCTTTGCTTTGTGCGGAAATGCCGACCATCATCTCACTGTTACGTCGTTTGGCGCGCCAAAACATAACGCCCCGGCTTAGTGCCCAGATCAGAAATAGAATGCCGATGGCTATTAGCCGGTGTGATTCTGCTTCAAATGGTCGGCTCTGTCCAAATCCGAATAGTGGCCCCAGATACCAGATGAACAATGCTAGTGCTATGACGCCAAGCAAGGTGATCAACCACCT
>JAAETJ010000992.1 GCA_024228495.1 bacterium | reverse complement strand
CGGCCGTTTCTGAGAGGAAACGGCCGTTTTGTTTTGGGGGAGGTAAAGAGCATACGCGTCAAGCTAAGGGTTTTTTGCTGAAAACCCAATGAGGAAAGCTGTAAACTAAGTGCATAAACGGCCGTCTTCGTGCGGCGATAAACCGCCGGACTCAAATACGAAGCCCGTTGGGCTAAAAACAGGCCAGAGGCCTTTGTAAAATGAGCCAGGGGGTTCATCCCCTGGCGGAGATGGCCGTGCCAATTTGCTTAACTTGACGCGTATGGGGTAAAGAGGGATACAGAGGGACACAGAGGTGGCACAGAGTTTCACGGAGAAGAGGAAAGAGGGGAAGCGGGAGATTGTTTGGTATAATCTCGTGAACATTAGTTTGCTTGGAAGGGGCAGTAGATATGTCTGAATCGGCGAAGATTGGGAAGAAGTTGGGGGCAGTTGAACGGAAGATCCATGAAGGAGAGCGGTTGCTGGGGGAGATTTCCCGCACGCGGACGTGGGCGTTTGTGTTTTTTGTGATTGGTTTTTTGATGATTATTTTTTCCCCTGGCTATTTCAATCCTATATCAATTGTCGGCATCGTGTTACTGATTGGAAGCACATGGCGTATCAACCGCGCTGGTAAAGGGCGTAAGGAAGTTGAGTTCGGCTTGGGGGAATATCGTGCGCGACGGGCGGAGCTTCAGGCGACATTGGTTGCGAAGAAGATGGATGAGGGGCGGAATTGAGAATAATGAGTTTGAATTGTGAATGATGAATTGTGAAGGTAAGCATTCCTCGACGTAGAGCGTCTGCTGAGCCTCCAATTCGGCCGTGACTTTTTCGGCGGCTAATACCATATTGTTCCGCTGGCGATCCAACGATTGTGCCAATTTGTAATTACTCATCTCCTCTTCTTGTTCTGTGGATGATCGTTCGCGGGCAAACTTTCGCTCATCATTTTCTTGTGCTAATCGAATTTTTCAAAAGTTCTTGTCAAGAGATTAAGATCGGGACACCAATCCCTTCCAAT
>JAAETJ010000991.1 GCA_024228495.1 bacterium | reverse complement strand
TTGTGTTTTTTCCTCCTGTAACTTTGGGTATCAATCTCAATAATACTGGCATGATGGATGATGCGGTCGATGGCCGCGATAGTCATCATATTGTCTGGGAAAATCTGATCCCACTGACTGAAGGGTTGGTTGGAGGTGATGATGAGGCTACCGCTTTCATAGCGATGCGCAATGAACTCAAACAAGACCTGAGTCTCCATATCATTCTTTTTAACATAGCCAATATCATCAACAATCAGCACTCGGTACTTATCCATGCGGGTCATGGCGGTCATCAGTTCCAAGCGCTGTTTGGCCTGTTGCAGGTGTTGCACCAGCTCAGTAGCGGCCATCCATTTACAGCGGATGCCCTGTTCAATCAGGCGTAGTGCGAGTGCGGCGGCAAGATGGGATTTGCCGACCCCTGAGGGGCCGATCAGCAGGACATTATCAGCCTGCAAGGCCCATTGGTTCTGGTCACGCAGTTGAATCACCTGTTTCTGTACAGACTCGGGCAGTTCCGTCAGCTTCAGCGTGGCAAAGGTTTTGCCCTTGGGTAGTTTGGCTTCCCGTGACCAGTTACTGGTGCGTACCTGAAAGCGTCGGGCGACCTCCTGTTCACACAAGGCGCTGAGGTAGCGGCTGTATGACCAGGCTTGTTCTGTGGCCTGACG
>JAAETJ010000990.1 GCA_024228495.1 bacterium | reverse complement strand
TGTCGCCGGGTGTATGGGCGTGACCTGCGTGATAGATTTCAATACGAGTGCTGCCGATGGTTATTACTTTTTGCTCGGCGAAGGTCTCATCGGCGTACATAGGCTCTGTACCCTCTAGTCCGTCGCTGCCGATCAAGTTGCCCAAACCGAACAGCTGATCCTGCGTACGGGCCTTCTGATCTGTTACCGCCCTTTCATTCGCGACGATGCGGGCACCGAGCGATTTGAAGTAGCCGTTGCCTAACCAGCGGTGGTCCTGACCCCCGGTATTGATGACCACCTTGATGGGCTTGTCGGTGATCGCACGTACCGCTTCGTGGATCATTTGTGCGCCTTTGTGACTGGCCCCGGCGTCGATGAGTACGACACCCTCTTCGGTAACAACAACGCCGAAGTTGGCATTGTTTCCTAGGTTCTGAGGATCACGGTTGGTTGTCGGTCCGACTAAGGCGTAGATATTATCGGCAAGTTGTTCCGTTTTGAGAACGGACTCGGCATGCGCGGCAAAACTTGCACTTATAAGGGCAATGAAAAGGAGGAAGGTGAATCTAGTCATGAGTCGAGTTCCTTTGGCATTGCTTGCGCACTATGGTTGATTGGTGCTGTTTGGTTTTTTTTTGGCATCATTTTTCTGGTGGTGGTTCTCTACCGCATCGATCACGCAGCCTGATGAAAAAAAGCGCATCGCTTGTGCCATAGAACTTCACGGGGATGACTTATTTTTTCATGCTCAAGTATGACATTGGACAGGGCTAAATAAATATAATGCTTTACAGCACCTCAGAGATGAGACGAAACGGATGAAAAATCCCAGGTTGATCTTATCTTGTTAACGTCATCCCGGCTGATCCCAGCAAGGACGACAATCCTGCGCGTGGCATTACC
>JAAETJ010000989.1 GCA_024228495.1 bacterium | reverse complement strand
TTGCCAAAGCCATGTTCTTCGGGGCGATCCGTATAAAAGCGCTTGAAGACTTTTTCCAGATTGTCTGGCGGGATGCCTGGACCATCGTCTTCAATGCGGATTTCAATATTGCCAGCAAGGCGCCTCATAGTGACATTGACGACCGCTTTATCTGGCGAAAACGAAATCGCATTGTCCACCAGATTATTGATCACTTGCGCCATGCGCATTTCATGGCCGTTCATCAAGAAGGCATCGGGACAGCGGAAAACTATGTTGATGTCTAGGGTCACTTCTATCACTTTGTCACGACGAATATCGTTGAAAGTGGGAATGATATTGCCAAGCAGAGTGGAAACGTCCATCGGCTCATATTCTTCGCGCGCCAGTTCTGCGTCGAGACGAGAGGCATCAGAAATATCGCTGATCAGGCGATCCAGACGCTTGACGTCATGCAAAATAATATTCGTCAAACGCTCACGCAAATCGTCCTTTTTGACGAGCGGTAATGTTTCCACCGCACTTTTTAAAGAGGTCAGGGGGTTTTTGAGTTCATGGGCGACGTCAGCTGCAAATGTTTCAATGGCCTCAATACGGCTGTAGAGCGCTCCCGTCATATTACGAAGGGCTAGTGACAGCTCGCCAATCTCGTCTGTGCGCCAGGTGAAGTCGGGAATTTCTTCGCGCGCCTTGGCGCTGTGGCGCACGCGTCTGGCTGCAGCTGCCAGCTTACGCATGGGGGCGCCGATCTGGTTGGACAGCCACATGGACAGGGCCGTCATAACGGCGGCGGCAATCAATCCGGCGCGCAGAATGCCAACGCTTTCATCGTAAACGATTTTATCAATATCGTCGCCTTTTGTGGATAGCATCAAGACGCCAAGTACGGCGCGCATCCGCTGAATGGGTACGGCAACCGAGACGATCAGTTCCGAGCGCTCGTTCATGCGGGACATGTGATGAGATCGCCCATTCAGGGCTCTTCTTACTTCATTGTAGGCTTTGCCATTGGCTTCGCCAATATCCAGATATAGAGGCACATTACCGCGCCATTTACGTTTTGCCCATCGCGTGATGCGATCAATATTATTGACATTTTGGACGCCAGTCAGAGGCAGTTGCATGCGGGAGATCTGACCACGTGCATCCAGCGTATCGGAATCCAGCAGCTTGTTACCTTCGCGGTCGTAGATGCGGGCTCTGGTTCCCGTTGGCTTGATCAGGCGCAGCAGGATTGGGGCAGCGCGTTCCGGGTTGATCGGAAAGTCGAGACTGTCATAGCTCTCAATACTGCCGATAGCATCATGATCTGATTGCATCTCCAGCAGCTCTTCGGGATCGACGATCACTTGATCGGTATCGATCGTGGAGGACGCAGCGATGGCCTCGGAGATGATCTTGCCCTGGGTCAGTAGATTTTGCACCCGCACTTCAATCAAGCCAGCGCGATAGGTATTGAGTACCAGCACGCCGCCCACAAGCGTAAACAGCCCAAGCACATTATAGACAAGGATCCGTCGAGTCAGACTGTTGAATTTATAGTTAGTTTTGAAGTGACGAATGAAAGGGGACAAGCGCCGCCGCACAAACAGCATAAAGCCCCTTGCACGAGAATGTTTAAGGGCCGTCCACAGTTTTGTGACCGTTTTTGTAAGCGGGTTTGAAGCGCGTTGGGAAAGCTCTATCAATTTGCCCCCGACCTTGGCTATTTGTTGTTTCAGCCATTGCGATCGTGGCATGTTTATCAACTTTCCTTGAAGCGGTATCCAACACCGTAGAGAGTTTCGATGACATCGAAATCATCGTCGACGACTTTGAATTTTTTACGTAGCCGTTTAATGTGGCTATCGATTGTTCGGTCATCGACATAAACCTGATCATCATAGGCAGCATCCATCAAGGCATCGCGGCTTTTGACAACGCCGGGGCGTTGCGCCAGAGCTTGCAGAATGAGGAATTCAGTAACTGTCAGCGTCACCTCGCAGCCATCCCAATGGCAGGTATGGCGCTCCTGGTCCATTTTCAGTTTGCCGCGCTCCAAAAGCTGTTCGGAAGTAGTCTCTTCTTCTGCGGGTTTGGCGCGGGCTTGAGAGCGGCGCAGAATGGTTTTGACCCGCTCCAGCAACAAGCGCTGTGAGAAGGGTTTGGCGATGTAATCATCGGCACCCATTTTGAGGCCAAACAATTCAT
Source organism: bacterium (assembly GCA_024228495.1). Taxonomy (GTDB): domain Bacteria; phylum Pseudomonadota; class Alphaproteobacteria; order Rhizobiales; family JAKIUO01; genus JAKIUO01. The sequence goes on along the minus strand of JAAETJ010000989.1, from coordinate 298 downwards.
CGATCTCGTCATCTTTGGAGGTCAGAAATATCACCGGGATCTCACTGTCCTGGCGCATGCGGCGTAGCAGTTCCATGCCATCCATACGCGGCATCTTGATATCAAAAATAGCGATGTCGACCGGTTTTTCCTTAAGGCCTTCAAGGGCTGAAACACCGTCATGATAGGTGTTGACATTGTAACCTTCATTTTCGAACAGTACACTTAACGAACCGATTATATTCTTGTCGTCATCAACCAGTGCAATCGTTGGCATAGTTTCAACCCTTTTATCAGCGCTCAATCATGCCGTCATGTT
>JAAETJ010000988.1 GCA_024228495.1 bacterium | reverse complement strand
ATACCGCCGCAAGAAGCAACCAGTGCGACCGAAGCTTGATCCATTTATCGGGATCATCGATCAAATCCTTGAAGCGGATAAACTGGAACACAAGAAGCAGAAGCATACATCAAAGCGCATATTTGAACGGTTGCGTGATGAGTATGGCTTTGAGGGCGGTATCACAATCGTCAGTGACTACATCTGTGCTGCGCGTCAACGTCAACGCGAGATGTTCGTTCCCTTGTCCCATCCACCGGGCCATGCTCAGGCGGACTTTGGCGAAGCGTTTGCCATCATTGGCGGTATTGATCGCAAGATCCACTTTCTGGTAATCGACCTGCCGCATTCAGATGCGTGTTTTGTAAAAGCATATCCGGGTGAGACGACTGAAGCGTTCTGTGATGGGCATGTGGCTGCGTTTGAGTTCTTTGGCGGTGTTCCTATTTCTATATTGTACGATAACACCAAGATCGCTGTTGCCCGTATTTTAGGTGATGGCAAGCGTAAACGAACACATTCCTGACGGCTTTGATGCGTATTCCAGAGTATCCGGCACCTCATTCCAACAACATCCGGCAGTTGATTCCGGGGTATCCGGCACCCTTTGGATTTGCCGCTGGTGAGCGTTTGTT
>JAAETJ010000987.1 GCA_024228495.1 bacterium | reverse complement strand
GTGAACTCGCGCTGGACGACAAAAGCTTGTCCGACATGAGGAAAGTTCAGATAGCCGTTGAGTTCGGATGTGGTCCAGATTTTACGGATTTCGATGCGGCCGTGATCAGGCGGGTCGCAGAGGACAAAGTCAGGCTCCTGAGGGTCTTGAAAGTATAACGCAATATCTTGAAAAAGACCGGGCTGGTTGTTTTTGACGGTGAAGTGGTAATGAGCTTTGCGTTGCCGGACCACATAGTCGGCGATCTTGCGCTGGGTCAACAGGGCATCGGCGGTAATATCTTTGCCCTGGATATCGATGGCATCAAGAAGCGGGATGGCGGTCTTGATTTCGTTGGTGCGCTTAACCTCTTGGTCGGATACGGGCAGGGTACCCACTTTTTTTGGGTGTAGCAGGCCTTGCTCTGATGACCAATTGCGCTCATGATATGGGTTTGATAGCCTTGGTCGTCGATGGCGTTACACATGGTTTTTCCATCAATGGCCAGAGATTCGTCGTGCTCACCATAGGCTTGGTTCCAGCGCTGCAGTGCACGGTCCAGATGCACGGGGTC
>JAAETJ010000986.1 GCA_024228495.1 bacterium | reverse complement strand
TGCATGCGTTCGCGCAGTTGCTTGTCAAGCGCCCCAAGTGGTTCGTCCATCAACACCAGTTCAGGTTCAAAAACCAGCGCCCGTGCTAACGCAATACGCTGTTGCTGGCCACCGGAAAGTTGCGCGGGGCGACGGTTGATAAAATCACCCATCTGCACCATGTCCAGTGCTCGCTTCACCGCTTTACCAGAATCCGTTTTGTTCATCTTGCGAACTTCAAGCGGGAAAGACAGATTTTCGCCGATACTCATATGAGGAAATAGGGCGTAATTTTGGAAAACCATCCCAATGCCGCGCTTGTGGGGCGGAATGTGGTTGATCGATTTGTCACCAATATATATTTCACCATTGGTGGCGGGTTCAAAACCAGCCAGCATCATCAGGCAAGTTGTCTTGCCTGACCCAGACGGCCCTAGCATTGTAACAAATTCACCCTTGGCTATATTAAGATTGAGATCCTTTACAACAAGAATTTCACCATCATAACTTTTCTGAACTTTTTCAAAACGCACATAGGCGTTGTCTGCACTGG
>JAAETJ010000985.1 GCA_024228495.1 bacterium | reverse complement strand
CGGCCAACTTGCATCTTGTGATAATGAGCCGCAGTGAGTTGCCGTTTCCTATCGGACGATGGCGAGCCAAAAATGAAATCACGGAGCTACGCGCTGCCGATTTGCGGTTATCTCAGGCCGAAGCCGCCTCATTCTTTGCCGCACAGAATTTAGCCAGCTTATCGAAAGAAGATATTCAAGCCCTGACCGCCAGAACAGAAGGCTGGGTAGCCGCACTTCAACTATCTGCGATTGCCATGCAGGGTAAAGAAAATGTATCTGCCTTCATCGCAGATTTTGCCGGGAGTCACATGTATGTCGTAGACTACCTCACCGACGAGGTCATGCAACAGCAACCAGAGCCTGTGCGACGCTTCTTGATGCAAACCTCCTTGCTACCCCGACTGAACGCCAGTTTGTGTAACGCGACCCTGAAGATTGAAGACAGCCAGAGCATTTTGCGTGATCTTGAATCGCAAAATTTGTTTCTTATCAGGTTGGATGACCAGCGTGAATGGCATCGCTATCATCATCTTTTCCAGGATATGTTGCGTTACCGGCTTCAGCGTGAAACACCTGCGCAGATACCGGCGCTGCACAGCCGGGCCAGCCTATGGTTTGTTCAGCATGGTTGGCTAGAAGAGGGTATCTCTCAGTCAATGCTGGCGCATGATTGGCAAACTGTAACCCAGATTATCAACCAAAACACTGCTGCCATGTTCTCGCAGGGAAAAATGAATACAGTGCGCGGCTGGTTTTTACGGATGCCTAACGACATCATTCTGGAGAGTGTCGAATTGTGCATCTACTATGCTTGGGCGCTCAATCTGAGCGGTGGTTCAGACGAAATGCCCCCTTATCTCAGGCAAGCCGAGCAGCACATCCAGCAAGCCTCACAATCAGATGAACTT
>JAAETJ010000984.1 GCA_024228495.1 bacterium | reverse complement strand
CCAAAGGGTGTCTCTAAAATGATCTTCGAGACGCCGTAGAGCCATTGTGGGAGTGCTACGGAGTCTGCGCTGAGCGAAGTCGATGGTGTGACGGAGTGGTACGGACGCAGGGCGGCCGGGGCCTGATGGCTGTCGCGTTGGCGAGTCGATTTTGCACAGGGATGTGCTAAATCTATCACGAGGTAGCGACACGCTTGTTGTTGTGATGCGCTTCGGCGTAGCCGAGAGCATAAGGTGGTATTATCGCATCAGAGTTACCTGTAGCGCGGTGTGAAACACGCGCTTTTTTTTGGGAAGAGCGAAGGCAAAAAAATATGATGATATAACGAAAGTTATCCACAGGCTGGCCTAACACGGTGTTCTTATATTCGTGTTCTTTTGGTGTTCAGGGAAAATTCGCTTTAATTTTCAAGATGTTACGGCTCTAAAAGTGAGAAATTCGGCGCGAAAGGTGAGAAATTCGGCGCAAAGGTGAGTAATTCGGCAAAGGTGAGTAATTCGGCCCACAGGCAAAAAGCCGCGAAAAGTGACAAATTCAGCGGGCATTTGTTGCCCTAAAAGTGAGTTATTAATATTGACAAATTCACTTTTTCTGTTAAGTCTATCTGGATGAAAAAAGTACCTGTACCCACTGGCAACCCTTGGAAGGTTACAGACAATGATCCGGCAACGGTGCCGGTTCCACTGCCTGTGGTCATTGTCGGTATCACCGGACCTTACACGGAGCGCGATAGAAAGCTATGGGCCTTTCTTTTGGCCGCTGTCTGGGACGAACTTGGTACTAAAACCATCCATGAATTGCCTGTTGCTAAAATCAATCAGGTGTTTCGTGAAACAGGCGGAGAGCATGGAAGTGCATGGATTTGGGAGTGTGCAGAACGTTTAACGAGAACAATCATTGAGTGGCGACATACCGAAAATGATAAGCGTTACAAAGGCATTTCTAGCCTGTTCGGAGCTGTCATAGACGAGGACGCACAAGCAGATGGAACGTTACGGTTTCACTTTCCACCGCTGCTTGTTCCAGTTCTAAAAGACCCGCGCCGTTTCTCCCGATTGCGGGTGCATTTCCTGCTTAAGCTGTCCGGCAAATACGCCGTAACACTTTACGAGTTGCTGGAAAGCGTGGCCAACAAGAAAGACCCGGCTTTGATGGCCACGCTTGATGAGTTGCGCCAGTGGCTCAAAGTGCCGGAAGGCAAGCTTACCCGCTATGTTGATCTAAAACGGTTCGCTATCGAACCCGCTTTAAAACAAATCAACAAAGACCCGTCTGGCGCGGGATTCCGGGTGGACATGAAGCCGATCAAGAAAGGCCGCGCTGTAGACCGTATCCGCTTTACTCTGCACAAAACCGACGACCGCGTCCGCATGGAAAGCGACTTAAAAAACTCCGAAATGCCCCTCTTTGCGGACACGCTGCGCCTGTCTACGGTGGCCTTTGAGAAGGCGCGGGAAGTGGCCCCCGGTTGGGATGTTTACGCACTAGAACAGGAATGGCGGGAGTGGATGAGTAAAAAACCAAAGCCTGATAAACCCGATCAGGCGTTTATCGGATTCTGTCGTAAAAAGCACAAAAAAGAAGGCCACCCTTGACGGAAATCTTTGTAAAACAAAACAACCCTTTACACCAAAAAGATAATTCTTTACTGTAAAGAAATGGAAAAACTTTACATCTATATACACCAATGAAACTAAACAAAACACAAGCCGCAAAAGCCGCAGGGGTAACCCGCCCTACACTGGACAAACACATCAAGGAAGGCCGCTTATCGACTGGTAAGAACGGGCGTGGTCAAGTGGTCATTGATGTGTCTGAACTGGAGCGGGTTTACGATGGATTTGACATCGATAAGATGCAAAATAATGTAAAGCCTTTACAAGCCAATACCATAGACTTTACAGCACACAACGCGGTGATTGATGCAAAAGATCAGTTGATCCACCAGCTTGAACACCAGCTACAGGAAACAGAAAAGCGCCTTGAATCTGCTGAAACAGAACGCCGCCGCACTACGGAGCAAATGACAAACCTACTCACCGATCAGCGCGACCGTAGCGGCGAAGTGGAAAAGCTCAAGGCCGATCTGGAAACGGAAAAGGGCCGGGGTTGGTGGTCGCGGCTTCTGGATCGCTAGAGTTACCCGGTAACGGGCCACATCTTAACGCGCGGCCACATGAACCAAATTCATGAAAAAACCCGCGCCGGGGCCTCGCTCTGTCCCGGCCTGCTCCGGCGCTGAGGCTGGAACGCCCCCAAAAGCGCCCTAAACATGAATGTCTTTCACGAAAGAAGGCCCGACCGCGCCCTTAAAAACCATTCAAGATTATAACCATAATCTTGAATTTTTAGAGGTCGTTACCGGGTAACGATCCTTGCAGCTGTCGGTTTCCTAGGCTGTGGAGGAAGGGAAGGGGGCAACCCAGGGAAACCGGCGCTGTCTCGTGCTG
>JAAETJ010000983.1 GCA_024228495.1 bacterium | reverse complement strand
GGTGGAAGAGCATACGATTCTCAGAAATATCTGAACCGGGATTGCCTCTTAATTCCCTGGATTTGGAACATAACAATAAAAATTCAAAGGCCCGTGCATAACTGTATCGGGCCTTTTTGTATTGCTGCAACACAATGTCATGATGTTGCTTTTCTCGGGCGTCAATTGAGGAGCGGGGAGGTACTCTATTTGATGTTCTTCAAAGCTTTGGAAAAGCCGTTTAGTGCAATGGGAATGGCGATGCCTTCTTCGGGTGTCTGGAAAATTGTAAAGAGTGCCGTTTTGCCAGTCTGGAATTTTTTGCCCAGTTCGTCCGGGACCACCGCTTCGGCAAAACATCCAATTTTCCCGCAGCGCAAAAAGGGCACTCGGCCCACATTCTTGCCGTCGATAATAAGGCCAAGTCCGGTGGGTAGCAAAACCCCAAGAGGCGCAACCACAAGTAACATTTGCTTGTTGTTGGACAAGGACTTTTGAAAGATCACTGTCAACCCGACATTGGGGCGGTCTTCGGCTGTAACACTTTGCACAGCAGCACATTTTTCGACTTTTGACCCAGGTGGCCGCCCGCAGCTGATTTGCCAGGCGCCGATCGTTGCCTTCACTTTGCCGCCAGCCAGCTGCGCATTGGCCGTGTCTATTGGAACGCCTGCGCTGACCAGGCATATGAGCGCCATCAGGCCGGTTATCTTGTGAAAAAAAATGGAGTGCTTCATGGGCATCAGTGAGAAGTCCTTCAGGTTGTTGGTCGATCTGCCACGTTGGGTTTTCCAGCCAAAGTTTCACTCGATTATTTGTCGGGCGTCAACATATCTCATCATACTGGTAGCGAAATTATCACATAAATTGTTGCGGGTAAACGAGGCGGAAATAGGGATTAGTGGAATGGTATCCATCATCGAAAATGGTAAAAAATTGTTCAAAAGGGCATTCTATGACGTTGATTTGGATGGTTATACTCAAAATCCCTGAATAATCGAAAAGTTGACGATTGAGCACAAATGGAATTTTAAGGGGCTATAGTTAACAGTAATTTTCTAAATGATGAGCAGCGAGATGGGCAGGAGGCAATTGTGCG
>JAAETJ010000982.1 GCA_024228495.1 bacterium | reverse complement strand
GCTGGAATGGGACTGACCTTCAAGCATATCCGGTTGATCGCCCCAGTCAGTCAAGTCACCAACAGTGGTCGCCGGCGCTATGTGTGGCGCCGATGATAAAAGACCGTCATGCGCCATTAGCTATGATCCTTCAATAACTGATCCAGTAAACCGGCGGCCCTTTCCGGGCCATTGAATTGTCGCATATGGGTAGATGTTGCCGCCATTTTGGCTTTCATAGCCGGATCATTTAGACAGCTTTCAATCTTTGCCTTGAATTCTTCCGGCTGCCAGTTCGAGCGATGCATCTTGAAGCCATGGCCGGTTTCCTCGACTCGAGTAGCGTTGTCGTGGCCATCCCATACGTAAGGCATAATGATTGCCGGCTTGCCAAAATACAGGCATTCGGTGAAGGTATTATTGCCACCATGATGAATCACCATGTCCACTTGCGAAATCAGGGTTGGTTGCGGGAACCACTCCTTCACCTGAACATTCGGTGGTAAGTCGTGATAAGCGTCAAGATAGTCACCGACGTTCACCAGCACTCGACAGGAAAGCTTTCCCAGCT
>JAAETJ010000981.1 GCA_024228495.1 bacterium | reverse complement strand
CATCGACTTGCGCATCCGTCATGATGATTATATGGTGCTTACGCTAGTTTTCAATATTGAATTCATCCTTGCCGATTGAAGTGCCAAGCGCCGTGATCAGGGTACCGATTTCCTGGCTTGAAAGCATTTTATCAAATCTAGCGCGTTCAACGTTGAGAATTTTACCCCGCAATGGCAAAACTGCCTGATTAGCCCGGTTGCGTCCCTGTTTGGCAGAACCGCCGGCGCTGTCACCCTCGACCAGAAACAGTTCAGATTTTGCCGGGTCGCGCTCCTGACAATCAGCCAGTTTTCCAGGCAGTGAGGAAATATCCAATGCACCTTTACGTCTGGTCAGTTCGCGCGCCTTGCGTGCTGCTTCACGGGCAGCGGCAGCTTCGACGACTTTTGAAATAACTGTTTTTGCCAGAGCAGGGTTTTCTTCAAGCCACTGATTGAGTGTCTGGCCAACCAGACTTTCGACCACCGGGCGGACTTCTGATGAGACAAGCTTGTCCTTGGTTTGCGAAGAGAACTTGGGATCTGGCACCTTGATTGACAGAACGCAGGTCAGCCCCTCGCGGCAATCATCACCGGTCAGCTGTACTTTTTCCCTTTTCATCAGACCCGATGATTCAGCATAGCCGGTCACCTGTCTGGTTAAGGCGCCACGAAAACCGGCCAAATGAGTTCCACCATCACGCTGGGGAATATTGTTGGTAAAACACAATACTTTTTCATGAT
>JAAETJ010000980.1 GCA_024228495.1 bacterium | reverse complement strand
CCTCGCAGTTTTCGAACGACTATCAGCAATACCAACAAAGTGTGCCACGCTGGCTTTGATATGATTGATTATATTCCCGTCCTTATCTATTTTTTCGCCGTTATTGATCCCGTAGGTACCCTACCGGTCTTTATGGCATCCACTGCCCATCATACAGCTAAACAGCGCAGAAACATTGCGCTGATTGCATTTGCGGCCTCCAGTTTAGTTTTACTGTTTTTTATTGTGGCCGGTGAACTGATTCTGACCGCGATGCATATTCCGCTACCCGCGTTTCAGATTGCGGGCGGCATTGTGTTGTTCTTGTTTGCGCTTTCGATGATTTTTGGTGAAGGTAAGCCGGAGCAGGAACTCAAAATGGCCGACAACGCGCGCGAGACGGCGATATTCCCTATCGCAGTGCCTTCCATTGCGAGCCCGGGCGCCATGCTGGCAGCCGTGCTATTAACCAAGAACAATGTGTACACCATTTGGGAGCAGGCCCAGACCGCCGCGATGATGATGATCGTTCTGGTGATCACCCTGCTCCTCATGCTGGGCAGCAGTGTGATTATTCGCGTAATTGGCCCCATGGGCGCCAATATCATTAGTCGGGTGATGGGATTTATTCTGGCATCCCTTGCCACGACCAATATTGTGGCTGGCCTCACGGGCTACTTTGGGATTGTGCTACTTCGGTGTTAGTGCTTGTCGTGACGGTGTGTATCCGGACAATCTGAATGCCCCTG
>JAAETJ010000979.1 GCA_024228495.1 bacterium | reverse complement strand
GTCCCGACGAGAAAGTCAGGCGCAATCAATGGCACTTCATCATTTTTCAAGCCGTCTATAAAGGCCAACAACTCATTTGCCGGTGTATCGAATACGTTACGCACCGCGCGTGCTTTGGCCTTTGGCACCTTCTTTCCGCGCATCACCATTGCACTCGTCACGCCGAGTGCGGCCGCACCAAAAAAATCCTTCTGCAGCGCGATACGATTTCGATCTCTGCATGTAAAGTGAACAATCGGGTCAATACTCTGAGGTATCAATAGCGCCGCTGCAGAAATGTTCGACAATTGCGGCTTCATACTTGCATTGTCCGCCAGTTGCACAGCGTCGACCGACGACCGTAGAATTTCGCCCTGGTCTATCAGCGATTCAGCATCCGTTACCGGGGCCAGATTCAAATGGCCGGTCAGCACAAAGTCTTTCGTTCTCAAGGCATCTTTGAATTTCATGCGTCAATTTAATCCTGTCGCCATAGTTATTCCAGCCAAGATGGCCCACAAACAGACTGTGTCTCACTGGCAGCGCCTGTTCCAGGGCGAGAAATCCACGGTCCAGAAGGATAGCGCAACGTACGGGCCGCCACGGATAAAGCCGTTCCGCAGCATATGATAAAGTGCGGCCAAATGAACACCTCAGAAGCAGATCGGATACGTGAATCCTTTGCCAGGATTGTAGATTGCCTTCAACAGGGCAAATCTGCCGAGGCGGAAGCCTTGGCGCAACAGACTTTGCGAGATGGCCCGAACGATCCCAACATAATGCGTGTGTTGGGCGTCGCCTTGATGCGGCAGGGCAAGTATCAAGATGCATTGGAATATCTATCGGCATCCGTCAAGATCGATCCCAAGGTTGCTGGTGGCCACGAGCAATATGGCCTGGTTCTGGCTGTGCTAGGACGACTGGATGAGGCAGAAGAATCCCTGCGAACCGCGTTAAGGCTCGATCCGAATAGCGAATCCGTTCATTGGAAGCTCGCACGTCTCCAGGCGATGCAAGGCAAGGATGAGGAATCTCGACAAACTCGGGATCACATGTCTGAGCTCAGCCCTCATTGGAAAAAATTGCAGGATGCACTGAAGCTTCAAACAGAGGACAAGCACGACGAGGCGCGCAAACTTGTCAAAGGCGTATTGCGCGAGGACCCGGACAATGTCAATGCGCTGAATGTGATGGGTGGCATCTGTATGGCCCAGGACGCGTTTAATGACGCGGAGGCTTTCTTACGTAAAGCGGTGCGGCGTGCCCCTGACTTCGCAGTTGCTTGGGCCGTCCTTAGTGCATCCTTAAAGGAACAGAGTAAGTTCGAGGAGGCTGTCGAAGCGTTGGAAAAAGCCTTGTCCCTGGACCCCAAGAATGCAAACTGGCACAGCAATTTGGGTAACCTGTTATTGGTGTGGGGCAAGGAAGAACGCGCTCTTGCCTCTTTTGAGAGAGCGTTGGCGATTCAACCCGATCATGCGAGTTCCTTGCACAGTAAAGGCCATGTCTTGAAGACGATGGGTGATCAGGACGATGCCATTCGTGCGTATCGGGCAGCGGCCAGGGTGCGCCCTGATCTTGGAGAAGTATGTTGGAGCCTTGCGAATCTAAAGACCTTTCGCTTTGAACCTGATGAGATCGAAGTCATGCAGACTCAACTCGACTCAGAGAAACTCACTGACCAGTCGGAGCTGCACTTTTGTTACGCCCTAGGCAAGCATTTCGAAGATCAAGAAGACTATCCCAAAGCGTTTGAATACTACACGCAAGGAGGTGCGACAAAACGCAAGAGTGTTCGATATGACCCCGTCGAATTCGATTATCAAACAAACCAGATCATCGAAGTGTTTACACAGGAGTTTTTCGAGGAACGGGCATCGTTTGGGTATTCTGACCCTTCACCGATCCTTATTGTGGGGTTGCCGCGTTCTGGATCAACTTTGATCGAACAAATTCTTTGCAGCCACTCTCAGGTCGACGGCACTGCGGAGTTGTCAGATCTCATGGTACTAGCGCATCGCACCGGACAGAACAGGTTTGACGATTTGAAATACCCGGAGTCTTTGATCGATATTTATGCGGATAGCGTAGAGGATCTGGGTAGAGAGTATATCGACAGGACATTTCACCACCGTCGGGGCGCACCTTTCTTTACCGACAAGATGCCCAACAACTTTCCGCATATTGGATTTCTTCACCTTATCTTGCCAAATGCCAAGGTGATCGATGCTCGTCGCCACCCATTGGATTCTTGTTTTGGCACTTTTAAGCAACTTTTTGCCAAGGGACAGCCATTTTCTTATGACCTTTTTGAACTTGGCCAGTATTACAAGAATTACATTCGGCTAATGGCGCACTGGGATCATGTGCTTCCTGGGAAAGTCCTGCGAGTTCAGTATGAAGACAATGTGGCCGACCAAGAGAGTCAGGCGCGGCGGATGGTCGAACATTGTGGACTGGAGTGGGAAGACCAGGTGTTGCGTTTCTACGAAACTGAGCGCGCCGTGAAGACGGCAAGCTCCGAACAAGTACGTCAACCGATCTACAACAAATCGGTGAACTCGTGGAAACGCTTTGAAGCAGAGCTGGAGGAACTGATACTGGTTCTAGAAGATGTCCTGGCGAATCTCCCGGACCACCTCGAGCGGCCGAAGATGCCCTCTCAATAGTATGGCCACACTTCCAGTCCGTGGATGGCATTTCGAACGTCCATGGAAATGTTGATGGACATTACCGTTTCTTTCTGCTCGAGATCGTAAAGCGCAATAGTCGAGGGAGATGAACCTGCGGCGATCAGGGTATCGTTTATGGGACATAGTCCGCGGCCAAAT
>JAAETJ010000978.1 GCA_024228495.1 bacterium | reverse complement strand
TCAGCTTCGAAGATCGTCAGGATTTGCTGGGTCATCGATCAGGCAGAATCACAACTCACTATTCTGCAGTTGAACTTACAAAGCTGATTGAAGCTTCAAATAGTGTCTGTGACAGCGATGGTCGAAAGCCGGAACTGGTTGTTTTAAAGGGGCGTTTTCGGGAAACTCCCGCAAAACTCCCGCAAACGGCCGAAATTACAGGATTTAAACAGGAAGGAGGTAAGCTAAGTCATTGAAAATATTGGTAGCGGAGGAGAGATTTGAACTCCCGACACGCGGATTATGATTCCGCTGCTCTAACCAACTGAGCTACTCCGCCATATCTCCAAAGAGATCATAGCCTATTAGAAAAGTGGGGCTGGATTGTCAACCCGATAAAAACAAAACCTGGTGGCTCCAAAGGCTTTTGAGCGATCAGGTGAAAACGGATAGTGTCTCAAGGTTTGAGGCGCTCGCGCTACCGGGCGACCATCATCGCGCGCCGCTCTCGCAGGCCGTTTAGAGGCCCGCCTGAGCAGTTGAGGGGGCATATTGCGTGGTAGCTCGTGTTGTTAAGCGTTGCTTGTCATTTCGCGCCATCTCATCCTCAAGTTTAGTGAAGCTCAGCAATTTGAACAGGCCAAACGGATGCAAATCGTAACTTTCACGCAATTCAAGCTCATCACAAACCATCACGCGATCGACGGGAAATTCCGGGTTCCACAAACCGGTTGATTTGAACGATGCCATTTTTTGCTCGACCCACCCACGCACACCTTCATCAGCGCTAAAATGATTGACTAGCAGCACTTCGCCGCCAGGTGCACACACCCGTTGCAGCTCGCGCATCACCGCAACCGGGTCAGGTACCACAGTCATAACGAACATGGCGACCACAGTATCGAAGCTGTTATCGGGAAAATCCAGATCAGAGGCGTCCATTACAAGGAGATCATCGACATGGGTCAAATTCTTATTCTGCATCCTGTCCTGGGCTTTTTCCAGCATTTCAGGCGAAAGATCAATGCCCGTGACTTCGAGATCCGTGCGGTAGTGCGGCAGGGAAAGTCCGGTACCGACGCCGACTTCCAAAACCCGTCCAGCTTTCGAATTATTGATATGTTTGACGGCCCGTATACGACCGGCACGTACCATGATACCAAAGGTCTGATCGTAAACAGGCGCCCATAACTTGTAAGCATTGCGCACAGTTGACGTGCTTAATATGTCGGTTGATTCAGACAACTCTCAACTCCCTATCCATGGCTTCGCAAATATCCAAGACAACGCCAGAAACGAACTGACTGCTTGCCTTATAGTGCCGCTAAAGTGCACCGTTTGCCGTTATTCATGCCTCGCCAAGTCAAAAAACATCAGCTTTTGAACAGGACAGACTGCTTATACGCAATATACTCGACTTTTACACCGCTTTAAAGTGCTAACGATGTCGCATTACCGCGAAAATGTGCCCAGAACTTGATTTTTTATTGAATATCTTCCCTTTTCCACAATTTTACGTCTGAGGACACTGATGCACCGGCAATCCAACCACCTCCCAAAACGCGCGATCCCGTCTTGTTTTCCTCGTAGAAAACACATGCCTGGCCCGAAGAAACGCCGAAATCTCCATTATCCAACGTGACAAGAAGCTGGCCTTTTTCCATAAACAGCTTTGCTGGTACCGGCTCACTTGTCGAACGGATACGTACCCTGAGATCCAACCCGTCGAGTGGCAGATCATCGAGCGAAACATCGCCAAGCCAGTTGACATCGCGCAGAGCAATCAGATTGACCAGCAAGGCTTCACGCGGACCCACCTGCACAATATTGTTTTGCGCATCCAGTTTGATCACAAACAACGGTTCGCCCACCGCTACTTTCAAACCGCGCCGCTGCCCGATGGTATAATGGATAATGCCATCATGACGCCCCAACACCCGCCCATCAATATGAACAATATCACCAGGTCGCACAGTGCCGGGACGCAAACGCTCAATGATATCCCCATATTTACCGTTTGGCACAAAGCAGATATCCTGACTATCAGGTTTGTCGGCGACCTTCAGACCAAAAGCCAATGCCAGATGCCGCACTGACGATTTGTGTAAGCCCCCAAGCGGGAAACGCAACTCACGCAGCTCACTCTTTTGGGTTGCGAACAGGAAATAGCTCTGATCCCGGCTGTCATCAATAGCGGTATGCATCTGCCAGTTGGCGTTCATGTCCGTTAGATCGTCTGGTCGGCTTTGCACATAATGGCCCGTTGCCATCACCACACCGCCCAGATTACGTGCCGCTTCGAGCATGTGATTGAATTTGATTTCCTGATTGCACAAGATACAGGGAACCGGCGTTTCGCCCTTCAGATAGCTGTCGGCGAACTGTTCCATCACATCATTGGAAAAGCGGCTTTCATAATCGAGTACATAGTGAGGAATATCATGGGCTGCGCAAATCGCACGGGCATCGCGAATATCGACGCCAGCGCAACATGCTCCTGGCTTTTTGACCGCTTCACCAAAATCATAGAGCTGCAAGGTGATACCAACGACATCATAGCCCCAATATTTGAGTAGCACCGCCGTCACCGAGCTATCAACACCTCCTGACATCGCGACGACCACCCTTTGTGAACCCGCTGGCTCATCAAGGCATAGCGCCGCACGGGCAAGTTCAAGCTCGCCGCGCAACTCGTCATCAAGGACATTGGTAAAATCAATCTGGTTCATGTGAGCAATATACGCACGAAAGTTATAATTGGGAAATGCTGCCTGCGCGTCCCGGCAATTATGACCTTTCGGGCGGAAAATACTGCCCACTAGCCATCTGCAAATATTGCCTTATCCGTTCACTAGTTGCTCCATCACATGCATGTTTACGCCTTTTTTTATTAATATTCAAAATGGTCCCAGCCTTGCAATCATATTCCCACATAGCGTTATGGTTAATTTAGCAAGGGTCAGTTGTTCCCGTAAGGTCGGCTGTAAATTTAGATGGTAAATGCTCATTTTCTCGCAGTTACAAATGCGGGCACCTCACCAGTTAATACAAGTGTAGCAGGTTGTAAAAATTGTCCGGGGTCATCTGGACCAGGCGAAGCCGCGCCTTTTGCCAGCCTGCTCGACACGCAACCGAATGAAGGCACTGCCCTGAGCGATCAACAACCAGCAGAAAATGATCTGGCATCTGCCCTGTTCGCTGCGCCACCGCCTGAAGCCCTGCCCGCCGCCTTATTGGCACTGGCCGCAAATGATCCACTTCTCGTTGGTGAACAAGCTGCAACTGATGGTCAAGCTGCAACTGATGGTATTGCCCCTGCCCCCTCAAAACCAGATGCATTGCCAGCTGATCTCAGCGCCGAACCAGTGAGCCCTTCGCTAGAAAGCCAACCCGTACCAAAATTTGCTGAAAACCTTACTGCCGTCGCTGGTCGGATTGAACCTCACACCATAACCGGACCAATTAGTATAGCAGGGGCTGGCGACCAGCCCGTCGCCACTCAAACAAATCCAGCTGGTACAATCGGCTTTTCCCCGGCAGTGGCTTCCCCCGCTGTGACCGTCGCGCAAGACGATCTGGCGCAACCAGCTGCCTCCGGGAGCACAGCGCCGCTCGCCAATGGTACAGCATCCATCGCAGCTGGCGAAGGCACAACAGCTCAACCCGCGATCACCGCAATTAATCCGCAACCTCAGCCATCGATTGAAACCCCAATTATTCATAACGACAATGTTCAATCGCCCGCTCCGGTCAACAATCCGCCTCCTGAGCAAGTGATCGCAAAGCCGAGCCTCACGACCGACGACGCGATACTAGCGCGCGCCAAAATAGAGCCAGACGCAAAAACTGGCAATGTCGCGACGAAAACAAATGGTGAAGCAGCACCCGCCCCCCAGAGCGCAAGTCCGGCTCAAGCCAATCCTCGTGAATTCACCGCTCTCGACGCTGGTACAATCAATAAAGCGCCGACGTCAGTGGCTGCGCCTGTAAAGGATGCACCAGTCAAGATCGAGCGCGACGCTCCTATGACACAAACCGCTTCACCAGCACCAGAGAGAACATCCTCTGGTGCTGGTGAAGCTCGCCCCGCCTCGCTGATGCAAAGACTTAAACCCATTGCGCAGAACATCTTCTCGCCCCAAGGGATAGAAAACGCTCAAAACAGCGCCAAAACAGTCGATGGAATGGTACCGACCACGTCGATGGCAGCGACCGGCGATATAGCCCGCCCCCCTGGCATCACGGGCTTTGCACCAACGTCGAATAATCCAGCTCTGCCACCAGTGCCGCTCAATAATATTGCCGTTCATATCGCCTCTCAGGCCAATGCGGGACATCAGCGCTTTAACATCCGTCTGGACCCGCCAGAACTTGGACGTATTGATGTTCGCCTCGAAATTGGCCGCGATGGCCAGACCATAACCCATCTTGCCGTCGAGAAACCAGAAACCCTTGATCTGTTGCGCCAGGATGCACGCCAGCTTGAGCGTTCGCTGAATAATGCCGGGCTCGATAGCCGCAATGGATCACTGAGTTTTTCTCTCAAAGATGAAAATCAAAACAAACAACAAGCCGAGTCATCACAAGCTGATGGAATGCCAGACACCGACGAGAACCATAGGGACCAAGAGGGTGACGAACCGGTCGTCAATAGAACGCTCAATATGAACGGTGGCCTTGATATTAGTATATAGCCGCCGCCTCACGGAGCGAGGCCGCTTCGAAACTGTTGAACAAGAGACAATCATCCTGACAGGAGCTTTGGGCCGTGCAGGAAAAAGCCAAGGAATACGAACATGGTTGATATCGCCGCCGCCATTGCCACCGCCAAACAAACCATCAATAGTGGGTCAAGTTCTTCGGTGACCGGCGCACAGACCGTTGACGAAAACTTTGACACCTTTTTGTCACTACTGACAACACAGCTGCAAAATCAGGACCCGACAAAACCGCTCGATACTAATGAGATGACTCAACAGCTGATCCAGTATTCAGAGGTCGAGCAGCTCTTGCAATCCAACAAGAAACTTGAAGCCTTGCTTAGCCTGTCAGCAGCCAACGCATCGCTTTCCGTCATTGGCTATATGGGCAAGGAAATCAACTCTGCCGGCAATACCACTATGCTTGCCAATGGTTCCGCTAATTGGGGTCTCAATATTCCCGCTGGCAGTGAAAACGTCACCTATGTCATCAAAGATGCCAATGGAGATGAAGTTTTTTCGAGTGAGGGAGCTCTGACCGCAGGGGATGGCAGTTTTTCATGGGATGGCACAACCTCCACTGGCAGCACAGCAGCGTCCGGAAATTATACTCTCACCGTCACTGCAAGAGATGCTGCTGAAAACCCGATCCCCGTCAATGTTTCTGTGCGTGGTATCGTCGATGGGGTCGACATGAGCGGTGATATTCCTATCCTGCTCGTCAATGGAACGCGCTTTAGCGTCGATGACATCTCGGAAATTCGCACCAGCAGCTAGCCCTTAAAGCACTCATCAACTAATAAATGATCACGCAGACAGTGTTTTTTCCGCATTGGCCAAAATATCAATAAATGAGCTATAAATCAGAGCCTTGCTACGCTGATTTATGATTTACAGCCTCTTAATCAGTGCCCCTCGTATCAACACGATACAATTTCGGGATAGATTTTCCCAGCTGTTAAGGTCTGCGTTCACGCGATCTTTAAACAGTGCTGCCTATACTACCACTTCGTAAATGAGTAATACCTTTGATCGCCTTCGTTTGAGGACCTTGCTTATCGTGACGTCGTCACTGATTTGGTTCGATGGTATATATGGTCTTGATTTTTAGTAGTGAGTAACATGACCGAACAGTATAGAGCGGGCGCTAAATTTGTCATTGGCCCGGATGGCAGTCCTTTGAGTATTGCAGACCTTCCTCCTGCAAACACCCGTCGTTGGGTGACCCGTCGCAAGGCCGAAGTGGTCGCTGCGGTACGTGGTGGCCTCCTTTCTCTGGAAGATGCCTGTGATCGATATCGCTTGTCTGTTGAGGAATTCCTTAGCTGGCAGCGCACATTGAGTTCTCATGGTGTCAAAGGTCTACGCACGACGCGTATTCAGGACCTTCGGGCCCGGCCAACCATGAAATAAATTCATATCGCAAAAAAATGACCGTTGATTCAGGAACGATTTATCTTTTTGCGGCATGATCATACTTACCGAATTCGGACAGGCTTTGTTTTTGCGTCCCTGTCCAATAAACGGGTGTCCTTTGCGTATTTTCCTCCAATAAATATGCTTAGACGCCCGTTTTGCATTCTTGCATAGCGCCCAGCACCCCATCCCTTAAGACTTTCTCACCAGTCGTAATCGCCTTGCCCCCCCATATGCGCTGGCTTACAAAATTTCCAATTTCACCCGGCAATTTCTTCCTATTGTTAATCCCCTATTTACCGTTTTAGCGGTAAATTTTGCCTACAGCTGTTTTTCAATCCGCCTTGTTATCAAGCCAGCTTGAAAAGCAGCCGCCCAAGGGGCTTATGCAACTGTTCGCAAACCCTTTTTTGATGCAGCAAAAGCCAAAAAACTTAATTGGAAACAAAGTGAACTCAATTACCGAATTTATAAAAACCATCGGCGCAGCAAGAATAGGGGCGATGGGAGCCGTTGCTGCGGGGCTGATTGGTTTTTTCATCTATTTGATGATGCAATTTTCGGCGCCAACCATGTCCGTTCTGTTTTCGGACCTCGACTTCGATGACAGCCTGGGCGTCATCAAAAAGCTGGAAGGTATGAACATTCCCCACGAGGTCCGTCAGAATGGGGCTGTTATTCTTGCACCGAAATCCCGCATCCTGCGCTTGCGCATGGAGCTGGCTGAAGAGGGCCTGCCAACCGGTGGTGCTGTTGGCTACGAAATCTTTGATAAGACCGGCTCACTGGGCACCACCAGCTTTGTGCAAAACATCAATCATGTAAGAGCGCTTGAAGGGGAGCTTGCCCGCACGATCCGGTCCTTGCGCCGGGTCATACGAGCTAGGGTGCATCTGGTTATTCCAAAACGCAAAATATTCTCGAGAGAAAAAGTTCTGCCGAGTGCCTCCATCATCCTTAAAACAAGAGGCAATCTGGAAAGCGCTCAAATCGCTGCGATCCAACATCTGGTTGGCTCGGCCATTGAGGGCTTGCAACCCACTCACGTATCGATTGTCGATGATACAGGCCGCCTGCTGGCCAGTGGAAGCCCCAACGATAACGGGCTGGTTAGCGCCAAAGCGGAGGAACGTACGCTTGGCGTTGAAACCCGCATGCGCAAGAAAATCGAGGAAATAGTTTCCTCTGTGGTTGGAAAAGACCGGGTTCGTATCCGGGTCACGGCCGAACTGGATTTCAACACCATCACCCAGACGTCTGATCGCTTCGACCCAGATGAGCGCGTTGTCCGCTCTACGCAAAACCGCGAAAACAGCTCGAACTCATCGAGAACTGCCAGTAATCAAGGTGTTTCCGCCGGAACAGAATTGCCAGGTGCTGATGCAGCAGCAGCTGGCAGCGATAAAGACACCGAGGGCAGCAAAAAAACCGAAGAGATCGTTAATTACGAGATTTCACGCACAACGAAAACCCAGACCTTTGAAAGTGGCCGCCTGAAGCGTTTGTCAGTCGCCGTTCTGGTCGATGGCGACTATAATGTTGGAGCCGATGGCAGGCCGATCTACAAGGAGCGCTCAAAACAGGTACTCGAAAAAATCAGCACGCTGGTCAAGAGCGCCATGGGCTTTGATAAAGGCAGGGGTGACTTGCTGCATGTCGTCAATCTTAGATTTGCGCAACCCGGCGACGTTCCTGAGATCAAGGAAACAGAAAGCGGCTTTTTTGATCTCGCCAAGACTGACTATTTTCATATCGCCGAGTTGTCTATCTTGTTCATCCTCTCAAGCCTGGTTTTGCTATTTGTCGTGCGGCCTCTTGTGCGCCGGATCATTACCCCTGAAGAAACGACCGTAGACGAACAACTTGTGCTGACAACCGATGAGAACGGTAATCATGTCTTCGTCAATGGTGATGGCCAACCTTTGGTTGAAGGCAACAATACTCTCGCACTCGAAAACCAGAAAAACGATACCTCAGACGTCATTAAAAACGCGCGCATCAGTGGGGATATTCAAGCATCCGCCGTTCAGGAAATTGGCGCAATCGTCGACAGCAGCCCAACAGATTCCGTTGCTGTCCTTCGTCAATGGATGGACGCTGATGGTGTGCCAGAAGCCATAGCTGCAGAGGAGGCAGCATAATGGAAAGCACCGCTGAACAACACGCATCAACCGCTCTCTACAGTCCAGCTAATGAGTTTGACGCCATGTCTGGTGTCGAGAAATCAGCGGTCTTCTTGCTGGCCCTTGGTCGAGATTATGGTCAACCGATCTGGAAAAAGCTTGATGATGGCGAGGTTACTGAAATTTCGCAGATCATGGCAACATTGGGGAATATCCGCCCTGAGCTGATCGAATATATTTTCAGTAATTTCATCTCGCAAATGTCGATCTCGGGGTCCATCCATGGCAATTATGAAACCACTGAACGCTTATTGTCCGAATATCTGCCAGAAGACCGGCTGACCTTGATCATGGAAGAGATACGCGGGCCTGCCGGTCGCAACATGTGGGAAAAACTCTCGAATGTGAGTATACCGATTTTAACCAACTATCTCAAAAACGAGTACCCCCAGACCGTAGCCGTGATCCTCTCGCGCATCGCCACCAATCATGCTGCTGGTGTGCTTGGTAATTTGCCAGATGAACTGGCAATGGAAGTGGTGCAGCGCATGTTGGCCATGGAGCCTGTGCAGCGAGAAATCCTTGGCAAGATTGAAGATACGCTGCGCTCAGAGTTTATCAGTAATCTGGCCCGCTCCCGTCAGCGCAACTCACATGAACTGATGGCGGAAATTTTTAATAATTTTGATCGTCAGACCGAAAACCGGTTCATTGGAAAATTGGATGAATTGGATCGTGAAGCCTCCGAACAGATTAAGGTCCTAATGTTCACTTTCGATGATCTTGCCAAACTTGACAATGTTTCGATACAGACCTTGCTGCGCCAAATCGAAAAAACGGACCTGACGCTGGCACTCAAGGGAACGTCGGAAAAAGTACGCGAATTCTTCATTGGTAATATGTCTGAGCGCGCTGGCAATATGCTACGCGACGACCTGGAAGTGATGGGGCCGGTACGCCTGAAAGAGGTTGATGATGCCCAGAACCTGATGATCTCCACAGCCAAAACCCTCGCCGATCGCGGCGAGATCGTCATCTCCAAGGGAGGAGGCGATGATGAACTGGTCTATTGATGATATCAGGCACTATTTGAACAACCAACTGGCTCCATCGACGTTTGAGCCTCATCTTGTAACAATCACATTTTCAACTTTGGTAAAACCATTATGAGCACGCCCGCTAAATTTATGTTTGATACACTGCTGGACGCCCCCGCAGCCCCTCCCCCCATCGCCTATGATAAAGTGGAGCAATTAAAGCTGGATCACGCTCAGGAACTGGAACGTGTCAAAGCGCAAAGCTATGAAGAAGGCTTTGAAGCCGGACGAATTGAAAGCGACAAGACACTGGAACACGAGCTGCATAAAATGCTTGACCAGATAATCCAGACGAAGGAAACGCTACAGAGTGAAATAGATGCGGAACTCCGCGAGGCGCGCTCCGCCTCTTTGCTACTTGCCATGACCATCGCCAACAAACTTGCGGGTAGTCTTCTGGTGCGGCATCCGCTGGAGCATGTGGAGATGTTTTTTCTAGAAAGCCTGTCAATGTTGCCAGATAAAACAGAGCTGCGCTTGCATGTCGCCCCTCATCTGGCGCCTGCCCTGCAACCACGCCTTAATGCCGTCATGGAACGCAATGGCCAGCAAAGTGCGCTGGTGACTGTGGAAGACCAAACCATTGAGGGGGGCAATTGCCGCCTCACATGGAACGAAGGTGGTATCGAGCAAAATACCGATAAATTATACGCCGATATCGAGCGATTGATTGAAACCTGCCTGTATTCAAATACAGAAACGCAGCAGAGTGAAGCAGCTGATAAAACGGGGAGTACAATGCAATGACAACCGAGATCACAACCCCTCCCCCAGAGATTGTGGAACTGCAAAGCCCGGATCCAAAACTGGCGCTTAACGAATTCAGCGAAGCTATGGCCGATGGAGACATGCCAGCAACCACCGATCCAGAGATACAAGCTCCTGCTGCGGGTGTTGCCTCTGGTCTCGAAGCTCTTTATGACATTCCCGTCAATATCACCGTTGTGTTGGGGCGGACCCAAATCGAAGTCACCGACTTGCTCGCTCTTTCCAAGGGCGATGTGGTTGAGCTGGACAGAAAAGTCGGGGAAAGCGTTGATATCCTGGTCAATAACCGCCTTGTCGCACGCGGTGAAGTGGTCCTGGTAGAAGAACGCCTCGGGATCACCATGACTGAGATTATTCGTGGCAACCAATCTGGCTAACCCCCTGATTGCGATTGCGAGCCTTGATAAAACAAATAAATATGTAGTTGGAGACCTTAGATGAGATTGATGATTGTTGGCAGCCTGAACGGAAATCTCACCACGGCCACACAAATGGCCATGGACCGCGGTGCAAAAGTAACCCATGCCCCCTCGATTGAAAGCGCCATGATGGAGCTCCGCTCGGGAAACGGGGCTGATCTGTTGATGGTCGATGTGGCCTTTGATGTTGCCGATCTGGTGCAACGTCTTGCCAGCGAATACATTCATGTCTCTCTGGTAGCTTGTGGTGTTGATGCCGATAGCACCGCTGCTGTCAATGCCATTCGCGGTGGAGCCCTGGAGTTTATCCCTCTGCCTCCCGATCCTGATCTTATTGCCGCCGTTCTTGAAGCGGTTTCCACCGATAAAAGCGACATGATCTATCAGGATCCAAGCATGAAAAGCGTCATTGATCTGGCCAGTCAAATAGCCGCGTCCGATGCCAGCGTGTTGATCACCGGTGAATCTGGTACGGGCAAGGAAGTACTAGCTAAATATGTGCATCAAAAATCAAAGCGCTCCACCCAGTCCTTTATCTCCGTTAATTGCGCGGCTATCCCTGAAAACCTGCTTGAATCAGAACTCTTCGGGCATGAAAAAGGCGCCTTCACCGGCGCTATGGCGCGGCGCATAGGCAAGTTTGAAGAAGCAAATGGCGGTACATTGCTACTCGACGAGATTTCCGAAATGGATGTACGCCTGCAAGCCAAGCTGTTACGGGCCATACAAGAGCGGGTGATTGACCGGGTCGGCGGCACAACGCCGGTGAAAGTTGATATTCGCATTCTCGCCACCACCAACCGCGATCTAGCCGAGGCAGTGCGCGATGGCAGTTTTCGCGAGGATCTGCTTTATCGTTTGAACGTGGTCAATCTGAATATCCCGCCTCTGCGCGAGCGCCCCGGTGACATTCTCGCACTGGCCAACTATTTTGCCAGTAAATACGCCGCTGCCAACGGCCAGCCCGCGCGACCTCTTTCCGATGGAGCCACCCAAAACCTCATGAACAATTCCTGGCCCGGCAATGTTCGAGAGCTGGAAAATACCTTGCATCGCGCCGTCTTGCTATCATCAGGTGACACCATTGAAGCCGGCGCCATCCGCTTGCCCGACGGGGCGTTGGTGACGAGCGCGGCTGCTAGCGAAACCAATCACATCGCAGCAAAGGCAGCCGAAACAGCACAGGCCGTGACGCAATCACTCGTAGGTCAAACCGTTGCAGAAGTCGAGCGTGATCTCATCATAGACACTCTGCATCATTGCCTTGGTAATCGCACCCATGCCGCAACCATTCTGGGTATTTCAATCCGCACCTTGCGCAACAAACTCAATCAATACTCAGGTGATGGGCTTGCCATCCCCAAACCAGGCGAAATGCGCCCGGTTCTATAATCGAAGATTATAGAACCTGGTTGCTTTGCGCTCACGGCAGAACAAGCTATTCCAGATCTATCTGCAGGAGCGAACCTCTTATGTGAGCAAAAGCCAAAAGGTACCCGACGACCTTCAATGCAAACAGCTCGGATTATCAAAAGCCACGGCCAATATCCGCAAATTATTTACCATTGAAGTTGAAAAAAACGGGTATGAAAGCGGGTGATCCGATTGATGTTGAAATTTGTAATCGATATGAGCCGTTGATGAACACTCATGCCCCGATTTAAAAATCAATATTTTAAAAAGATTCGGCATTGCTGTTCGTAAACAACGCAACCTGACCATCGCTGACAAGATCAATAAAAAAAGAGTCCGTTGCCAATTTGAAAAGCGCCACAAAATTCTTTAAAAATGCCAAAAACGATTTTCTTCAGACCTGCCAAAATCTACCTGATTATGAAAAACATCTTGCCAGCAAAAAGAGTGATAGCCCTGAAGGCTAATCAGTTTTCAACCGCCAAACTAGATGCCTTTGGCCAACACCTTTTGATACAGATCCATATCAATATTGCCGCCGGTCAAGATCACGCCGGCGCGCTTGCCTTGCAATTTGTCACGCTCCATGATCAAACCCGCAAGCGCCGCTGCTCCTGCACCTTCTGCAATATTATGGGTATGCGTAAAATATAAACGCATTGCCTGCGCGATTTGCCCATCCGTGACCTCAACAATACGGTCCGCCCCTTTTAGGATAATTTCAAGAGCTGCAGGATGCGGAATGCGCACCGCTATACCGTCGGCAAACGTATCTGCAGAATTTGTGGCGGTCACTGCCCCTGTCTTATATGACAGGGCATAAGCATTGGCATTTTGTGACACCACGCCAACAATTCCCGTCTTCAATCCCATCAAATCGCGCACACCAATCAAGGAACAAATGCCTGATCCCATGCCGATAGGTACATAGACCGTATCTAGTTCATCCGCAGCTTCAAAAAGCTCGGCTCCATAGGTAGAAACGCCTTGCACAAGTTCAGGAATGAATGAGCCGATCAGATCAAGCTGGCGCTCATCTGACAGTGCTATCGCATGATCAAACGCCTCATTAAAATCTTGTCCAAATTCAACAAGAGTCGCGCCAAGCCCCTGCATGGCCTTGTTTTTCTCAACACTATTGCCTTTTGGAACAACAATCGTCACCGGGATATTATATTGCCGCGCTGCAAAAGGCAGGCTCTGCCCGTGATTTCCACGCGTCGCGCTGACAATGCCATTTGTCAGCCCGTCTCGCTGACGCTGCGCCATCAGGACCAGACCACCACGAACCTTGAAAGCGCCGGTCGGTGTGTGGTTCTCATGCTTCACCCACACCTCAACGCCCAAATGCTCTTGTAAAAGCGGCCAGGGTGTTTGCAGTGTTGGCTGCATGCTCGCATAAACAATTTTGCGCGCTTCATTGAGTTGGTCAGCAGTGACCATTGTCTATCCTTTTTGAAAAATTCTGTGGAATACGAGAATTCTTTTAAACTATTTGAGTTCTAACCCTCCCTCCCTAACCCACTCCCCTTGGAAGAGGGGCAGATTTTTCGTTCTGCCAATTTACCCCACATGTCGTAATCATTGGCGTCAGTCAGTTTGACCTGCACCATATCACCCGGCGATAACTCACCACCATCATCGATATACACATTGCCATCCACTTCAGGTGCATCCCAACTGGAGCGAGCGATGGCGCCTTGTTCGTCAGCGTTATCAACGATCACATCGACGATTTTGCCAATACGGGATGCGAGAACTTGCGCACTGACTTCTTGCTGCACTTCCATAAAGTGTTCATAGCGCTCTTTCTTGATTTTTTCTGGCAGTTGATCACCAAATGCATTGCTAGGAGCTCCTGCCACATCCTCATAGGTGAAGCAACCAACTCTTGTCAGTTTTGCCTCACGCAGCCAATCAAGCAGCATTTGGAAGTCTTCATCTGTTTCACCGGGAAAGCCAACGATAAAGGTCGAGCGCACCGCAAGATCCGGCACTTCCAATCTCCATTTATGCAAGCGATCCAGCATTTTCTCCTTGTCGCCGGGGCGCTTCATGGCTTTTAGCAAGCGCGGGCTGGCATGTTGAAACGGCACATCCAGATAGGGTAAAATGCGCCCTTCCTGCATCAACGGTAAAAGCTCGTCAACGTGGGGGTAAGGGTAGACATAATGCATACGGATCCAGATGCCCAGATCGCCAAGCGCATCAGCAAATTCCGTGAGACGGGTTTTCACCTCGCGTCCCCGCCATTCATCGGCCTGATATTTCAGATCAACACCATAAGCGCTGGTGTCCTGCGAGATGATCAATAGCTCTTTGACGCCGGTATTAGCCAGTTTTTCAGCCTCACGCAAAACCTCGCCAACGGGGCGGCTGACCAGTTTACCGCGAATTTGCGGAATGATACAAAAAGAACAGGAATGATTGCAGCCTTCAGAAATCTTGAGATAAGCATAATGGCGCGGCGTTAGCTTCAGACCTGCGGGCGGCATCAAAATCTGCTTGGGATCTGCGGCAGGCGGCAGCGCTTCATGTACCGCATTGATCACCTCTTCATAACGATGTGGCCCGGTGACGGCCAACACGTCAGGATATTTCTCACGGATCATCGGCTCGGCCAGTCCCAGACAACCCGTGACAATAACCCGCCCATTTTCCTCAATGGCCTCACCAATGGCATCAAGGCTTTCCGCCCGTGCACTATCAAGAAACCCGCAGGTATTGACGATGACCAGATCGGCACGTCCATAATCTGGAGCGATTTCATAGCCCTCGGAGCGCAAGCGCGTAATGATACGCTCACTGTCCACAAGTGCCTTTGCGCAACCCAAACTGACAAGACCTATTTTATTTGGTTTTTGTTCCATAGGAAGTCTTGTGTACAGGTGCAACACGCCCCGTCAAGCCCGATTTGGTGCACATTCGCCAATCGCCATATTCAGAAATACTCTTTGACTGGATTCAGGAGCCGAAAAGTGTAGGATGCGGCAATGTTCAATCAAAGTTTGCAAAATGGGATGGGGTGCATATGACTGCAACAGGAAACCTGATGACTGGCAAGCGCGGCCTGATCATGGGGGTCGCCAACAAAATGTCGATCGCCTGGGGTATCGCGCAAGCTTTGCACCGCGAGGGGGCGCAAATCGCCCTCACCCATCAGGGCGGTCCGCTGGAAAAAAGAGTGCGCCCGCTCGCCGAACAGCTCGGATCAGATATTGTGATCGAATGCGATGTCTCATCTGAAACATCATTAGATGCCGTCTTTGCGGAACTGAAAGAAAAATGGGGCAAGATCGATTTTGTCGTCCATGCCATTGGTTTTTCAGATAAAAACGAGTTGAATGGTCGCTATGTTGACACCTCCGCAGATAATTTCGCCCAAACCATGCAAATCTCCGTCTACTCGTTCACGGCTGTTGCACAACGTGCTGAAAAGCTTATGAAAGATGGCGGCTCGATGTTAACCCTGACCTATTATGGCGCCGAGAAAGTCATGCCGCATTACAATGTTATGGGGGTCGCAAAAGCAGCCCTTGAAGCCAGCGTGCGCTATATGGCGGAAGATCTTGGTAAACAAAAAATCCGCATCAATGCCATTTCAGCTGGTCCCATCAAGACACTGGCCGCCTCAGGCATTTCTGATTTTCGCTATATCCTCAAATGGAATGAATATAATTCACCGTTGCGGCGCACGGTTACAATCGATGAAGTAGGCGATGCAGGACTTTATCTTTTGTCTGATCTATCACGTGCTGTGACCGGCTGTATCCATCATGTCGATAGTGGCTATCATGTCGTTGGCATGAAAGCGGAAGATACTCCCGACATTAGAACCGATCAAAAACAGCCCTGAGCATAGGGCTGATCAAGTCAATGAAACCAACGCTATACCTCATAAGACACGGCCAGACTGACTGGAATGCCTTGGGCCGTTTACAGGGGCAGACCGATATACCCATGAATCGTCTCGGGCAGTCGCAAGTCGAAGGCAACGCCAGTAAACTACGCGACCTCGTTGCTGATCTGCATAACTTTGATTTTGTTTCCAGCCCTATTAATCGGGCCCGCGAAACCATGAAGCTGATCCGCAAATCCCTTGGCCTGCCGGTCGAAGATTTTCAAATGGATGACCGCCTGAAAGAACTCAATTATGGCGAATTTTCCAGCCATACATGGGAAGAATTACGCGAGGCCCGCCCACAAGATGTGATGGATCGGTTTGATGATAGCTGGGGCTATGTCATTCCGAGCGGCGAATGTTATGCCATGCTCTCCAAACGCGTCCTCAACTGGTTTCACGAGTTGGAACGCGACACCATCGTTGCCGCCCATGCCGGTGTGAGCCGCGTCCTGCAAGGCTATTTGGCCAAATGCCCCGATAATTACGTGGCCTTTCTGGACGCCCCGCAAGATCGTGTTCTGGTCATCAAGGGACAAGAAGTGAGCTGGCTGTAAGGGCAACCAATGAAGCTTACGCCAGTCTCAACTTTTTTCAGTTCACATAGGGAACGTAACGTGATTTCGTAAGGTTGTTATACAACCGCCCATTATCCAACATGGAGGGTTACCCCATGGAATCGCAGATTTATCTTATTTCACTCTACCTTTCTGTCGAGGAAAAATTTAAGGAAGTTGTTGGGGAGAGGTGTTTGCGAAGCCGCAGATTTGCACCGGCTTTAACTCCCCAGCTTAAACAGCCAGCATTTCCGGATTTTGCAGAGCGGCGAGGATATTGAGGCCCTGTTTTCTGGCGGAGGATATGAAGGACCGGAGGGTGGCGAAGTTTTGGGCACCATTCATAGTTCGAAAGCCGACAGCAATGATTTCAAGCAATTTTTCAATGTCATCAGCCATGTCCCATTGATTCAGAAAAAAAGCTATTTGGCAGGATCGGGGAAATAAGCTGGGGAGTTAGCAAAAATGTCCCCCCGGTTTCCGGGGGGACATTTTTTTAATTTCTAACCCTCTTTTCTCTAAGCTTCTGTTTCTTGTGCCTTGCACCAGATGCTTGAAAAGATTTGCGTTGATCTAACTGTCAATAACCTATTTGTAAGGAGCAGGAGCCATGTCTTTGTAAGACACTTCTTCGACAACATTTCCGCCACGCGCAAATTTGTAAGCTAGTGTCAGACGGAAAGAATGGCTATCCAGATCAAAAGAATCTGTTTCCAAATCGGTACCTGCCAAATTAGTTATGGCACCGCCAAAGCTTTCTTCACCATAGTTGGTGTAGCGATATTCGCCTTTCAAAGAGAACCCGTTTCCAAGGTTCTGCTCAAGACCAGCGCCTACGACGAAGCCACTGAAGTCAATATCTCTTCCGATTGTGAAAGCATTGCCTGCACCGTCGTCTTCCGTCACAGCTATATCATAACTGGTTCGTGAATAGCCGACGAGACCATAAAGCATTGAAGTGTTTGACGTCAAAAGACCAACGCGAGCACCAATCGTCCAGGTGCTATTACGTTCCATATCCCATCCATAGGGTCCGGCTGTTCCAAAATAATCGGCTTCTTTATGTTCTGAGATACCGAAATCAAAATCGGTAAAAGCACCAAGCACAAAACGATCACGAACCTGCCAGTCATAACCAAGACCAACTGTCCCAAAGAAACCGTCTGCGCCACGACTCTCATCAAAGCCAGTACCTGTTACAACCGTAGGGGCAGCTACAGTAGCAGTACTGTATTCATGACCGATCATATCAGCGTTAACGCCAATACCTGCACCGAGCCAAAAACCATTCCAGTTTGTTGCACCGTCACAACCAGCCAGGCATGCTCCTTGAGCAGTAGCCGGGGTGGTGCCAGCGGCAACCATCATCACAATACCGGCAACGCCAGCAATTGTACTCCGTATAACCATCACACATTCTCCTTATTATTGCATAAACTTGCATTGGAACTACATCACCAAAGCCGTTTTGACTTCTGCTGGTTGCCTTCATGTCTTTAAAAAAATGCAATACAAGGAGTAAGACCGAACGCTCCAATACGCCGTACTGAGCAGTTCCACACATACGAACCACTTGATAAGAATCATAAATAAAATTGGTGAATAAATCGCTAAGTTACGATTTACACATCGTTTACTTTTAGGGGGAGTAGAGGCGAAACATCAGCCAAAAACCAGACAACACTCACAACGCAATATTACAACTTAAATCGTTGTAATGTCACTAGTTTTATTGAATTGCGCAAATCCGTATGTTTGATAAAATTACTTTTGTAACTTGACAATAATGGTGCCGTTTCGCGAGAAATATTACATGTAATTCGTCACAAAACGAATCATTTTGAGACTCTTTCTATCAAGGAATAGCTTGGAGTTTTTATCAATCGCACCCTCAACATTGAAACGCAACGGTAGCCTTCGCGGCATGTCGGGCATAATGAGCGGCGGCCAGAAAGGGCACAAGGACAACAATCTGCAACAGGTCGAATCCTTGCCACCCTCTCGGTTAAGCCCGATGGCCTCATCCAGAAACTGAGAACTGCCGGGTAGCTTGGGAGTTACAAAAAAAGAGTATTGAAAAACCGGGCCACCAAGAACACCCGGTCTTTCATTTTATGTGCGTGTATATAGCTCCTTCGCTATGCGCTGTAGCGGTCCGTCTGAAACGGAGGATCTAACCCTGGACGTGGACATTAGATTTTAAACATAACGCATCGAGAAATTGCTAGGGATCAATCTGCTCTTGTTCGCGGACTTCCACACAGATTTGCTGATCTTTGACAACCACCTGACCTTTGGCAAAATGGGCATTATTAACAACGATTTCGACCTCTTCGCTATCATTATCATCGAGCATGATGACAGCCCCGCGCCCCAGCCGCAACAGCTGCGCGATCGGCATATCGGTTCGACCAAGAACAACTGACAGCTCAACTTCAATCTTATCAATAGCGCGCATGGGTGACCCTGGCTTATGGTGACAACTGACCGCTGCAACTGCGACGCCTTTTTAAGGTATTGCATACAAACGGATCAAAAAATACTTACTATGGCCCTTTGCTAAAGGCGCACAAACAATCTATGTAGGTTCAACATCTCGCAAGGAGGTTAGCGTTTGGTAAAGTCTTTACAACAATTTGCAAAACAGTCCTCATTGCGCGCAGTTGACTGGCGCCAATTTGGTGCTGACATGAACTATTTGCACACGCTCAAAAACATGGAGCGCTATGTGGCGGCCATTCACCGGCAAGAAGAAGCCGAACAGATCTGGTTGCTCGAACACCCTCCGCTTTACACTGCTGGCACCAGTGCCAGGTGGACTGACCTTTTGAGCCATCAGCGTTTTCCGGTGTTTGATGTGGGGCGCGGCGGGCAATATACCTATCATGGACCCGGCCAGCGTATTTGTTACGTCATGCTTGATCTCAATCAGCGCGGCAAAGATGTACGAACTCTGATAACCTCTCTGGAGGCCTGGGTGATCAAAACCCTAGAACATTTTGACGTAGTGGGAGAAATCCGCGACGAACGGGTTGGCGTATGGGTCGCAAGGCCGGACAAACCGCCGGTCAATAGTCGAATATGCGAAGACAAGATCGCGGCGATTGGTATTCGCTTGCGCCGCTGGGTGAGTTTCCATGGTCTGTCGCTCAATGTCTGCCCGGATCTTGAGCATTATTCGGGCATCGTGCCTTGCGGTATCACTGGTGAGGCCAGCGGGCATGGCGTCACCAGCCTTCATGATCTAGGCATTGATGTTTCAATCCAAGAAGTTGATAGCGCGCTAAAGGACGCCTTTACCGAGGTGTTTGGGTCTCCGGTCAATGAGATTATGGAAGATCGAACATCACTCTAAACCTTACCCCCCTCATCCCGAGCCTCTCCCCACGGGAGAGGGAGTAATATGTGCCAGACCCGAGGTTGTTACTTCCTGCTCTCCTTCCCACTCCTCATAGACTTTTGTCGAATCATCAAGCCAACAAAACAGCGCCGTGATATCTGGGGGCATCGGGATTTCATCAATACATGTTTTGGTTAACAAACATTGATTCAGACTTTTGCTGATTTGGGAATCCCCTGTGGCATATCCATTGGGGTTACTTAACAGGAAGGGATGACAATATGTGAGCGCTACACAAAATGAAGACCCGACACAGCCACGCTCATAACACGCGCTGTATCGGGTCAAATTGTCTAATGTAACACCAATCCGTTCAGGGCTGCATATCGCCGCCGTAAACTAAATGCGACCTGCTGTGAGGCCGCTTGAGTGTGTGTGTTACTGAATCTGTTGTAAAATCAACAGTGAATTAGAAAGGAAGCCACAAATGGAGGACAGGGCTCAACAATGCGAGGGAAAACATCCCGGCGGCAAATGTTAGAGCAATCAGGCTTTCAAGTCCAAGTCCGATAAGTGGTTCGTTGTTTGACGTATTATTCATTGGAGTAACCTCCATTTTCAAGTTTGCCAGATGCACAAGAACATTAATCTTGAATCTAGCTTCATGTGCATCACATAAGCTGCGTTCCGTTAGGAAGGCAGCGATGCTCCCCATAGTGAGGATGCGTTGATTCCCTCGCTTATTTCACGATGAACGACGAAACCAGAGCCAACTATATCATAATATTCAATTATTTGCATACTAAAAACTGTTGCGTATGATTGCAACACTGAAAATTTACAAAATACTACAGATTTTCAGTTAGTTACAAGTTATTCACATCATGCCAATTCCCTCTCTTACTAGGTCATGAACGACTCATCTGCCTTATTGTTAACAACATTGAGGAGGTTTTGATGCTTTTTTTTGGCTTTTTCGAATCTCTTTTCAGTCAATTGCCGTTCCTTGGTCTAAATAATCATCTCCGCCTGCCAGAAACGCCTGTATGGGGCAAGCCAAGGCGATATTCCTGGTTTCTAATTTCTTTGTAAACACCGATAAGCATGGATAATGCTTTCTGGTGCGAAAACAGGGGGCCAGGCTGTTTATTTGCCCCGATCCCCTTTTGATCTCTTATCAACCGTGATAGGGTCTGTGCGGTTGGTATGCAAAATATAAAAGCGCGAGTACACCTCACTATAATACTGAAAAGAAAGAAAAAGCTTCGCCTATTCAATACCAATTACAGTAAAATGAGTAAAGCAGCACAGCGCCTGCACAGGTTCTAATGGGAGGAACGAAATATGAAAATGTTAATGATGGGCATAATGTCCGACATGATGCCTTATATGAAGTCATTTCTTTATGTAGCGAACGGGCTGATCCTGATCGGCCTATTAGTTATATTGTTTAACTGGAAAAGCCTTATCTCGGGACGCGGCGGATCTGATATGGACAATGCCGAAGAGCGCGGTCGCATCAATATTCTAGGCAAAGGCCTGCTTGGTTTTGCAGCCTTTTTTCTTGGAAGCGAAGTGATGGCACCAATGTTGGGAATGGAAGCGCCAGGTTTTGCCATGTTTGCTAATCCAAGAGCTTTTGACTTTGGTCTTTCCGTCCGCTTTTGGCAGGTTGGCTTACTGTTCCTGGTGTTTGGCCTCGTCTACTGGATGTTGTCGAGACGCTCATCAACAACCACCTGATCAAGCAGGAGATTTTTTAAGCGAAGTGTTTTGAGAAGCGCTGCTTCAATAACATCGAGCTTCAAATAAAATATAACCTAAAAAAATGCCCCCGGGATCACCTCCCGGGGGCGTTTTCAATCTAAAGTTTTTCGCAATAAATGGAAAAATCGCTTACTTCTTGCGAGTGAAAGTACCAGAAGCTTTAGCACCATCGTCAGTTGCGCCAGTCATGACAACTTTGTCATCACCATCAAACTTCATCTGGGCATTGTATGATTTACCGTCTACAGGATGCTTGATGCGACCAACATGGGCACCATCTTTTTCCATGATCTTGGACTCAACCATTTCCATGCCAACATTACTTGGGCCAGAATCTACTTTACAGCTAAGTCCATTAGCACCACCTTCAGCACATGTAATCTGATAGCCATTCCATTCCCATGTACCAATCATTGAGGCGGCCATTGCGGAACTTGCAAAACCAAGTGCGATAACACCAGCAGTAGCGGCAATAATTTTCTTCATGTAGAATCTCCCTCTCTAAAAAAGATATACTGTTTTAATTTTGGTCACTTGAAAACTGACGATATGACAAGTGCACGTTGACAGTAAAATTCCACGCACCCAATAAACCAAAAGGCTTAAAGAATCAGTGGAGTTCAACTATCAATGAATTGACTTTCATTTGTGTCTATTTTCAGGCCCCATCACTCCCCGTTCCTTCCAGGATCGGGTCAACCTTTCATGTTCGGTCTGCCTGTGACTATATGGTTAACCAATAGTAAATGCAAACAAATGCTAGCAATAAAATAACTTTTAAATTACATCCGATTTTTATTGTGTGTAATCAAGTTTTTATGCTTGCCCATAATATTCATAGACATGAATATAACCTTTGGCGTATCTCGGGAAGGTCTTGCTGTTTCATCTCTGAAAAATATTTTTGCAGGAAATAGCCGGTTAGTTCCAAACCAGATTTAATATCAGTGTGGCTGGTTTCTGACATGTTACTGTTGATCAGGAATGAGGGTAAAGGCAGCAATCGATCATGATAAGGCTCCCCCACCTGCCGCGACACAGCTCGTAACGAGCGCGGCGATACATAAATCAACTCATCGCTCGAGCCGGTTACAGCACAAACTGTCAAATCAAGACCAAAACCCAGCTCTCCAAGCAGCCCAAGCTCCCACATGACAAACATCGGTTGCCAGGGTTCGTCTCCCGCCAAAGCGGCAATCAAAATTTCGGTCGCATCAAACAGTCCAGGATGAGGTTCACGCTCGGCAACCTGCCCGGCAAGCACACATACCGATTGCAAGGCGAGCAGTTTGGCAGGGTCATCCATAACAAGAGCGCTACGCAGTTTTTCTGGCTCAAGAATATACATGCCAAGATACTCCGGCAATCGCGCTTTCCAATCCGCCCCGACCCGATTTCCCAACTGCAAAACCGGACGATGGCGTTTGGAGCGCCCCCCACGCACCATGCCGCTATGACGCCCGTGATCTCGCGTCAACAAATCAACGATCACGCTCGTTTCGCCATGGCGGCGTGTAGAGATGATGATGCCGGTATCACACCATTGCATTTGAAATGGTATCCTTTGCACAGTTGAAAAAATGTCCATTCAGACAGAACGCTTGCGCAGCGGGCGACAAAGGACTCGTCTCTTTGCGACCCTATTTTAGAGATGTGGGGTCAAGGGACTGGTCCCCGGTGCAAGCTTCCTGTCCGGCGAGGACATTTGTATTCGTCGACTTTTATTCCTTGGGAAAGTCAAGACCGATGCCGCGATATCGCTCTGGATCATCGCCCCAGTTTTCACGAACCTTAACGAACAGAAACAGATGCACTGGCATATCGAGAATTTCGGCCAACTCATGACGGCTTTCTTGCGAGATCGCCTTGATGGAACGCCCGCCTTTCCCCAACACGATCATTTTTTGGCTATCGCGCTCCACAAAGATGGTCTGCTCAATGCGTACCGAACCATTATCGAGATTCTTCCATTCGGTCGTCTCGACGGTCGAGGCATAGGGTAATTCCTGATGCAGGCGCAAATAGATTTTTTCACGGGTGATCTCGGCGGCGGTCAACATCATGGGCGCATCCACCAACTGATCTTCAGGAAAATGCCACGGTCCGACTGGCATTTTTTCAACCAACCAGTTTTTAAGATCATTGACCCCATGACCACGCAGAGCCGAAACCATGAAGGTCTCATCGAACGTTACCAGTTCGGAAATCTGTTTGGTAAGAGCTAGCAGTGTGTCCTTGCCGGTTTTATCAATCTTGTTGAGCACCAGCGCCTTGAGGCCATCGAGATCGTTCATTCCCTTCAAGATACGTTCAACATCAGCACTAAGACCACGTTCCACATCCACCATGCACAAGATCACATCGCCCTCGCGCGCTCCCGACCAGGCGGCATCCACCATGGCACGATCCAAACGGCGGCGCGGCACAAATATACCAGGCGTATCCACAAGCACAACCTGCACATCGCCCTCCATCAAGATACCGCGCAGCCGTGCTCTTGTGGTTTGCACCTTATGGGTGACGATTGACACCTTGGTGCCAACGAGATGATTGGTGAGGGTGGATTTCCCGGCATTGGGCGCGCCGATCAGTGTAGCAAACCCGCAGCGGGGTTGCTCGGATTTGTTAGTCATAGATCTGATTCTCTTTCCATACACCCTCGCGGATCAATAATGCAGCAGCCGCTTCTCGCTCAGCCAGACGTTTTGAATTGCCCTGACCAGATTGCGGAGCAATACGCTCGACAATCACCTGCATTACAAAAACCGGCTCATGATCTGGACCAGAGCGCGAAACTTCCACATAGCGCGGCAGTTTTAAATGATTTCCCTGTGCCCATTCTTGCAACGCGGTTTTGGGGTCGACCGGTATTTCATCGGCATTTAATAGCAGCGGGCTCCAAAAACGCAATATCAATTCTTTGGCAGGGGCAAATCCCCCATCAATAAAGACCGCGCCAAGTACCGCCTCACAGGCATCACCCAATATATTGATATTGCGGGTCCCGCCGGCGGTTTTTTCTGACTGACTCAATATGAGATGATTGCCAAGATCCATATTCTTTGAGACCAGCGCGCAGGTTTCTTTGCGAACAAGGCGATTAAAGCGGCGCGCCAGTTCCCCTTCGGGCGCCATCGGAAATTCCGCATAGAGCAATTGCGCAATACTGAGACCGAGCACCCGGTCACCCAGAAATTCCAGCCGCTCATTATCTTCGGACTGGCGCTTTTTCTCGCGGGCACTGGCATGAATAACAGCTTTTTCAAGCAAAGTGCGATCTATGAACGTATAGCCGATCTTTTCCTGGAGTTGTTTCAGTCTCATAGGAGCGTCCAAAGCTGTTTTTAATCAAATAATTTTTTTCGCAAAAATATCAGATGCTTAGTTCAGGCAACACCATCCATTACTTGACCGCAGAAAAAATACGTGTCCAGCGAATATCGGAAGGCCAGTTCCAGAATTTTAACCAGCTACCCGCCTCATCGACAGAAAAGAACAAACGATCGGCACGACCGACAAAATTGACCAACGGTACCGGTCCAACCATATTGTCGACGCGACTATCGGTTGAATTGTCTCGATTGTCACCCA
Source organism: bacterium (assembly GCA_024228495.1). GTDB lineage: Bacteria > Pseudomonadota > Alphaproteobacteria > Rhizobiales > JAKIUO01 > JAKIUO01. The sequence continues at coordinate 15,943 of JAAETJ010000978.1, read as the reverse complement.
TCATGAAAAAGTGGTCTGCGGGAACTTTATACACCCGCGTCGTATCGAGTGGACCGGATCGAAGCTCATCCAGCACGAAATAACTCACCCCATTGGGGAGTGTTTCTTGATAGCGGGGGATCTTTCGCCTGATGCCGCGGCGGTCACGGCCAAGAAAATCCTTGACCTTCTTCTTGGGTACAAAAACCCCATTAATATGTAAAACACCATCAATCATCTGAATTTCATCGCCGGGCAGGCCAATCACGCGCTTGATATAATCTTCTCCCGTATAAGGATTTTTAAACACGGCTACATCACCGCGCTTGGGGTCACTACTCCATATCCGCCCGGAAAACAGCTGCGGACTAAAGGGCAAGGAGTGACGAGAATAGCCATAGCTGAACTTCGAAACGAACAGATAGTCGCCAATCAATAAAGTTTCCTTCATGGAACCAGACGGAATATTGAAGGGCTGAAACAAGAATATACGAATTAGCAGTGCAAGGATAAGAGCGTGGACGACAATACGCACCGTATCCCCCAAGTCGCTCGCTGGTTTCTTGGTGCTTGTAGTTTCATTCATCGCCATATTGTTTACTTTCCAGAGCCGCGCCCTTTTTTACCGTTATGATCCCCCATAATCTATGTACCTGATCACTTGATCCAGGTAAACAGACGCTTCCAGCGGACAAGATCAAATCGATCAAAATAGCTGTTGGCGCGGGCCATATCGGCATGGGAAAAATACAAGAATTGAGCCTTGCCTATCAGATTTTGTGCGGGTACGAAACCTATAGGGGAGCTAAATCGACTGTCGCTCGAATTATCGCGATTATCACCCATCATGAAATAATGCCCGGATGGCACCGTATAGACGCGCGTATTATCACCAGAGCCGTTCTCGGTAATATCCAGCGTTTGGTAGGTTTTACCGTTAAGCATGCTTTCGATATAGCGTTTTACGAAACGTTTTTGACCATAGAAATTAGTGATCTCAAAGGGCAGACCAGCTTTGCGATCCACCGGCTTTTCATTCAGGTACATGCGCCCATCGCGCATTTGGACCCGGTCTCCCGGCAAACCGACTACTCGCTTGATATAGTCGACCTTGTTATAATGAAAGACCGCTACATCGCCGCGCTCCGGCGAAGACCCAAAAATCCGTCCTTCAAATAATTTCACATCGAAGGGAAAAGAATAGCGGCTATAGCCATAACTGAATTTGGAAATAAACAGATAATCCCCCACCAGCAGGGTCGATTTCATGGAACCGGACGGGATATTGAAAGGCTGAAAGGCAAAAACCCTGATAAACAGGGCAATCATGATCGCCATGGCAACAATCTTGGCAACATCAATAATGCTGCCGAGAAAGGACGTTTTTTCGAGAGTCTCCATTTCCGCATCCATCAAATGACATTCCTTCTGCCCGACCAGATTTTACTTAAAACAGGAAGTGACCTCCCTGCCCTATATCCTTTATATATAGTGATGGCAAATAATTGGCGGTACCAGTCAGCTCCCCGTTTTATGCCTTGGGAACTGCTGATATGATGACAATAGCCTGTGCTAGTGGAAAATCATCGGTAATGGTGAGATCAATTCTGGGATCATGACCCAACGGCACCAACGCCTCCAGATGCTCAAATGCCCGCCCCGACAAATTCATGGTCGGCTTGCCAGAACGCAGATTGACAACCCCCATGTCGCGCCAATAAACCCCCTGCGCCAATCCGGTACCAAGAGCCTTGGAGCAAGCTTCCTTGGCAGCAAATCTTTTGGCATAGGATGCTACACGTCCAGCCCGGCGCTCTGACTTTTCACGTTCAATAGGTGTGAAAATACGCTCAAGAAAACGCTCGCCATATTTATCGATGACTTTTTCTATGCGCCGAATATCGATGAGGTCATTGCCAAGGCCAAGGATCATATGCGCTCAAAGCTCCCAATTCATATCAAGATAACAAAAACGGCCCTAACTTCAGGCGCTTTTTTGCCCTCCACTCTCGGCTCGTGCCTTGTCCATTAACGCACGCATACGACGGATCGAGCTATCAAGCCCCCCGAAGATCGCTTCTCCAATAAGGAAATGTCCAATATTCAGCTCAACAATCTCTGGCAATTCCGCAACCGGCCCAACCGATTCATAGGTCAAGCCATGACCTGCATGCACTTCAAGCCCGAGGCTGCTCGCATAGGTCGCCATTTTTTTGATCCGCTCAAGTTCAGCGCTGATTTCTCGCCGATCCCCCGCAATGACGGCTTCGCAATAAGTGCCCGTATGGATTTCCACCACATCGGCACCCATTGAGTGCGAGGCATCAGCCTGGGCAAAATCTGGGTCAATAAACATGGATACACGGATCCCGGCATCCACAAGCTGTTTAACATAGGGGGTCAAGTGGTTGTGCCCGGCCACCGCGTCAAGCCCACCTTCAGTGGTGAGTTCTTGACGTTTTTCAGGTACCAGACAGCAGGCATGCGGCTTGCACTGCACGGCAATACCCAGCATTTCGATCGTTGCGGCCATTTCCAGATTAAGCGGAGAAGGAATCTGCGAACGAAGTTTTTCGATATCCTCATCGCTGATATGGCGACGATCTTCACGCAAATGAGCGGTAATACCATCAGCCCCCGCATCAATCGCCAGAATAGCTGCTTTAAGAGGATCGGGATGCCCGCCGCCGCGCGCATTTCTGATGGTAGCGACATGATCAATATTGACACCCAGCCGCAGATGGGGAGGCTTTTCTTGCGATAAACTCATAGCGAACACTCCTGCCGCTTCGTTTTGCGATCAAGCCGGCTGATCAACCTCGTGGCGAACCTGATAAGCACCGACCAACTTCTTGACAAGATAGTAGGAAACAAGCCCCGCGACCAGCCCCATTATCACCCCGCCAACTGCCATGGGTTTGAGCATGACAGGCCATAGCATTTCAACCGCTGACCACAGATTATCCCAGGAAGAGTCTGTTATGTTGGTGTTCATATCCTTGATCTGCCCGGTAAGACCATCGCCTGTCAGTTTTGTTTCAAGACCAAGCAAACGATTGCCAAGCTGATAGGTGCCAATCCAGATAAAGGGGAAGGTCAAGGGATTGCCAAAAAATGTGCCAAGGGCAGAGGCGATGATACTGCCGCGCATGGTCCATGCAAGCAATCCCGCCAGGATGAAATGAAATCCCAAAAACGGCGTAAAAGAAACCAATACACCAGCAGCCGCACCTCTGGCGATGGCGCTGGATGCCGTGCGCAGCCGTAATATACGCGTCAACACATAGCGGATCGAGCGCTTCCAGTTACGACGCGGCCAGACGGCAACCCGTATTTTTTCCTTGAGTTTGGGAGGAGTTCGCCGATCAAACAGCATCTGAAATACCTTTTTGAAAGTTTTGATACTATGAAAACGAAAACAAACACAGCTACATGTGCGCCTTTTGCTATTTTAGGCGCCTTGGCTTTAGATACCACGTGCCAAATAGCCTCACCCCTCGTTCATATAAGAGCTCCATCTTGGACCTCAAGTTCTGCCAATAGAAATGGGATAACCGGAGCCACCAGGGGAAAAACTAACCTTGAATTCTAAAAACACGATTAACAATTTTCATAGCCTTGATCCCGGCGACAATACGATTGAGATGCTTGATGTCCCAGACTTCCAGCCCGATCATCATTTCGGTAAAATCCACTGCCCGTCTGACCATTCGTAATTTATCAATATTGGCATCCGCCTCACCAATCAGCTGGGCAATCCGCGCCAAACTCCCCGGCATATTATAGGTGGTCACCGAGATGAGGGCTGGAAAACGCTCGCGGCTTTCGGATTGAATATCCCAGGTCACATCGACCCATCGCTCTGGCTGGTCATCATATTTCTGCAAGGCCTTGGCATGAATCGGGTAAATAATGATACCCTCTCCTTGCGTCATGATGCCAACGATGCGTTCACCGGGCAACGCTCCCCCTTTGGGCGCAAAGCGAATGGGCATATCATCCGGCGTACCACGAATAGGAATGCCACTGCCCGGTCCAATGGTTTCTGGTTGCCCGGCCCACAAGAATTTCAGCCCCATGGTCTTGCCAAGCCAGCCACCTTCTCCGTGACCGGCAGCCTTCATAACACTGACATCACTGTCATCATCTGCCACATAATCAGGATAAAGCGCTGAAATCACCAGATCCACGGCCAGCTCACCTCGGCCAACGGCAGCAAAAACCTCGACCACCGAGCCCTGGGGCAAACGAAAAAGCTTTTCCTCCAGCAGGGTTTTTGTGAATTTGCGTTCGGCAAAGGCAAAGCCCTGAATAATAATCTCGTGCCCCAGTCGACCATATTGCTCTTGCATGGAAGCACGCGTCGAGCGCCGGATCGCCGCTTTGGCCTTTCCGGTCACCGCGATATTTTCCCAGGCAGCAGGGGGCATATGTCCCTCTGCACAATTGATCTCGACCTCATCGCCATTTTTAAGATTGGTGACAAGCGGCATGGGGCGGCCATTGATTTTGCAACTGATGCACGTATCGCCAATATCGGTATGAACCGCATAGGCAAAATCAATCGGCGTGGCAGCGTGCGGCAAGACGATCAGCCCGCCATTGGGGGTGAAAGTAAAGACCTGATCCTGAAACAGCTCCAAACGGGTATGTTCGAGAAACTCTTCGGGGTTATCTCCTTCACGCAGCATATCAACCAATTGCCTTAGCCATTGGTAAGCGCTGCTGTCTTGCAACAAATCATGCTTGGGATGTTGTTTACCATTGCTTTCATCCTCAATACTCTCTTTGTAAAGCGTATGAGCAGCGATGCCAAACTCCCCAACTTCGTGCATTTTTTCTGTGCGGATCTGCAATTCGACCCGCTGGCGCTCTGGACCAATGATGGTAGTATGAATGGACTGATAATCGTTTGATTTGGGAACCGAGATATAATCCTTGAAGCGCCCCGGCACGATCTGCCAGGTGGTATGAATGACACCAAGCACCCGATAGCAATCCTCGACGGATTTGGTAATCACCCGGAACCCGTAAATATCGCAAAGCTGCTCGAGAGCAATCTGCCGGTTTTCCATTTTGCGCCAGATCGAAAAAGGCTTTTTTTCGCGGTTCGTCACCAAGGCATCAATGCCGTATTCCTCAAGCTTGAGGTGCAGCTCTTTTTCAACCTCGATAATCAACCTGGAATAGCTGGAGCGCAATTTTTCAAGGCGCGCCAATATAGTTTCGTAAGCCTCGGGATAGAGCCAGCGGAATGACAAATCTTCCAATTCATCGCGCAACCACTGAATACCCATACGCCCGGCAAGCGGCGCATAAATCTCCATGGTCTCACGAGATATATGACGGCGGCGGTCATCGCGCATATGCTCCATGGTGCGCATATTGTGGAGACGGTCAGCGAGCTTGACAAGCAGCACGCGTACATCGCTCGAAATGGCTATCAACAGTTTGCGGAAATTCTCAGCCTGCTCAGCCTTCTTGGTCACGAGATCAAGCTGATCCAACTTGGTCACCCCATCAACCAATGCGCCTATTTCGTCGCCGAATAATTTGTTGATTTCTTCGCGAGTGGCTCTCGTATCCTCAATCGTATCGTGCAGCAGACCTGTGGCAATGGTCGCATCATCTAGCTTTAGTTCTGTGAGTATCTCAGCGACGGCCTTGGGATGAATAAAATATTTTTCACCCGATTTGCGTGTCTGGTGATCGTGCACATCTTGTGCGAAATCATAGGCGCGGGCAATTAGCGCCTTGTTCGTCTCGGGATTATATTTGGATACGCGATCTACGAGCTCATCTCGGCCCATCATCTTCCAAATAACTCCTTCATTCAAATTCGGACTGCTATCAAATCTAACACCAAGACAATAAAAACTTCATCGTTATAGCCTTGATAACAAGAGTTTTTCTAACGGCGTTTGCGGCCATTGCTTTCGACAGGAACCAAACGTTCCATGCCACGCAGCAGCTCATCTTCCGTCATGATTTCAGGAGTTGGCGCATCACCGGCTGCATCGTCCTGACCAAGAATAACACGCTCTGAACGCTGATGCAGATTGCTGGTCAGCAATGGAGCAGCTTCTGCCTCTGGTTCATCAACTTCCACATGTTTTTGCAAGGAGTGAATGAGGTCTTCTTTCATGTCCTCTGGAGAAATCCGCTCTTCAGCAATTTCGCGTAGCGCAACAACCGGGTTTTTATCATTGTCGCGCTCAAGCGTCAGCTCTCCACCAGCCGAAATCATCCGCGAGCGATGCCCTGCCAGCAAAATAAGTTCAAACCGGTTGGAGACTTTATCAATGCAGTCTTCGACAGTAACTCGGGCCATAGAGCGTTCCTCACGTAAAGGTGGTTCAAAATTTCTGTCTCATGAGAGAGCATCAACAGCCAGCACAAAAAGACCATTATGTCTTTTCAAGACAAGCACCATCACACGCCCCCGGACCAGAGATCATATATCACCTTGTATTTATGCAAATTTCGCATCACATGCAAGCGCCGAATTGCCCTGTTGGTAAAAAATATACTTGCTCGGAACGATCCTTCCTGGTGTTTGCCAAACTTCTCAAGGAAGCTCGTGAATGATACTTCCCTCGGGCTTGTTTTTGATCAATGCCCACATAGAAAGTGCCGACAAACCGGTTACCGGATGGTGCCAGAACGGCGCTATGTCGATAATTGGCCGAATTACAAAGGGCCGCAGATGCGCCTGTGGATGTGGCAAAACAAGCTCACAACGCCCTAGCTGAGAAACCCTTGATACCTTTGTCACCATGCTGTAACGGCTACATACTTGAAAATTCCCCGTCACTATTTTTTTATAATCAACAAGATCGAGATCCAGTGGCCGAGGCCCCCAACGTGCTCGCAAAGCAACAGGTTGCGTACCTCTCCCTGCTGCCATTTCGATCATTTTTAGATTTTTTAGCAAATTGGCCGGCCCCATTGCCACCCGCACACGAACAACCGCGTTGATATAATCAGACTGCCCTGCTTGTCCGACCGGCTTCGTACAATAGAAGGATGAAATTGACATAACATAAATCTGATACTTTGCCATTTCGTCAATCGCCCAGCGCAATGTTTGCACGGGTGATTGGTTTTCTACGGGCATATTCCCGCCCAGTGCAATCAGAATCATTTGATTTTACCCCGAGAAACGATGACGAAAACATTGGTAATCTGATATTCACTTAGATCTTTCATCAAAAGCTAAGAATCTTTCTAATTCAGGATTGAATTTTGTAAATTAAATCACTATACATAACTGTAGATCAAAGCCTATAATTCACGCATACAGAGTATACTTTGACCTTTTACCCAATACATAGTGACATTAAAAATATAGTTCCATTAAAAAAAGAACAAATACCATGAAATTAAACAAGAATGAAAGGACCGCACTTTTTATTGATGGCGCAAATCTATACGCCACAACTAAAAATATCGGACTTGAAATAGACTATAAAAGACTACTTAAGTTTTTCGAGAATAACTCTCATTTTATTCGAGCATTGTACTATACTGCAATTACTGATGATCAGGAATATTCCTCGATTCGGCCGTTAATCGACTGGCTAGATTACAATGGATATACTATGATCACCAAACCTACCAAGGAATTTACTGATAGCGCTGGACGCCGCAAAATCAAGGGAAATATGGATACCGAGCTAACGGTTGGAGCCTTGACCCTTGCAGAGCATCTGGATCATATCGTCATTTTCTCTGGAGATGGAGATTTTCGCGCTCTTGTCGAGGCCCTGCAATACCGCGGCAAACGGGTCAGCGTCGTCTCGACCCTTAGCACCTCTCCTCCCATGATTGCCGATGATTTGCGCCGCCAGGCCGATCAGTTTGTCGAAATCAATGAACTCGCCGCACTTATCGGACACAAAGAACACGCCGCAGTTGAACCAACGAACATTAAAGACGATTTCGGAGACTAACTTGAAGGTATCTAGAGAAATATTGCACGTGAGATATTGATTTCTAACGGCATTGCCCTCTATTCATATTCCTCAAGGATCGGGCATCATCAGATGCTAGGTTGACGTTTTTTTGAATAGAAGAAATCGCTATCGATGGAAACCCGTCCAGAAGCTCCAAAAAACTGCCATATCTGTCCGCGCCTTGTCGAGTTCCGGCGCGCCAATCAACAAAAATACCCAGATTTTTTCAATGGTGCCGTCGCCTCCTTTGGCGCTCGCTCAGCACGCTTGCTGATCGTTGGCCTCGCCCCCGGGCTCAAGGGTGCCAATTGGTCGGGGCGCCCTTTTACGGGTGATGCAGCCGGCGACCTGCTCTATGAAATGCTGCTGGAATTTGGCTTTGCAACTGGCCACTACCAAGCCAGAGCTAATGATGGCGTTGAACTCATCGATACCATGATCACTAATGCGGTGCGCTGCGTGCCGCCGCAAAATAAACCAATTGGTGTTGAAATTAATGCCTGCCGCCCGTTCCTGGACCAACGCATCAAGCAAACAAAGGCGCTTAAAGTCATTATGGCACTGGGTAAAATTTCTCATGATAGTATTGTGCGGACGCAAAACAAGAGACTAGTCGAATATCCCTTCAAGCATGGTGCACGCCATCAACTAGACAACCAGCTGATCCTCATCGATAGCTATCATTGCTCGCGCTACAATCTGAACACCCGCCGCCTCACCAAATCCATGTTCGAAGACATCTTCAAGCTCATTCGTAAAGAACTCTAACGAAGCGCATCGCATATCTCACCGACAACAGAATTGACGAGCTGCTGATCATCGCCCTCAGCCATCACGCGAATGACCGGCTCCGTGCCAGAGGGGCGAATCACCAGGCGACCGGCTTTGCCGAGTCTTTGTTCACCATCACTAATGGCCTCTATAACCTGTTTTTTCTTCAAAGGTTCGCCACTCTTGTAACGAACATTTTTGAGCAATTGAGGAACCGGTTCAAATTTACTGCAGACTTCTGAAACCGTCTTGCCGCTTTTGGCAACCACCGACATCACCTGCAGGGCTGAAACCAACCCATCACCCGTGGTACTAAAATCAGACAAGACAATGTGACCTGACTGCTCGCCGCCAACATTGAACCCATGCTTGCGCATATATTCGACCACATAGCGGTCCCCGACCAGTGTGCGTTCAAGCGTAAGATTAAGCCCGTTCAAATAACGCTCAAGCCCCAGATTAGACATCACTGTGGCGACCACTCCGCCAGCGGTCAGTCGCTCTTTTTCCAGCCAGCTTTCAGCAATCACCGCCATGATCTGATCACCATCAATCTCACGGCCTTCTTCATCCACGATCAGCATCCGGTCAGCATCGCCGTCAAGCGCGATACCTATATCGGCTCGCATTTCCTTGACCTTCTGGCTCAATAAAGACGTATGAGTCGAACCACAATCTTTGTTGATATTGAAACCATCAGGATCGACACCGATTTTAATGACCTCGGCACCCAACTCCCACAAGGCATCAGGAGCAACCTTGTAAGCTGCCCCATTGGCGCAATCGATCACGATCCGCATACCATCAAAACTTTGATTGCGCGGCAAAGTCCGTTTGGCAAATTCTATATAACGCTCTTGCGCGGAATCAATGCGCTTTGCTCTGCCCAGTTTCGAGGACGCAGATAGCAAAGAATTGATATCGCCATCCATAAATTTTTCAATTTCCAGCTCGGTTTCATCAGACAGCTTGAAACCGTCAGGTCCGAATAGTTTGATACCATTGTCCGAATAAACATTGTGAGATGCTGAAATCATCACACCAAGGTCAGCGCGCAGGGAACGAGTGAGCATGGCAACAGCTGGCGTTGGCATGGGGCCGAGTTGAAAGACATCCATGCCAACGGAGGTAAAGCCTGCGACTATTGCCGATTCCAGCATATAACCCGATAGTCGCGTATCCTTACCAATCACCACGCGATGGCGATGATTTCCTGTGGTAAAAATCTTGCCAGCAGCCATACCCACGCGCATGGCCACATCAGACGTCATTGGGAATGAATTGGCTTGCGCCCGAATTCCATCGGTTCCAAAATATTTTCTCGACATTTGTGAACTCCACCTGTTTCACACTAAAATCTTAAGCGGTAAATTGCCCTGCTCAGGGCATTATATTGCCGATTCTAACCACATATGCCCCTAACTGCTCTTCAATTTTAATCATTGAACATTACAAACTACTCAAACAAATAATCAGACTGCGCTCATACCCTATGTATCGTGTCAAGAGCAACAGTCGAGAGGGTTTAACCACTTTTCCGGTTGGGGATAGATTTAGCACTGACGGGGGGTTGATTGGGCGATGGATTGGCGGCTGGAACTGCATCCGGCCGAGCCGGAGCGCCCTTGGATGCAGGAGAGGGCGGTGACACAGGTGTAGGCGTAGACGGGGGCGCAGGAACTGGTGCGGGCTCCGTTCTTCCCGGTGTGGCTTGGGGCGATGTCATTTGCCTGTTGGGTGCTGTCTCGATCGTGGCGATTTCAATCGGAGCAGGCGGGGCTTTCCTGGCTTTCTTTTTAGTCGGTTGCAGCACGAGCTTGCCTGACTTCACCAAGGCTTTCAGCAAGTTTTGAACCTCAGCGGCACTCATGGCTTCGCCATAGTAAAAGCCTTGTCCATAATCGCATTTGATAGAACGTAAATACGCAGCGTCTTCATCGGTCTCAATACCTTCGGCGACCACATCCTTGTTGAGTTCATGGACCAACGCAACGATAGATCGCAAAATAACGGCACCCGCCTCTTCATTATTGCGATACTGGAGGATTTCACGATCGACCTTAATGGTGTCGAAGGGGAAGCGCAGCAAATAGCTCAAGGAGGAATAGCCCGTGCCAAAGTCATCCATTGAAAGACCAGTACCCAGTGCTTTAAGCGTGTGCAAAATATCGATTGCCTGTTCAGGGTTTTCCATCACGATAGATTCTGTTACCTCAAGGCGCAATGCCCCTTGCGGCAGATTTTGACGCGACAGGATATGGCGAATATCAAGCACCAGCTCTTCACTGAACAATTGCCCACTGGAAACATTGACGCTGACAAATAATGGCTTTTCGTTCACCGGAACGATACGCTGCCAGCGCGCTGCTTCACGCGATGCCTGATCGAGAACAAATGCTCCCAGATCAAGGATCGTACCATTGCCTTCCGCAATAGGAATAAATTCATCGGGGCTGATGGCTCCAAATTCTGGATGTTCCCAGCGCAATAACGCCTCGAACCCAACCAGTTCACCGCGCGCCAGTCGCATGATGGGCTGGTAGAATATCTTCAATTCGCCGCGCCCGACTGCCTGTCGCAAATCACTTTCCAACGCCACCCGATCATCGCGGTCCGACAACATGTCTGGCTTGAATAATTCAATACGATCTGTGCCCAATCGTTTGGCTCGATACATGGCGAATTCCGCTTCGCGAAACAAGCGATCACCAGTGCACTGAAGATCAGAATAAATGCTACAGCCAATGGAACTGGTGAGGATCACGTCTTCGCCGGAGATTTTGATGGGACCGCGTAGCGCCTTGCGCACCCGTTCTGCCAATTGAGTGACCTGATTGGTTCCGGTTTCGGTGAGCATCAATATGGCAAACTGATCTCCAGCGATCCGGGCCAAAGCATCTTGAGGCCGTAAATAGCGAGCCAACCGGCGCGCCACGGTCAACAACATGGTGTCCCCAACTCCCATACCAAATCTGGTATTAATATTCTTGAAGCGATCCAGATCAATGAACAAAACCGCAGGAGGAGCTGCGCGTTCTTGTCGCACACGCATCACCGCCGTTGCTAACCTGTCAGCATAAATTTCTCGATTAGGAAGCCCCGTCAAACTGTCATTCACAACATCACGGACCAATCGTTCATGGGCCCGCTTTGTACTGGTGACATCGTAGAGAAGACCAACGCACGTCAAGGTCCGCGCCTTGACCCAGTCATCGGTATGCGCCTTCAAATCATACCAAAGATAGGTCCCGTCCGAACGACGCATGCGAAAATCAATACTCACAGGGCCACCATTGCGCTCCTTGACACCAAGCAGCATGAGAGAGAAACGTTCACGATCTATGGGGTGCAAATAATCAAGCCAATCGTCAAAGGATCCCGACAGGGTTCCCCAGGAGAGACCCAAAGCTTCTTCTACCTCTTTGCCAACCTCGATGGTGTCATGACGGGCATCCCAGTACCAGACACAGGCCCCCGCCCCCTCAATGGCCTGACCATTAAAGTAAAACCGGTTGGCTGGCCCCTTGCCCGTATGGTCCATCGCTGAGAACGCAAATTGCGTGACCGTAAAGCCGAACAGAGCCAGCAATAACACCAGCCCGGCATTCATCGCCGTCACCACCATATCACCAGACAACAGACCATTAATGGTCACACCCATGCCAAACAGCCAGACCAAAAATAACAGCCAGGTCGGCATAAGTGATAGAGCCCGGCTTTGGCCGCGGAATGCAAGATAGAGAATAAACAGGCCGCCGATCACGCCAATCGCGCCAAAACTAAGCCGTGCCAGCGAACTCGCCAATGGCGCATCGGCAAAAGCCAGCAAGACGAGCGCCCCTTGCGCCAGGATCCAGCTAATAAAAAACAGCCTGATCCATCCATGCCAAAGTCGCAAAGACAAGAATATATATAAAAAACTGACCAGTGATGTAGCAAACGCGGCTTCGCTGGCGGCGCGGTAAATAGCATTGCCATCGGTGGATAGACTAAACAGCTTTTGCAAGAAGCCAAATTCCGCGCACATATAGGCAAGCCCAACCCAGATGACGAGCGCGCCTGCCGGGAACATAGCCTTATGATTGGCGGCAAACAGAGCCGATAAAATGATCGCCATAATGCCGGTAATGCCAAGCAATATACCGTTGAACAAATGCCCGTTACGGCGCTTTTTCTCGAATGCCTTGACGTTCCAAAGCGACAAACGCGGATAGGTCTTGCCCGACAATTCGACGACAAAGGTCACCGTCGCCCCGGCCTCGACGCTTAGTGAAAAAATGTCTGTATTGTCGGATGATACCCGCTCTGGGGCAAAGCCAACGGATGGCGTCACCGCGCCAATGCGCGCTTTATCAAGATCAGGATTGAAAAACTTGGAATCATTGAGACTGTATCGTTGCGCCGTCAACCACTGTTCAATGGTTTGGTTGGTGGCATTGTGTAGCGCGAAAACGACCCAACGTGGGTTACTGCCCGATTGGCGTGCGCGCACAGACATGCGCCCGGCAATACCGTCACGACCAGCTGCGGTCTCGACCTGCAAACGATCGCCGCGCCCTTCATAAAACACTCCACGCTCAGAAATATCGATGACATCCTTGGTACCCGTAATAGCAATCGGTTCCAGCGCCATCGCTGACCCATGCACAAACATGGACACGAGAGCAACCAGCCCAAGCATCATCACATGCGAAAAAACGCCTCTCCTCAAAAGATTGCTAATGTATAGACACCACATCATAAAATTAACTGCTTAACTTCCTGAAATTTCGAACGCCTGGTGGATTCAAGAGAAACCACCCCGCTCACTACCCATGTCGTGTTCTTTCAAGTCTAAGACGCACTGAAATTTCGGCCAAACAGTGTCAAGTACAAGATTATTAAGTTTAATAATCGTCTTCAAGCAGAGCAAATAGCAAATGATCCTGCCAGACACCGTTAATCCGCAGATATTTGCGCGCGATGCCCTCTTGTTTAAATCCGTTTTTTTGCAGTAACGCGACCGATGCCTCATTCTGTGGGAGGCATGCAGCCTCCAACCGATGCAGGTGTAGTGATTTGAAGGCAAACGGCAACAAGATCTGCACAGCTTCGCTCATATGGCCTTGCCGGGCATGGGGTTGGCCGATCCAATAACCAATCGAGGCGGAGCTAATCACCCCATATCTGACATTTGACAGGGTCAAACCGCCCAGTATTTGCTCGTTTTCGCGCGATTTGAGAAAAAATGAATAGCCTGTGCCATCGCGCGAGGATCGTTTGTAAAAATCAATACGTTTGCGAAAACTGCGCCGCGTCAACTCGCTAGTGCTCCAACTAGGTTCAAAGGGGCGCAAAAACGGTTCACTGGCAAGGCGCAGGTCGACCCATTGGTCAAAATCACTGGTCTTTGGAGCACGCAGGGTCAAGCTTTCCCCAAACAGGGCAGATCCCGTGTCATTTTTGTTCGCGCTTTTCAAAAAAGCCATGAACCGCCCCCTGCCTGTTTCATCCGTGATCAATCAGTTAATCCCGCAAAACTTCTCCCTGAAAAAACTGATATAGCCAGATGGAGCAAATCACATGCCAGCTGGCTAACAAAACTCTAGCAGATTTTCAGGAATTCGCGACGACACGCGCGTGTTTCTTGATGTGATCGGCAACAAGATAGAAATCATTCGCCAACACGTCATAGCGCTCGGATAGGTTCTTTTGCGAAACGATGATCTCGGGCTGAAAAGGTTGAACGCCCAGAGATTTATCCACGGCATCAGGAAATTTCGCCGGATGCGCCGTTGACAATGTGACCATCGGGGTCGAGGCAACCACCTCGCCCTTGCTTCGCGCCAAAGCAGCAACCCCCAGACCAACGGCCGTGTGCGGATCAGCCATATATCCACTCTCTCGCTGGATCTGTGCGATAGTTTCACCGGTCTGTTGATCATCAAGGCGATGGGCTGCAAACAAGGAGCTAAATTTATCAAATACGCTGTCAGACAGTAAGCCTGTACCAGTGTCGCCAAACTGCCTCATAAAGCCGTTCAGCCATACACTGTCCTCGCCTGACAGCTCAAACAACAAGCGTTCAAAATTGCTCGATACCTGAATATCCATGCTGGGACTGTCAGTGGCAATCGCCGCTTTAGTTTCATAGCGCCCGGTTTCCAGCGTACGCGCCAATATATCATTGGCATTGGTGGCAATCACCAACTTATTAATAGGAAGGCCAAGTTTTTTGGCCACAAAACCTGCGAAAATATCACCAAGATTACCGCTGGGCACACAAAACGCGACGTCGCGTGATGGCGCACCCAGAGCCGTCGCGGCCGCAAAATAATAGGGGATCTGCCCCATGATGCGCGCCCAGTTAATCGAATTGACCCCGGCCAGCTGTAGCTCATCGCGCAAGGAGGCATTGTTGAACATTGATTTCAACAGGGCCTGACAATCATCAAAATTACCCTCAAGCGCGATATTGTGAACATTGTCTTCAGTGGGGGTCGTCATCTGACGGCGCTGTACTTCGGTGACCTTATTATGGGGATGCAGGATAAACACATCAATATTGTCACGACCGCGAAAAGCCTCAATAGCGGCCCCGCCCGTATCACCAGAGGTTGCCCCGACAATCGTCGCGCGGCGTCCACGTTTGGCCAGTGCCCGGTCCATCAAACGGGCCAACAACTGCATGGCAAAATCCTTGAACGCCAGAGTCGGCCCGTGAAACAGCTCAAGAAGAAAGTCATTGCTATCAAGCTGGATAAGCGGCGCAATGGCCTTATGGGAGAAACCTGCATAGGCATCATCGACCATTTCTTTCAACTCATCAGAAGGGATTTCATCACCGACAAATGGCGTGATGACGCGCAACGCCAATTCCGTATATGGCAGCCCCGCAAAATCGCTGATCTCATCTTTTGTAAATTTTGGCCAGTCTTGGGGCACATAAAGACCGCCATCAGTTGCCAGTCCCGCCAACAGAACATCCTCGAACCCTTGAACGGGAGCCTCGCCACGTGTGCTTGTATATTTCAAATCTCGTCCTCGATGCTTTTTCGTCTATTGCTGTATAGAAAAAAGCCATAAACCCCCAACAGCGCAAGAGCAAGCCCATACCAGGGAATCACATAGCCAAGATGTCGATTGGGGGGCTTTACACGGGTCGTGCCGACGCGTGACATTGCTGCGCCGGGTTGATTGTTTTGGCGCGAGCAGTGTGTGCAGTGTCCGCGTAAAATAGGCACAACCGGATTGTAACC
>JAAETJ010000977.1 GCA_024228495.1 bacterium | reverse complement strand
CAGGGGCTGGTATCACAAATGCCTGGGCATCAGAAGAAAGTTATTATGATTATGCAACAAATACTTGTGAGGCAGGTAAAGTATGCAGCCACTATACCCAAATAGTCCGTGAAACAACAATCAAACTTGGGTGCGGAATTAATTATTGTCCTTCTTTACTCTATCCCAATTTAGTGGTTTGTAATTATTCTCCTGCTGGTAATCAAGGACAACAGCCTTATTAGATCATAACAAAACGGTTGTGAACCTTGGATGATAACAACGGGAATGTTGTGAATTGTATGAGGCTAAAGAGTTTAAGTTCCATCTGTATTTCAGATGGTCACGGACACCAAGAAAGTCCGTTGTCAGTGAGAATGGTGGGCCCGGGAGGACTTGAACCTCCGACCAATGGATTATGAGATTACATCACCACGATGGGAACACCACGGATTACCAGGGTATCCGCTTATTTTCAATTTCACTCTTACCAGTTTCGTTACCAGTCGGAGCCTGGTTCGTACCGGAATCCTGATTTCCAGTGGATATGGAAAGTCAGCCCGATTCAAACAGGTATTTTCGACCAAACCCTTACCAGTCTCGATTAATTCTTATTAACTATTGCGACTAATCAACCGATTACACCCACAGCGGCTATTCAAGAGATCTGATTAGCCCTTTCTCAGATTGTTCAAATCAACAAAGAGCAGACACCCAAATTTTTACGACGGGAGTCAGAAATGCACCGATGCAGACTTTCATTTCACGTTTTTCACAACGCCCAACGTAACACAAATGTGTGACTAGAATGGCTTTCGCAGGCTGCGGCTCGAGACCAAAGTCTTCAAAAAACAAAATCTCAGCCCCTGAGCTGGCCGAAAAAAATGGTTGACAGGTTTTATTTTTTTCAGTAATAATGAAACGGCGTTTCACTCAGTGAAATAGATTTAGCAACCAACATAAAGGGGATCCCTAATGTCATCGACCAATTCATCAAAGAATTTATTCAGAACAACAATGCTCTGCGGCGTGTTTGCCGTAGCACTTGCCAGTGGACCAGCTGCCGCCGAAGGCGAGGTTGTGTTTACATCCTGGGGTGGGTCATTTCAGGACGCTTTACGCTCTGCTATGCTGAAGCCCGCAGCCACGGCTTTAAATGTGACGGTCAAGGAAGATACGACAAACGGCATCCAGGACGTGCGTGCGCAAATCACAGCGGGGGCCGTCGCATGGGATGTGAGCGAGCAGGATTTGCCCTCGTGTGAAACACTCAGCCGAGAGGGCAGCCTTGAGCCGATTGATTATTCGATTGTCGACACAACGGGTATCCCCGAAGATCTGATCCATGAAAACTACATCGGCTTCATCAACTTCACTAAGGTGATTGCCTATCGCAAGGATGCCTTTGGCGACAATGGTCCGTCCAACTGGGCAGAGTTTTGGGATCTGGAAAACTTTCCGGGCAAGCGCGGCATGCACGGCAAGGTGAACTACAACCTTGAGGCTGCCCTTATGGCCGATGGTGTGCCTATGGCAGAAGTCTACGACACGTTAGCCACGGACGAGGGCATGGCGCGCGCCTGGGCCAAGTTGGGAGAGATCGCACCCGAAGTCACCGTTTGGTATCGTGGAGGATCACAGTCCGCACAACTGCTGCGTGATGGTGAGGTGGACGTGATCCACATGGGCCATAATCGCGTGGAAAGCGTGATGGGTTCGGGCATCGACGTAGCCTATGCCTTTGACGGCGGCACCATGGATATCGACTGTTTGCTGGTGCCCAAAGGCGCGCCGAATAAAGACAACGCCATGCGTCTGATCAACGAGTTGTTGAGTGCCAAATCGCAGGCGCGTTTGGCGATGACGATGCCTCTGGGCCCGGTGAACGCCGGCGCGTTTGACACAGGCATTATCCCCGAAGAGACGGCCATCAAAATTAACACGTATCCCAGCAACTATGACAAACAGCTTTTGGTCGACCCGAGCTTTTACGTCGGCCAGTTGGGTGAGTTGACCGAAGAGTTTGACACGCTGATCCAGCAGTAATCCACTTTGGCGCGGTGCCCATTTTTATCAAATTATTGGCGCTGCGCCCATTTTTCTCAGGTTAGGAGCTCCTTATGTCGTCTACTGCCCAATCCCTTCCCATCGAAATATCCGGCTTGTGCAAGGCCTACGGATCGTTCAAAGCGCTCGATGATGTGTCGCTGAATATTGCCGCAGGCGAATTCCTGACGCTGCTTGGGCCATCGGGCTCGGGCAAAACGACGCTTCTGATGGCACTCGCTGGTTTTGTGCGTCCCAATGGCGGGTCGATCCGGTTTGGCGATCGCGAAATGATTGCGACACCACCGCACAAACGCGGCCTTGGCATGGTTTTTCAAAGCTATGCGTTGTTTCCATTCATGACGGTT
>JAAETJ010000976.1 GCA_024228495.1 bacterium | reverse complement strand
TAAACTTCTGGAAAAAGTAGTCACGGCAACGCTGGGGGCGAGGGCGGACGATAAGAATAGAGGTTGGCTGGGTGTCAAGATAGCGACACTTCCTAAAGTTGCCGCGGTCGCTCTGCAAATTCCAGTCGCAACAGCAACCATCATTACAAGCGTCTTCAAAAACAGTGCGGCGGAAAAAGCAGGCCTCGCGGTTGGTAATATAGTCATTTCTGTCGATGGAGTCGCTACCCCCGATTCCAGGAGCCTGGCCCGTGAAGTGGCTGGTCACAGAGCTGGAGAGCAGATCGAGATCAAATTTCTCGAACCTGCCAAGTCGTCGGCCGAAATTGTGCAGAGGCTGAAAGAAAAAGAAAAAAACACCGACGAAGGAGCGCTGGCCGATTTTCTCGCTGACTCTTATCGGCACGGCTTTTTTGGCGCCAAGGATGTTGCTGAAGCCGTGAGTTGGTACCAAAGGTCTGCCGAGAAGGGAAATGATGGCGCGCTGTATAGTCTTGCTACCATGTACGACAAAGGTGACGGTGTCGGTAAAGATAGGGCTGAGGCCGTCAAATGGTATCGAAAGGCGGCGGGAAAAGGGCTCGCCAGCGCCATGTACAGGCTTGGTGTTAATTATGCTTCTACCAAAGACAATGGCATTGGACGAGACACCAAGAAATCCATGAAGTGGATCCACATGGCGGCGGAAAAAGGCCATGTGAGGGCCATGATTGGACTCGGCGACATATATAGCGACGGTAAACTATATGTAGACGGCAATTTCCAGAAATTTCCTGGCGTTGTTACAGACGGTACAAAAGCGGTTAAATGGTATAAAAAAGCTGCCGAGAATGACTTCGTTGGAGCGATGTATAGTCTTGCTGTCATGTACGACAATGGTGATGGAGTCGTCAAAGACGAAGCGGAAGCCATCAAGTGGTATCGAAAGGCGGCGGAAAAAGGGTTTTCCTACGCCATGTACAGGCTTGGTCTTAAATACGGCTACACCAAAGGTACGGGCGTCAAAAGGGACGCCAAGAAAGCCATGAAGTGGATCCACATGGCGGCGGAAAAAGGCCATATGAGTGCCATGAACCGTCTTGGCTCTATATACAGTTTTGGAAAATACCAAACAATCCCCGGCATTGTCGCGGACGGTTCTGAAGCGGTCAAATGGTATAAAAAAGCCGCCGAGAAGGGGAGTGCAGACGCTATGGCAAATCTTGGTTATATGTACCAACACGGGTCTAATATCCGACGGGATTATACAGAGGCCTTGAAGTGGAATCGCAAGGCGGAGGCCAAAGGTGACGTGCGTTCGTTTTATAATCTTGGCACCATGTATGATGCTGGAACAGGCGTCAGCAAGGGACCGGAAACAGCGGCGTGGTATCTGCTAAATTCCTACAAAGGTGGTTACCGCTATGTACGGAAAGTTCTCTTCGAGAAATCCTCCGCATTGAGCACCGCCACCCGCAAGGCCATTCAAAAAAACCTTCAGGAAGCAGGTGTCTATAGCGGTACCGTCGATGGCAAGTTCGGACCCGGTACGCGCCGTGCGCTGGAGGCATTCAAGGCCAAGGCTGATGCAGCAACACAGGCGAAAAAGAAACCGGTAAAGTCCATGAGTGAAGAATTTGGCGATATCAAAGAGCTTGAGAAACTGGACTAACGTCCGCATAGGAGCCTCGGTCATGGGTATTTTTGGGAAACTCCTTAGAAAAGACAACACCTATTTGGTGGTGTGGTGGTGCTTGGCGTTGCTTTGCATACCTGCTTCAGGACACGCACAAAATGGCGCGGTTGATAAAAAAGACTTACCCAAGATCAAACTTGATCGCGGCGATACTCTAAAATTCGATGTCAACAAGAACCATGACAGCTATTTTCGCAACCTCCTGCCAGGTGCGTTGATTGATATGAACAAACAAGATGGCACCGGATATACGGGATATCAAATCCAAGACATTGCAGAATTCTCCAAAAAAGAAAAAGTCATAGTCGGAAGTCGCCTTACAAATGTGAAATCTATGCGGCACGTCCGAGATGGCCGCGCCATTCCGAAGCCTCTTGAGATAAAATCTAAGACGATAAAAACATTAGACACATTTCTCGGTGCGAAGGTAAACGATGTAGGCCTTGTCGGTCATTTCCGACCGAAGAAACCCAGTCGTGGAGAAGTACTAGAACAACTAAGAAAACTAGATGAGGTACCAGAGGAACTGGCGGGGCAAATCAGGTATCCAGAAGATCTTAAAAAACTGGATAAGGTACCCGATGACTTTTGGAGCAAAGTTGAAGAAAGATACAGCAACCGTGATAAATGGTTCGATAAACAAGATTCGAAAATTAAAAAACTGAAAAATGTCACTGTAAAAGACGGAGTCGTTCATGCGGTTGTTAAAAATCCAAGTGGCTCCTTAGAAACAAAGCCATTTGCGGGAGATATTGACGGAGTATATTTCAAAAAGTTTAACAAGGAAAAGTTTAACAAGAAAACGGGAAAAATGGGAAAGTGGGATTATGTCGGTCCAGGTTCGGAATACGAACGTTTGAAACGTGGTTGGCTTGGGCTTCCAGATCAACCCGAAGCCACATCGTTTTTCGAACGATTTAAGCAGTCATTTGTCAAAGATACCGGTTCACAATACTGGAGCAGGAGTAAGGCACCTGGCCAGCATGGGGTCGAGCAGAACGCGGTCTCAGATATATTAAAAGCGCAAGATGGATTAAAACCCGGCACACCAAAAGCGCGAAAAAACGCTTTGGGCGTCTTTGAAGGCCTTGCAGAGAGCCATCTGGGTCCCGATGGTGAAATCATAGTCGAAATGCACCCCGATGGCCACTTGCGTAAAGGCGACGTCTACACAAAAGAAAACCCGTTAAAGAACCTTTCGGAAACAAAGTCGGCCCGGTCGGCGGGCAATGCAGTGGGTGATTCTGGGCGCATTGTACGATCTAGCGATGAACTCGCAGATGGTGCAAAATCGGCTGGCCGGGTCATGGACGCGGCGCATGCGGGCAAGGCATCAAAAGCCCTCAACAAGGCCCTCTCCGCACTTGACAAGCTTGGCCAGGCCGCCGATGTGGCTGAAGCCATAATCGCGCTTGCCAAGCTCAAGACAGTTTATGACACGGTGCAGAAGGCTCGTGACCCGAGAACCTCAGATAAAGAAGCGGCGGAATTGTTTGAAAAGGCGGAGAAACTGTCCACGGAGATTGCTGGCGACGCCTCCATGTTCACACTCATCGAAGGGGCAGCAATACGATTTCCGAATTTGCATCTGCCAACCGCCTATCTTGTCTGGTCAATAAAATGTGGTTTTCGGGACTGGGGCCGCACGAAAGGCAATTGTACCAAAGACCACTACAATGCCGCCGTAAGCGCATGGGATAAATTGTTTAGCGATGCGCTGGCGCGGGATCAGGAACGGGCAATATCCGCGCAGGTGCAATGCGCCGCTTTCCGTCGCGCCGTTAAGAAAGGCCGGGCGGGGCCACGATGGCCTTATACGGTGGATGATATTTGTGACGCACTCAAGGCCGGTTGGTCCACGAAAGATATGCGCGATGACGATGGCGCACATTTGGCAGCTCGTTGCCAAGGCGTTATGGACCGTGTTGTGACTGCGGCGATATTGCTTAAACAAGGTAAACCTCGGAATGCGCACAGAATGCTTGGCCGCGCAAAATATTGGCTAAGCGAATATGGCGAGGCTATGTGCTCCACCGCGAACGAAAGAGTTGTCGAGCTTCAAAAGGGTATAGATCGGACAGTCACATCCTTGATTGACGAAGTGAAGCAAGCGCAAGCAAGGTGTCGCTTTGATGAAGCGAATGAAATTAGACTGATACTACCTGACAAATCCCGAGACGAATTATTTAATACAGCTCTTCGAAAAATTGGGGCGAATGCTGAGGCAAAACGTCTTCTCAAACAGGCAAGAAATGCCAAGGCAAAGGGTGATATCGCGAAGGCCAGAAAACAGCTGACAGAAGCCAGCAAACTAACGCCTTGTCCGGACACGGTTGCCAGGCTCAAAGAGTTCGATGAAAGCCTTAGGGATGCCAGTTCAAAGGCGATGGCAGCCAGGAAAGTCCCCTCCGGCGAGACGAAAGTTGCCGCCCTTCCAAAATGTAAACCCGTTGCACCGGAACCGGCCCGTACCACTTATCACCTTTGCGGCAAACCGTCGGTCATTTATTCGTCCTGCTGGGTCGAGCATTGTGTCACCGAGAAGCGTATAAATCAGATTATCCAGGCGCGTCACGATAGCAGTTATGTTAAAATAAAATCCAAAACTGCTTGTCCGCCACCGAAACCTGATCCCAACCGGAAAAATTGTATAAAGCCGGACGCTAAAACGGCTTCCAAGCATGAAGGATCAACCACACAAAAACCAATCCAGAAACCTACATTGGAACCAGGTTTAAAAACGGCGTTGGCACCAACGCCCGAAAAACAAGAACCAATACCTGATAAACAGCACACTCGGTGCGCAGCTCTTAACATGCGCGTTGATGCCAGTATCAAACGTTTTAGGACCGGGCGCATCAAAACAGCGCAGAGGGAAATGTCTCAGATACTTACAGATCTTTCTGAGTTATCTGGCAACGAAGTCTGCCCGTCGGTCCAGGACCGCGCAAACGACAATATCGGCAAGATCGCCAAGGTGACCCACGTACTCGACGATATCAAAGAGAGTCTAAACGAATGCAAACCGGGCCGACTTAGAAAGCAAGCCAATTATCTAAAAAATGCTACAGCTGCGCAACTGAAGCAAGTGCGCAAGCGGATTTTGCGGGCTACCCCTATCGCCCAAAAATACACCCAAGCGAAGTTGGCCTTTCTTGGCGGCCATATGGATCGCTCCCGGTCCTTGTTTAGCCAGGCTCTCGCCCGCGCCAGGGAGGCGAACGGTTTGACCTGTAAAAATATCGAGGGTCGTATCGAAAAAAATATTGTGCGTATCACCGCGTTTCAAGGCATGGATATTGCGGCCAAAAGCGCTATCGACACTTGCGATATGACGAGTATTACAAAACTCAAATCCAGACTTTCGAAAGCCACCAATCACTATCTAAAAAATGTCCGAGGCCGGCTCGTCTCCAAATCGAAAAAATGCAGAAAAGAAGAACGTGACGCTAAATGTGTCGAGGACAAGGGAGTTGGCTATTATGCTGGACCCATGGACAAAGAGGGATACTATTACTGTCTGCCGACCAAAGCGACAGCCGATGCTCATTGCCGTGACAACAATAAGGGTTTTGGATTATATGCCGGTAAAATTCGTGCAAAAGGAGGTTTTGAATGCTCGCGGACCCATGAAGGCAGCGAAAGCAAGTGCCGCACCGACTATGGCAAGCGCTATATTAAAACCACTTTCGGCAAAGGAGGAAGCTATACATGTCATTTTTGTAAGAAGGGGCAGTATAAGAAAAACGGAAAATGCTATAAACGTGGTAAAAGCAAAACGATTTATAGCTGCCCGAAAGGCTACTATCTGAAAGGGAAAAGTTGTTTTTCTAAACGTAAACCTCCGCGTGCGAGATCAAAACCCAAGAAAAAGAAAAGGATAAGGAAAAAGAGACCGCGAAAACCAAAGAATTACCGGCGATATCGCGGCCCTGGTTTGAATAACGTCAGAGTGTGAATAGCCACTTCTGAATTCGTCGTCAGAATGTCTGCTTCTGTAGTAAACTGTATGCATAACTGACACAGTCGAATTGACCCCTTTTGGCACTTTCCCGAAAGTCCTTGGAAGTCAGCTGGTTGAGCTATTCCGGACATGATTTTTCCCAACAATCCAGCGGAAAAATCACACCTCCAACATGTTTCAACGTTTTCCCAAAGTTTTGTGCCCCAACAAGTTTCCCGCAAGCAGGAAATTATTATTGTTGCCAACTATTTAAATCACCCCTCCAATTCATAGGCCCGCTCCAGCGCCGCCATGGCGACCTCGCCTCCCCGCACCGCCTGGGTGTAGTGGCCAAGCGTTACATTTGGATTGGCATGACCGGCCAGCTGGGCCACGAGACCCACTTCAATGCCCTGGGCCTGCATGGTGGAAATGAAACTGTGCCGGGCCGAATGGGTCGTCACATAAGCAAACCCCAACCGCTCGAACACGGGTTCCCAATATCGTTTGCGAAAATTGCTGTAGAGCAATGGTCCACCCCCGCCCTTTCGGGGTAGCGGCCAGGCCTGGAGCCTTCCCGGCCCCGGGAATACCCGGACCAGTTCCCCGTCTTTCCGTGGGCACAGAAGACGCCACGACAATAGCATCTCGCGCAGTAGCGGCATCATGGGAATATCGCGGGTGCCCGCCTCGGTCTTGGTGCGCTCGGTGAGACTACCGTCGCGCTCTTGAATGCGCCGAATGCGAATGAGGTTCTCTTCAAAGTTGATATCCCCCCAGAGCAGCCCCAGCTGCTCGGAAACCCGGGTCCCGGCCAGAAATGGAAACGCGTAATAGATGCCGCGCTCATGATCTGTGCGAGCATGTTGCAGAAGTTTCGCCACCAGCTCTGCTGGCAGTAATTGCTTTTTCAGTTTGGTTTTACGCTTGGCGAGATTGGTCGGCATGACTGGCGAGCGCACTCCGAAATCCTCTTCACATAGAGCCAGCACCGACTTCAGCGTCGACAGGGATCGATTGGCGGAATAACGGCCAACCTGGTGAGCGAGCAGATTGTGCCATTTGCGAATATTGGCGGTGGTCAACTCATTGGTGGACATGTCCCCCAGCAATTTGAGCAAGCGGCTAGTCATATGGGGTTTGATGCCGGTGAGATCGTAGTCGCAACGCTCTTGCGGCGTTCCCTCCAGCAAGGGGCCGGTAATGAGCTTGGCGATCCGCCGATAGGAGCGCAGGGTCGAGGGCTTCACCTCGAGGGAGCGCTGTTCCAGCCAGTGGTCGACAGCCTCGCTGATCGTGGGGATGCGGCCCGGGTCGATAAAACTGCCATCGCTGACCTGGGCCATCAGATCAGCTCGAAAACTCTCGGCGAGGCGTTTGGTGGTAAACGAGGGCAGCTTGCGGGTACCAGTATCGGGGCAGCGATAGTTGACGAAATAGCGCTGCTGGCGAACCAGTTCCCCGGAACTAAGCTGGCGCTTGCGGGTCCGCTTGGTAATGGTTGGATTGAAGTGGATCATTTGAAGATTTTCCTTGGAGTGGTTGAAATCATTTCCAAAAAAACATGGGGAAATGGGATCGCACAATTTATTGGAGCACCAGAATTGCAACCGAGTGGGAACCGGGGATATTCAGAAATAGGGTCGCTGGATTAGCAAGGCGCAACGGGATGCGATTTTCGGATTATCGAAGGGCATATTGAATGCACCCGTATCCGGGTTGAAATCGCGGTGACGACACTGTGACGGCAACTTCGAGATGTCGTCACAATGAACTTTCAAAACTTACATTCTGTGACGACAATGACGCTAGTGACGACACTGGAGGCCCCTTGGAATATGAGCGAAAAACAAAGGAAGTAGTCACGAACACTTCCAAATACCCCCCAAATTATATTTAAAATAGCTTCGGACGCCTTCTTTGCATGAAGCTGGATATTCCAAGGTATATAAAATGCCGTCACTAGCGTCACTGTCGTCACACGAGCCTAATTGCAGCCCGTTGGCGTGACGGCAATTTCCAGGTGCCGTCACGGTGCCGTCACACTCCCATCAGAATTTGGGGGACTTGGTGTCATAATCCGTAGGATCAACCCAGACCTTGACGATTTGCCCCTTATGGGATTTTCCGAGGAACTCAACGAAAATACCTGCCTTCATCAAGGACGGTTTCATTCTCGTCAAAGCTTTTGAGAGATAAGATGGCGTTTTCGGTAGTTGCCGACCATAAATCTCATCTAACGCAAGGCTGGAAAACAGATTGCCGACCGTATTTTCGAAAGGTTCACCAAGTGTGTTGACGAGATCTCGCAGAGCAATTGCCAGCGGATCATTAATGACGGTGTCGACAAACAGATCGTGTTGAACCTCTCGGATGGTTTCGGCGAACGTACCCTCCGGAAAGTCACAGGCACCTTCAGCCGCCGCAAGCCATTGTGCCGCGTCGGCCATGCGAATGCCAACTGGTGTTTCGACCCTGTCGCGAAACTCGAGAGCATGCGCGACGATGTCATAAAGGCACCCCAGTAACCCCGGTAGCATCTCCTCGAATTCGGCATTAATCTCTTCTTCCTTTTTTCTCCGGACAGGATCCATGGAGGGCAGATGAATAGGTATTGCCCGATCTAAATGGTCTGGGCGATAGGCAAACTCACCAATGCCATTGATCATGTAGGGACGCTTGAGCGAGAAGAGTTGGACATCAGCATCGGTAAAAAGTTTCCGAGTGGCATATCCTGTTCCGGTCGACAGTGCACAAAGAGCGTCCGACATGTCCCATTTGATCCCCGAAGCATTGTCAAACATTAATACAGCGTTCGCCTCAGCCATCACCATTAGGTCTCGCTCGGTTTTCGGTAACCTCAATATGTTAGCCATCATTGGGTCAATTATACGCCGAACAGTCTTACATAAAAAGGTTTTCCCTGCGTCCTGTTCTGCCGATACGAGTAGCCAAAAATAGGGGCCGTTCGGATTGAGCGCATTTAAAATAAAGGCCAGAGCGAGGATCCAATTGCGATGTGATAAATTTAGAAGTTTAGGGAACCCCTGAAGATCACCACCCCGAATTGGCAGGGGCAATTCCTGAAACCCCGTTGAGCGATAAAATTTAATTGGGCATTCTGATTCGATCGACCAACCATTTTTTGTTATTTTGACCACTTTACCATCCGACCGGCCCAAGTCGATAAAGACCCTCTCCTTAAGTCCACCCATACGAAGATGAGTTTTTTCCTCGCAACCTTCAAAGAGTGCTCTGGCTTCCAGCATTTCAACCACCTCGGCTAGGCTTTGTTTGGCAAGCGCCTTGCCTGTATTCTTGTAGTAGCCATAGCGCACCCAATTATTTGTGCTTTTGGATCGAACGGGATAATTAAGCGAACCGCCATCCTCTGCAGGTATGGTGATATAACCTTCACCCTTCTGGTCATGGAATAAGGTTGGCTCCTGTGCATTAATGATCTCCAAGCATCGATCCGAGATTTTAGGATCGGCACCGGCTCCCCCAGCGGACCGAAGATGCAGCCCCTTCTTGATGCCGCTGCGGATCATTTCCGGGACTTCTCGCAGGGTATCACCACTGTAGTCCTCGGGTAATGCTGCCTCAACGAGGCTCTCAATGAGATCCTCATCTTGGGTATAGAGCAAAAGCGAATTCACCGTACCGAGAGCTGGGGTATGGGTTTCAGTTCCGTCAAAAAGATCTGGAATGTGCGGGTTGGTCAGCACGGCTTTGATCAATTTGAAGGAAACAGGTTTCTGGTTTTCAATAGCAGTCATGATTATTCTCCGATCACTGGAAGAAGGTCGAAATTAAGCTTGTGGAGCGGTGTGCCGATCCATCGATATGGTTTTTTCGTGCCAGGGTGAATGGTCGGCGGAATCACGCAGAACTTTTTGTCGAACAGACAGTCCGCGACTTGAATATCTGGCAAACCATCACGTTTCACCTTGAAGGTTGAGTTCGGCAGGTTGCTTATGATGCGGGCAAAGATTACGACACCCTTCTTGCCGATTCTCATACAAGGCGGGTTGCCCATGAGGACTTTGCTGATCCTGACGTAATCGTCGTTGTCGATATCGAGAGCACCAAGGTGGCCGCCACCAAGCAGAGGCGTCCCCATTCTTAAGCCGATGCCATAGCTGGCGCGTTTGATCAGGGTACGGCCAAGAACTTCTGGTGAAACCTCACTGTCCGGCTTTGTCCATCCCTTCTCAAAGCAGGCCTTATTGCCCAGCTTTACGGGACGCGGCTCCAAGCCTCGATCACGGTAAATTGGTGCCCATTTCGCAAAAATACCTTTACTCATCACCCTGCCCTCCATCATGGGCCGCGATTGCCGCTTGTACTTCAGATAGGCGTAAGCGTACTCGTGATGAAAACGGGTGGTGAATTGGGATGTGGCCCTTCGACAACCGCCTAAAGATTGCATTCATCATACGGATCGTGGAAGCCAGTATTGCTCTCACGATTATCAGAAGCGGCTCAAAAAGTACGGCTTCAAGACTTCTATGAGCGGGAAAGGAAATTGTTATGACAACGCGACGGTAGAGACCTTCTTCAAAACCCTCAAGGCCGAACTCATCTGGCGCAACACGTGGCAAACGCGCAGACAGGTGGAAATGGCCTTGTTCGAATACATCAACGGGTTTTATAATCCACGGCGCAGGCATTCAATGCTGGGCGGAAAAAGCCCGCTTGCATTCGAAAGACTGGCAGCCTGAATAAGATAAGTAACCGGAACTAAACCGGGACAAGACCAAGGCATATAACCCGCGGTTTCGTCCCTTGGGGGTTTTCGAACGCCGACCTGATAGGCTGGCGCAGAACGAGAGTTTGCGACCCGGTCGGTATCCGAAAACCTACACAATTGCGGACATGCAAGTCCCTGTTTGAGAGGGCTGCTTTAGAGATTTTCTTAAACGAAAGTGCGGCGAAATCTCAAGACATAATAACAATTTCACCCCTATCAATGCATCAGAGCTTTGGCTGCCAGCCTATCGCTCGGTCAATGCTTCGTAACGGGCTTTAGTGATGGGCTTCAAAAGATAGTCCAGAATGGTCTTCTTACCAGTGATAATATCGACGGATGCCACCATCCCGGGAATGATCGGCAGAACCTTGCCATTTTTCTCGAGGGCAATTTCGCTCGTTCTGATTGTCGCGATATAATAGCTTTCTTTGGTCTGCTCTTCATAGATACTATCGGATGAGATGATCTCTATCACGCCATCAAGTCCGCCATAAATGGTGAAATCGTAAGCGGAAATTTTTACCAGCGCCTTTTGTCCTGGGCGAATGAAAGCAATATACTGCGGCCTGAAGCGCTCAAAACTATCTCGAACATCATCGAAAGCCTCTTGTGGGCTTGGCAATGGGCTGGCAATGGCTTGAGGCTTTGTGTTAGTCTTGGTCATGGCGTTGCTCTCCTTTTTGAGATAAGACACCTCGAGCTTACACGC
>JAAETJ010000975.1 GCA_024228495.1 bacterium | reverse complement strand
GTGTACGCCACAGATTTCGGCGGTACGCAGCAGCGCACCTATATTTTGTGGCCCGTGCAGCAGATCGAGGAGGAGGAGAAACGGCCGTTCCCCCTTCCCCCGCGCCAATGCCAACATATTATCGATGCTGCTGTAAGGATAAGCCCCCGTTTCCAACACCACACCTTGATGTTTGCTGTCCTGTGCCAGATGGCCGAGCTTTTGTTTATCGGCCATCTGTACGGGAATGTTATGCGTTTGAGCTGCGTTGAAAAACGGCCGTGCCAGCTTTTTATCGAGTCCTTTTTGCATCCACAGCCGCTCAATGTGGCGACGATTTGCGCGTAGGGTTTCGAGAACAGCATTGCGACGGTAAATGATTTCAGTCATGGTTGTGTTTCCAGCAGTGTGAACGGCCGTCTCCGTTCGGCGATAAACCGCCGAACTCAAATACGAAGCCCGTTGGGCTAAAAATAGGCCAACGGCCTTTGTAAAATGAGCCAGGGGGTTCATCCCCTGGCTGGCGGAGATGGCCGCGCCAATTTGCTTGACTTGACGCATATGGGGGGCATTCCCTGCCGCCTGACGGGACGGGCATGACCAAACTGCTTAGCTTGATGCCTATGGGATGAATCCCCAGGCTCTGATTAATCCAATTTCCAGATGGTGCCATCGGCACGATCTTCTAAAATGATGCCCAATGCTTTGAGCTGATCGCGAATTTTGTCAGACGTTGCCCACTCTTTTTGGGCGCGTGCGTTGGCAC
>JAAETJ010000974.1 GCA_024228495.1 bacterium | reverse complement strand
GCCCGGCTGCATCAGGGATGGTGCACCCGATGCCTGGGGGCGGCGGGTGATCATAAATAAACTATTGGGTGCAGCTGCAACCGACACTGCTGATCTGGATGAACTGACCTATATGCTGGAGTCCGGCTCTGATCGTATTGGCGCATTGGATTTTCAAAAATCCGCAACCGTCTACGAGCCACGTTTTGCCAAAAACGCATCATTGCATCAGTTGCTTGAAGCAGCAGAACGGGTTGAAAAGGGCGTGCCTCTGGTGCCTGATCTGGATCAGGCTCTGTTTCATGGCAGTTCCATTGGCGGCGCACGTCCAAAAGCGCTGATTGAGGATGGTGATTATAAATACGTCGCCAAATTCTCAACCGGTACAGACTTGTACAATGTGGTCAAAGCAGAATTTATTGCTATGCGCTTGGCTAATATTTGTGGGCTTACAGTTGCACCCGTCTCTCTCACGCGAGCGGCTGGTAAAGATATTCTGCTGATTAAGCGTTTTGATCGCGTTAAAACGGATGCTGGCTGGGTGCGCAAATCCATGGTGTCAGCACTTACATTGTTTGAACTTGATGAGATGATGGCGCGTTATGCTTCATATGAAAGTCTTGCTGAAATTATCCGTCATCGCTTCACCAATCCCTCACAAACGCTCAAAGAGTTGTTTTCCCGGCTGGTGTTCAATATCCTTTCTGGCAACACGGATGATCATGCCCGCAACCATGCGGCGTTCTGGGATGGTGACATGCTGACGCTAACGCCAGCCTATGACATCTGCCCGCAAGGCCGCGCCGGGAACGAGGCCTCTCAGGCCATGCGGATATCCGGCACCGACAATATGAGTCGGATTACATCCTGCCTTAATGCTGCACATCATTTTCAGTTGTCGCAAGAGCAGGCTCTATCCATTGCTGAAACGCAAATTGAGTTCATCACGGCGAACTGGGATGCCGTTTGCGATGAAGCTGAATTGGGTATTATTGATCGCAAATTATTTTGGCAGCGACAGTTTCTTAACGCCTACGCCCTTGAAGGGCTTGGATGAAGCATGGGTTGCTAAAAAAGCAACCTGTCCATTTTTTCTATCAGTTGCGTCCCTGGTTGCGTTCTTGGGGGTACTCGAACAGGTGAACGGCGGCATACGTAAGTCCCGGTGAAATAATACACCATTGAAGCGGCACGATATTCGTGTTTGTCGGTGCAAAAGTGCACCAGTGTTATTACGCAACTGACTTGCTCACTTCCAGGAACCAAATAGTGACCAGTTAGAATGGGTTGTCAGCACACCAGATGGCATCGATGATTCAACAGTAGAAGATATTGTGTGTATAGGATCTAGCCTGAGACAAGCAGGCGAACCTGCTTCATGGTCATGAACATCCGTGCGGGGTTGCTGGCAAAGGTCTTGAACCCAAAGTCCGCATACCAGGCTTTGCGGCGTTGAAAAGCATCTTCTCCGCCATCGGACATAGCATCGAGCACAATGGCATGACATCCGGCTTGCTCGGCGATGAGGCAGGCCTTCTCGAAGACATGGTGCATAAGGATACTGCCAATTCCAGTCCCTTGCGTCTTCTCGCTGACGGCAACCTGTCCAAGAAAAAGGATTGGAATCTCGCCATGGTCAGGCGCTCCTCGTGGCCGCCGGGCAAGTTCGTCCACATTCATCATACCAAGATTGATCGCATGATAGCCCAGGATTATTGACTCGCCGGTTGCGACTGCGACATAGACACGGGTCACGTCGTCTTTTTGCTGCTTTCTGGCAGAGAGTTTGAGATAATTGTTGAGGCGTTCAACTCCGCAGTCGAAACCGGCGCGGTCATGCCGCGCCGGGTCAAAATCTTCGATACGCAGGGCTGTCTCGTCAGTCAGCATAAGCGACACGACTGCGATAGGCCGCGGCCGCCTTGCGCGCACGCGGAGTTGGCGGCGGCGGCGAATCGAGGGCGGCCGTGAATAGTCCGGCATCTTCTGGTGTAAGGACATGCCGTGATCCGGCATCTAGAATGCGTGTTGCTTCTTTGGCTATTGCAGCGCGCAAGAAGACTGATTTATCCACTGCCAGAGCATGAGCAGCCCGATCAATCAAATCGGCCAAACTGTCCCCATGGCGCACCTGGGTCGTTCGTGTCTGCTTTTCAGAGCTGATTTCTGTAGTCTCTAGATCCAACATAGCGGTTCCTTTCATTGTCAATAATGTAATGCGATGTGCACTACATTACAAGCTCAATCTACAGATGCACTTGGCAAACGCTTAATAATCCGGCAGTTGATCGGGACAACAGGGAATCCGGGATTTGAGAGAGCTGGTTTTACCTCACTTTCCGATCCGTTTTATCCGGATACCCAGCTTACGGGCTTTATCCACGATGTTTTCGGTGATGCCGGTACCCGGTGTTGCAATCAGTCCCTGAGGTACAGTTTTCAGGATCTCGTCATTGCGCTTGAAGGGCGCTGCTTTGCCGTGGGATTTCCAGTTCGGCTTGAAGACTACTTGTGTAACTTCTCTCATTTCCGCCCATTTGGCAGCAATGAGTTCGGCTCCTTTGGGCGTTCCGCCGTGAAGAAGTATCATGTCGGGATATTTTCGATGCGTAGCGTCAAGGGTCGTCCAGATGGCATCATAGTCCTGATAATTTCCGCCAGAAAAGGCGATGCGTGTTCCTTCAGGACAATGGGTTTGGGTTTCTTTGACCTTCTTGGCTGACAGGTAGGCTCTGCTGTCAACAACTGCGGCGGTCAAATTGCGATGTGAGACTTTCGATCCGAATCGCGGCATCCATGGGGAGCCTGTTTCGGTACTGAAGTGGTCACTGGCCAGATCGCGCATCTGCTCGTAGGCATCGCGATGTTCGCAAAGTTTGAAGCTCTTCATCTGCAATCGTTCCAGTTCTGTTGATTTGACTTCCGAACCGTCCTGGATGCCAATCATATCACGCAGCTCAGCATCATTGTCATCCAGCCGCTTTTGCAGATGGGTGAGCCGGCGATGAAACATTGAGGTGAGGGACCACAACATTTCCTGCAAGTCGTCTTCAAGTTGGCTGCCGGTCAGAAGGCTTGCGGTAGTTTCGAACAGACTGGCCATGGCGAGTTCGACTTCATCGAGCCGGGGCAGGGGGCGATGATCACGTTCGTCAGCAGCAGGCTTGGCTCCGTGAAGGACCAGATGATCGAGAATTGCCGATGTCAGGCCGGTGTTTTCTGGATTGATTTTATCTTGAAGTGACATTGTAGAGTTCCTTTGTCTGTGCCTCATCCGGTTTGGATAGGGCGATAAAGGACTGATGGAGACCGGGGTGCATCCGCCCATTTATGGGAATTAGGATCGAAGCGGAGCGGAGAATGCGTCTGGCCCGAAAAATTGCCTCGCGAGGAATGGCCGCTTGCGGTCAGGGGAATTTTCCGGACCAGACGCATTGCGACCCGGGCGAAGGCACCTTTTGTGCCTGACCCACCAGTTCATCGCTCCCGCAAATCCAAACGAAGGAGGCACCAGCCATATGTGGAACGGAATGTTGCCGACGAGAAATCAACCCAGGCAGCGGCCCTAACGATCGGTTAAGGATAATCCTTCTTCCTTCATGGCCTTCAAGAGGCGATGACGAAGTGCCTCTTTGCCGTGCTCCAGAAGATCTTTGTTGAAATCCTCCAGTTCCGGCACGAGATCTACGCATAAAAAGCCGTCAGGCTCCAAACGACTGCGCAATCTGATGGCTGCTTGTTCCCCCGCTTCATCATCGTCTCGAGCGATCCAGATACGCTTGATCATTGAGGGAGCAATGAAGAGCGAGAGATGATTGGCTGTCAGACAGGAAGCCAGGTCAAATTCAGGAAGTGCGGTTCCGACCGACAGAACATTTTCCAGACCTTCGCCAACGATCAGATCTTGCGCCGAGACACCGGAACCAAATCGGATGGCATTGCCATGGAGTTGGCCGAGAACCCGTTTTGGATTGTCAAATTCAGCAAGCTTACCGGTGCTGGCATTGAGGAACGTTCTGGCGCATCCTGTGATACGACCTTCGTTGTCCGTGATTTTTGCAAGCAGGGCAGGTTGCTTTTGCAGTGTGCCACTTTCCTCGCCTTTGCCGCGCAGAAACACGGTTGGATGAAACCGCAGGGCAGGACCTCTGCGTTCTATAGCCCGGCTTTTGAGATAGGTGTCGCCGAGCGTTGCCAGAACAGGCCTGCCCAAATTGAAGAGTTTGCGCCCCTGAACAATACGTTGATTGGAAGCCACAACGGGACTTTGCTTAGACAAATCGTCATTTTTGGACGTTTCAGGCACGGGCGTTTCACCCAGGAACGATCGGATCTCACGCAAGGTATCACCGTTGTTGGTATTGCCTCTGTGTTCGTGGAGCAGATCAATCAGATCGCCCCATTCACCAGTTGCATAATCATTCCAGTTACCCGCTTTGCGACCGCTGCTGTCTTTGAGGCGAATGGCAAGACTTTGGCCTATCGCACCAGAAGTGTCGCCAATCTGCCAGTAATTACTCTGTTTATGACCATTGGGGAAAAAATGCCTGCAGAAAACTTCCGTGTGCAGTGCAAGTTCACGCGAAAGTTCTGCTATATTCTTGAGGGGCTTCATAGGGATCCACCTGATGCCTCTTTTGCTGATTGTGCTCCAACCGGGTGATTAACAAGGATTGCCGACAGAACGTCCGACGATGTCGTCGGTACGAACAGGCGGGTTTTCCATTGAATTATCTCCGCAAAGCAGCCCATGGCCTTAAATTCGGCAAGTGCTGGCGCACTTACCCCTGTCAGTTCCAGTCTAGGTTGACCCATGATAAGAGAGCGCCGCAACTGTAAACCACTAATGAGACTTAAGCAGGAACGTTGATCCATGACGGCTTTGAGCACGTCAGCGGATTCCATTTTGATTTCACAGTCAAGACCAAGACTTGTGTAGAGGTTGATCAACTGGTTATTCGTGACCAACCGGCCAATGGCTCTTTCTGTATTTTTGGCGGTATTATTGGCTCCGTCTTCGGCCTGTAGGCGAAAGATGCGCATATTGTCTGCTGGCAGCCTGTCCCAGATCGGCAGGAGCAAGCCGCAGATGAGCGTGATCCTGGATTTTGAGAATTCCGGAACGCCTGCCACTTCTTTCTGCCAAAGCGTTTCAAACATTTCATCGCTGCATTCTTCCCAATTCGATTTGACCAATTCGGTCATGACGAGCAGTTCCTGAGCCATTGGCCGCATCAGTTCAATGCGAGGTATCGGCTCACCGTCTTCGCTCATGTATGCAGGCGCATGAACCATGACGGCTGCACGCCTGGAAGTTTTATTCCAGTAAAGGGCAACATCTTTCCCGGAACGGCAAAAGGCCTTGATCCGTTCAAGAGTCAATGGATGGTTGCGGTCGGTCCGTTCAACGCTCAACGCAGTTGCCGTTGCATGTGTATCTGGATGCTCATAGATAATCTTTCGTTCAATGATTTCGAACTTCTCGGCTCGCAATGTTTCCAGACCCACATCAAGGGTTCCGGCTTTACGCGCATCATCGATGATGGCTTCCAGAAAGACACCGAAGGCCTCAAAAATGGCATCCTGCATGGCAATGGTCAGCGCCAGACAGCGGTTTAGAAACTGCTGGATGGGTGGCAGATTTTCTTTCATCGTGCCGTCTGGACCATCCAGTGTCAGACCGGTCATTTCCTGGAACCGCTCGTAGGAGCAAACATCAATCTGACCAGCGCGCAGTTTGTAGAAAAACTGCCTGAGCGCTGCGCGCGCATAAGCACTTTCCAGATTGTCTTCTGCGCGAAACATGTTTTGCCCACCTGTTTCACGTTGGCCCTTGGTGATGGCGCCGAGTGTGTCGAGGCGGCGGGCAATCGTTGAGAGAAACCGTTTTTCACCCTTCACATTGGTTGCACAGGGTCGAAATAACGGAGCCTGCGCCTGATTGGTCCTGTTTGTTCGTCCCAGGCCCTGAATGGCATTATCGGCCTTCCAGCCTGGCTCCAACAGATAGTGGACGCGCAATCTCTGGTTTTTGGCCCCAAGATCAGCGTGATAGGAACGCCCGGTCCCGCCCGCATCTGAGAAGACAAGGATGCGCTTGTCATCATCCATGAAGGATTGGGTTTCACTTAAATTAGAGGATGCGGGACGGTTTTCGACCTTCAGGCGCATGTCATCGGTTCTGATGATACGCCGTTTGCGGCCGGTGACCTCGGCAACAGTGTCGGTTCCAAAATGCCACAGGATTTGATCAAGGGCACCCTGGACCGGAGCAAGCGCACCCAGACGTTCCATCAGATCATCACGGCGGCGCTCCGCTTCTCGGCAGATGACAGGATTGCCATGCTCATCTCTCGCCGGACGCGATCTGAGTTCACCATTCTCATCAGTGAAGGGTTCAAACAGCTGGGTTGGAAAAGAATGGGCGAGATAGTCCATGACATATTCGCGCGGCGTGATGTCAACGTGCAGATCGTGCCATTCGGATGCAGGGATTTCGGCCAGGCGCCTTTCCATGAGCGCCTCGCTGGTTGAGACTACTTGAATGACGGCGGAATGTCCGGCCTCAAGATCAGCTTCAATCGCCTTGATGATCGTCGGGCATTTCATAGCCGTAATGAGGTGGTTGAAAAAGCGTTGTTTATTGCTCTCGAACGCGGAGCGTGCCGCGGACTTGGCCTGCGGGTTCAATGTGCCGGTCTCAGACGAAATACCGGATGCCTGAAGAGCTGCTTCCAGATTATTGTGGATGATCTGAAACGCATCGGCATAGCTGTCGTAAATATCGACCTGTGCGGGTGTGAGTTCGTGAACCAGCATTTCGTATTTGACACCCGCGTAGGAAAGTGATCTTGCCAGATAAAGGCCTACGGCCTTAAGATCGCGCGAAATCATTTCCATGGCAGCGATACCACCCGCCTCCATGGCCGAGACGAAGGCTGAACGATTGGCGAATGGAAAGTCGCCAGTGGCCCAGAGGCCAAGCCGGGAGACATAGGCGAGGTTGCTGACAACCGTGGCGCCGGTGGCAGAGACATAGAGTATCCGGGCATCAGGAACGGCATTTTGCAGGGCGAGGCCTGCAATACCCTGCTGAGACGCTTTTTTATCGCCGTGTGAGCCTTTTTCACCCGCTGCATTGGCCATGGCGTGGCTTTCATCGAAGGCAATAACGCCGTCGAAATCCCGACCAAGCCAATCAACAACCTGATCAAGGCGGGAGGCTCTGACCTGGCCCTCATATTGGCGTTCGGCGGAACGCAAAGTGGCGTAGGTAACGAAGAGAATGCCTTCGGCGAGTTTTATGCCAGTGCCCTGACGAAACCTGGAAAGCGGGACGACATCGCTTTGACGACCACCCAGAGCCATCCAGTCGCGCACGGCATCTTCCAGGAGTTTATCGCTTTTGGAGACCCAGACGGCACGGCGGCGACCGCGCATCCAATTGTCCAAAATGATGCCTGCGACCTGACGGCCTTTGCCACAACCTGTACCATCTCCGAGGAACCAGCCCTTTCGAAGACGGAAAGCATCCCCCCCATTTTCTTTGGCATCAGCTTCATTTGCCCCGATGAGCTGGCCTTCGATTTCACCGTGTTTGAACCAGCCTTTGAGTTGGGTTTCATGGGCCTCGCCAGCATAGATGATGCTTTCAAGCTGGGGACCTGAGAGAATTCCATCCTCAATAAGGTGTTTCGGTAAAATTGGCCGGTGTGTCGGCATGGGCGGTGCAACCGAAGCCATGGCAGCCGACTGCACCAGCGCGGTTGGATGGGGACTTGCATTTTCGATTGAGATCGATTGTAGCTCATAGGCTTCATAAACCGTATCCGTGAAGCTGGAATCGGTTTCACGCCACACTTTGGGCAGATATTGAAGCTCTATTGTCTCAATGCTGTCGAATGGATGTTTGGCGAGTTCTGCTGCGATTACGCGACTTTCAGCCCGCGCCGCATCACGCAATGAAATCACCGAAGTTCTGAGTCCGGCAGGTGAGGTAAAACTTACGGGCCCGGTCCTTAATTTCCGTTTTGGGCAGTGATTGATCAGGGCTTTGAGAAGATCGGCTGACGTATCACAGATCGGGAGCCAGGCACTTGGATTTGTGCACCGTGCTTGATTGTTCGGATCGCCGCGTTTGTCGATTACCGTCAATCGCGTGTCGACGGTGGTACCATGACGGGCATAGACCTTGCCGGCAACAGGCGCGGAAAAAACCACATCTGCGGTTTCCTCAATCCGCCGGAATGTGGATTGGAAGGTTTTGGTGGACGGGTTGAAATTCGCTGCTGTGATAATGACCATGCGGCCACCAGGCAACAAGCGGGCGAGTGCAGAAAGTACATGATTGCTGGTAGCAGCGCGGTATTTGCCATCGACATTGGGTGCTGCAGAAAATGGCGGGTTCATGATCACCACATTCGGTATGATTCTGCGATCCAGCCGATCATCGATGGATGCTGCATCATGGCCGCTTACAAGGGAGTTCGGGAACAGACCGCTCAGCATTCCACGGCGGGTTTCACCCAGCTCATTGAGCGCAAGGGTTGATCCGGCGAGTTTGGCGAAGATCGTCAGCATACCGGTGCCGGCGGATGGTTCTAAAACCACGTCAGTGGATTGTAGATCCGCTGCGTACGCAACGATGGCCGACAAGGGGAGGGGGGTTGAGAATTGCTGCAGCCTTTGGCTTTCCTCAGATCGCCTTGTGTGAGACGGCGCCAGGTTCGTTAGTTTTTCGATCATGGTGTGAAACGCGGCAGGCGAACCGGCTTGCCGTTTCATCAATGTGCCATAGCGACCCAAAATCATGATCTGCGCGGCTTCGGCTGCATCATATGCGTCTTTCCAGACCCATGCGCCTTCTGTATCGCTTGCACCGAATGCATCTTCCATCGCATGACGAAGAAGTTTTGCATCGATGGATTGCCCGGATTCGAGCGTTGGCAGGAGCAGCTCCGCCGCAGACAACAGGCATTCAGCATCGCTCGGTTTGTGAGGCAGGGCTTGGGCAACTGTCTGTGGTTCGGAATTGGCTATGAGGGGGGATGTCGGCATGGTGTTTCTCCAGGTTGGGTTTCAACCCTGCCGGAGAGCACTCTTTAATCTTCGGGAGGGTTCACCCCTCCCTGCCTGTCTCTTCCTCTTGGCCTTTTGGCTAATCGCGATTGATGATGTCGGATCCGGCCCTTGCTTTGGCTCTGTTCATGATGTTCAACCTTAGATGATCAAAGAGGATTTTTGGTAAATCACCATATGCGTAAACGTCAGGAAACAAAAAACCACAGCGTATGACAAGGCCTGGCCGAGGTTCAGGCAGGCTCATTCTGTGACAACACCGTGTCACGAATCCTCAAGTTTTATGTATGATCTGGGACGGCCTTGCGGGCCTCGTCCAGGCAAATATCATCATAGTCGCCGTTAAAGCCCCAACAGCTGTCGACTTCGTTACCATCTTTTTCGATGACGAACCCATAGACATTCCCACTGATGTAATCATTGTAGGCGGTTAACTCGGCCCGCAAACAATCTGCGACACGAGTCTTCAATCCAGCAGAAATACGTTTGACACCATATTCTTTGTGTATGGTCTCGAAAGTGGCGTAGATGAAACCGACCTGAGCCGAATCCCACATGCAATGAAAACCGGTCGTGTTGAGGGCCAGGCCAGAATGATCGTAGAGGAACACGGGTAGAATGACGGCAACTTCGTTAGCACGTTCCATCAATCTTCCGGTCGAAAGTCCGGTTTCATCTGAACAATTGATCAGATCAATCAGGAAATCACGCGCTTCGACGAAGCTGTGATCGTCACCAAGATGATAACGTGGGTGACGGCAGATTATGGTGCCTAGATTATCCCAATCGCGGGGGTTTTCAGGATCCGTGTCGTAGTGGATTTTGATGTCAAAGCCCTGATGGGTTTCTTCGTAAACTGGTGTTTGCATGGGAGTTCCTTTCAACAAAACAAACGCCCGCTGAAAATGATCAGCGGGCGTCATGGGAAACAAGATGATGGTTGTCAGATTATGGCTTGATCGACAGCGACCGGACCTTCCGTGAGATTGAAAAAGAGGTCTTCCGTCGCCTTTTTGAAGCCAGGTGGATTGCGCAAAGCAAGACAGCGAACTGAGGCTTGGCAGCCTTCGCCATGTACAAGTGCAAAATGCGTAACCTGATCGATAAGGTCCGGCATTCCTGCTGCTGACAGTGATTTTTCCGGATAAGTGCCAAACGCCTCAAATTTGGTGACTGCGAAATTGCCCTCTTTATGGGCGGGGTAGAGCTTGACTTTATAGTCGCGTGATTGCGCCATGTGGTTTCTCCTGTGACGGGCGATACGGAAGGTCCCGAATCTGTAAAAACTCGTCAGAGAGAAAGGGCCGCCCTCAGTTCAGGAGGCAGCCCGATAGTGTGTTTGCTCATGGAGATATTGCTGTTTTCAGCAATCAATATTCCGATGGAAATAGCACGGTCAGCACGCGTCTGGTCTTTTCCAGATTGTGTGGGGTCTCTGACCCATAGACATAGTTTTCATCGTACAGGTCAATTTTCCACCAGACCCTTTTTTGGAAGACCTCGATTTCACCCATTTCGTGCCAGCCATACGGGTCAGCGCTCATTCCGAAATCATTGAACGCTGCGATTTTTTGTAAAGCTGCAAATTGAAATTCGGGTCCTTCAGCATTGATGCCTCTTGTTACGACGAGCCTACCGTCCGGCACGGGGTCAACGCCTGATATGCTGCAACAAGCGGTTCGAAAGGCGTCATTTTGTTCAGCGATCAGCGCGGCCTGCAAGCCGACGTTTGATTCAGGATCGTCAATATGTGCGTTGGGCATTGCATTTCTCCTGTGACGAGCGATCAGGAGGCATCCGGATCTGGAAAACCCGTCAGGGAGAAAGGACCGCCCGCTGACACGCGAGCGATCCTGTAAATATGCTATGAGATGTATGTCTGTCAGGCTGCGTTCTCTTTCATGAAGGCCGGGAGTTCGTCGGGTTGATCATCATCATGATCCCCGCTTTTATGCTCTGCTTTGACGTCAGTATGGTTTTCATCATCATCTATCACAACGAGGTCTACATTGTTGGCTTCTTCAAATACCATGCCTTCTGGCAACCAACGGGTGGTTTTTGCAGCTGTGCGCGCATCAAGGCCTTCGGCTTCTTGAGCGTTTTCGGCAAATGTCCGTTCCATGACTGTTGCCAGATCGCCTTTGCGCTCACGATTGCGTTCATCGGCAAACTCATCGCCCATCATTTCCCTTGCAACAGATACAGCGTGCGCTTTGTTGACACGGTTCCAATAGGTTGATGCGGCCGGACGCCAGCAGGCGGCAACATCCACGTCCAGGCGGGTTCCCAATTCTTCAATGACAGGATTTGGACGATTATCCGTCGCCAATTGGGGCTTCAGCGCGTAGGCGGTTGCCCAGGCAAACAACGCCTGTTTATCCTCGAGTAGCAATACGGACATGGCGCGAAAATCTTCCGGAGCATCGAGATCCATCCAGTCTGTGGCAAGATCGCGTTCAAGTGCATCAAGCATGCGTTGTGCGATCGTTTCACTGAGCAACTGCTGACGGTTCTGCACATGGAAGGAACGCAACGAGAGATCGAGAGTTTCATTGATATAGCCACCTGCTATCGCTTTTTGGCACATTGTGTAGAGCATGGCATCATATGCTATATCATAGTCTGCTGCGAGATGGGCCTGCAGGATCTGATGGCGCGTTGCACGAAGATCATCAGCCAGGCTTTGCGAGATGCCATCGGCTTTACGCAAAGCAGTTGCGGGATCGGAGGTTGGCACAGGCGTTGAAGACGTTGGCGCTGTTACCTGCGGGCGGGCCAGATCCTCTTCGAGCGATGCTTCGTCTGAATCCGCCACTTTTGGAATATCCTCTGGCCGTACCAGACCCTTTTCCACCTGAAGGACACCATTGTGGCCAATGGTGACGACGCAGCCGGCAATCGCCTTGTCTTCCCGGGCG
Source organism: bacterium (assembly GCA_024228495.1). Taxonomy (GTDB): domain Bacteria; phylum Pseudomonadota; class Alphaproteobacteria; order Rhizobiales; family JAKIUO01; genus JAKIUO01. The sequence goes on along the minus strand of JAAETJ010000974.1, from coordinate 1,973 downwards.
TAGGAACGGCGGGCTTCCTGAAGTTCTTCAATTTCCTCCAGCCGCGGTTCGATGGCGTGATATTCTTGCACTTCTTCATCGGACCAATCGCCATTATCATTGAGCATGGCGAGTTCTTCCTCGCGCGCATTGAGGATTGATGCTTCTTTGACAAGATCTACATCGGGCCCGATTTCCTGTGGTGAGATGCGGCCGAAGGAGCGGAAAGCGTCATATTCAACCTCGAGATAGAGTTCGACCCATTTCCAGTCCTTATCATAATCTTTGACTGCTTCCTGCAGTTTCTCAACTGCCAGGCGTTCCAGGAGTTCCGGATTTTCCATATGGGCGGCGGCGCTATCGTCAAACAGATCACGCAGCAAAACACCTCCGGCTTCCTCATAGGCTTCAATCCCGACAAAACGACCAATACGGGAACTGGCTGAATAGGCCGTTTCGGTGAGGTGGCGTTTGATAGAGTAGGGTTGCAGGTGATAGCTGTCTTTGACCGCGTTCCAGACGGTCATTTGGCGATCGTGATTGTCGGTGAGTGTGAAGGCCATGACGCATTCGATGGTGATTTCACCTGTCCGAAATTGCTCGATGATTTCGGGTGCGACGCGTGCCAGTTTGAGGCGCCGACGCACCAGATCGACGGAGACACCGAATTTGAGTGCGATGTCTTCCTCGGTTCTTCCTTCGCCGATCATTTGATCGAAGGCTTCGAATTGATCTGCTGGATGCATGGCGGTACGCTGCAGGTTTTCTGTTATTGAGGTGATGGTTGCGTCAGCTTCATCTTCGATAAGGCAGGGGATGGGTATATCCTTTGCGAAGATCCCATCATCGGCCAACTCCTGCAGGGCTTTGAGGCGTCGGCCACCGGCATCGACAAGATAGGCACCTTTTTTACCCTCATAGGCGACAAGATTTTGTTTTATGCCGTTTTCCTTGATGGAGGCTTTCAGCTCGGCATCATCTTCCTTGCCCGGTTTGACCTTGCGCACGTTCTTTGGGCTCAACGCAAGTTTGTTGAGCGGGATCATGGCAATCTCGGTGATGGACGCGGTCTTTGGCGTTGTGACCGGCGATTTCCGGGCCGGCTTTTTGTCGGCTGTTGTTTTGGTTTTGGTTGCTTGTTTGGCCATTGGATGGTCCTTTTCAGCTGCCCTGGCCCGGATGAGACTCTCTCTATCCTTTCAAGCCCGGCACCCGGGCTCCCCTTTCTCTTGCTCTCTTGGGCCTGCTGCTTGCAGCGGCCCTGATCCAGGCCTCGATCCCTTCTTCTTTTGTTCTCTTCATTCCAGCCTCGAGCTGCCTTCTTTTTGTGGCCCTTTTTCCAGGTGCGTGACCTACTACAATCACCATGGCCTCAAGTTGAAAAACTGAGGCAGGAACAACCCTGCACGCCTTAATGGGTGCGCAAAGGATCGTCACCCGAATGGGCGAAGACAGCCTGCTGGCTTCGTGAGGAGTACGCTCGTGTGGGACGAATAGAGCCTGGTCGGCACATGTGCCGATGCGCCCAATCTAGAAATTGTGAAACCTTAAAACAACGGAAAATACTGAAAAATAGGATAGCGATACATATTCTTGTTTGAAGTGATTGGATATCAATCGATAGACCCGTGAGTGAAAAAGAGATGGCCGAACGACTTTACGCGCGAGACTTTGGCAGACTGGGAGATGTTTCGTCTCGGTGAGAGTTGGTACAGTCCTGCCCAAATGAAGACGCAAATAACCTTGCAATTGCGGATGATTGCTCCACGATTACAAGGATGATAAAGCGGCGCATCCTGGATACAGTTCTCAGTCGGCTGGAATAATTTCCAGCTGTAACACTGCTTGGGCCACGCAAGGTTGGCAAACTGTCGAAGCCATAAGTCTGCATGAGCTGTAGGATCATGTCATAGATCCCGAATGGTTATGATCAGAAAAAGATCAGCTGTGGGTCCAGCCAGCAGGTTGACTGGTTTGCGTGACCATTTATGACG
>JAAETJ010000973.1 GCA_024228495.1 bacterium | reverse complement strand
GCAAGGAAGCAGAATATCTGGCCGTCCCGGTAAAATGGCTGCACCAGCCTGAAATCTGAAAGATGAGTGCCACCATCATAGGGGTCATTCAAAATATAAATGTCGCCATCAGCCAGGTCACCGTCTTTTGACGCTTTTTCAATCACTGCTTTCACCGCAAAAGACATGGCGCCGACGAAAATTGGCAAACCGGATTTACCCTGCACCAGTGTTTCGCCGCTTTTCGCGTGGTAAAGTCCGTGTGAGGCATCATGTGCCTCAGCAATTATTGGATTGAATGCGCTACGAAACAAGGTGGCATCCATCTCGTCCGCGATTTGTTCCAGACGGCCTTTCAGCACCGCCAGCGTCACAGGATCAATCATTGTTATCCTCAAAGTTTACCGCATCGTAACTTGCGCCAAGGGCCAGCAGGTCATCGGTGCCGAGCAATCCATTTAATCCGTCGAAGTCCAGCATCCGGTGTTGAAACGGTACGTTTGACCCATGAGTTTTAAGGCTTGAAAGATATTCCTGTATGGTCCTGGCTATGGCTCGCACCATGCCACCTGGAAAGATTGCAAGCGAAAATCCGATGGCTTTCAGTTCTGCAGCGGTTTTCTGGGGCGTCCTGCCACCCTCGACCATATTGGCCATCAGCGGCAGGCGAGATCCAAAACGCTCGACAATCGTCTG
>JAAETJ010000972.1 GCA_024228495.1 bacterium | reverse complement strand
TACCGTCCAGTGCAGATAGCCGTTGAAAATAACAAAGGCCGTCAGCAGTACGATCAGGCTTATGAATGTATGGAAGAGCGCTGCACCCATGGCAATGACAGGCAGAATATCTAATGGGAACACGACTTTTTTGACGTAGTTTACATTGGATAAAATCAGACCGGGTGCGCGATTGAGCACCTCTGAAAACAATCCATGTACAATCATGCCGACAAACAGCACCACGGCGAACTGGGTTTTGCTCTCCCCACCATCGATGCCCCAACGCGCCTTGAACACCACGGAGAAAACAAAGGTGTACACCGCCAGCATGAACACAGGGTTCAAGAACGACCAGACCAGGCCCAAGGCAGAGCCTTTGTAACGTCCCACTACCTCTCGCCTGATCATCTGCACTATGAGCTGGCGATTGCACCAGAGGCTTTTTCCCAATGCCACAAGGGATGTTGGCTGGGCTGCGTGGGGGTTAATTATAGGCTGGCTATTGGAGGTAACGGTCATGCAAAACACTCCGCTTCGGAAAGAGTGTTTCCACGATTGTCTTTAATAGAGG
>JAAETJ010000971.1 GCA_024228495.1 bacterium | reverse complement strand
TGATTATTTCCGTTGGCGCCTTTGAAAAAGCGATTCCCTTCCCGGGGTGGACGCTTCCCGGTGTGTTTTCGGTGGGTGGGTTAAACACGCTGGTTAAAAAGGGAATTCTGCCCGGGGAACGTTTTTTGCTTGCCGGAACCGGTCCCTTGCAGCTTGTATTGGCAAATCATTTAATCAATGCCGGTGCCGGCTTCAGCGCCATTGTCAATGCTGCTTCCTTGAAGGACGTTGCGGCAAGTGCCTTCCAGCTTTTTACTAGTATTGACTATCTGAAAATACGATCCGGATTTGACTACCTGCGGAACATCAAAAGGCATAACATACCTATTTATCGCTCTCATATCATTTCCAAAGTATATGGTACCAGCGAGGTAGAAAAGGCGGAGATTGTAAAGGTAGATAGATCCTGGAATCCGATAAGGGGAACAGAAAGGGAAATCAGAGTCGATTCGGTTGCTTACGGGTTCGGCCTGATTCCGTGTACCGAGCTGACCCGGCTTTGTGGATGCAAACATATCTACGATAAACGTCTCGGCTATTGGAAAGTCGAGCTCAACGAAAGAATGGAAACCAACGTGCCCGGCGTATTTGCGGCCGGCGACAGTCTGGCCATCAAGGGTTATTCTGCGGCTATTGAGGAGGGCAGAGTGGCTGCTCTGGAGGCCTGCACCCAGCTTGACCGTGTGGACAGAAGAGAAGCCGATAGATTACTGCGACCCTCTTTAAGAAGATTAAAACGATTCAATCGATTTGGTCAAATCATGGATGCCATATCAACGCCAAGGCCGGGGATATTCAAAATCCTGTCTGATGATACGGTTGTGTGCCGTTGCGAAGAGGTAACCATGCAAGATGTGATCTCTGCAGTGGCGGACGGCGCCAGAGATGTGAACGATATTAAAAGAAGAACCCGACTGGGGATGGGGCACTGTCAAGGACGATTCTGCGGTCAGGTTATAAACGAATTAATGTGGCGATTGACGGGTGTTCGCAAGCAGCGCGAAGTTTTCACGCCCAGAACCCCGGTCAAACCGGTACCTTTTGCGTGCCTTGCAGGGGAATAGAAAAAATGGGTTACCGTTCTAAAGACCAAAAGCTTTTTTCGGGAGATGGAGCCGCCCATCGGCGGGCTATTTACAAGGGATGCGGATATGATGATATTGATCTTTCACGGCCGTTGATTGGGGTGGTTAATACGTGTAACGATGCCGCGCTGGGACATGTGCATCTTGATAAACTAGCCGAACATGTCAAGGCCGGAATCTGGCAGGCGGGTGGAACGCCCTTTGAATTTGGCACCATTTCCACCTGTGGTGAAATCTCCATCGGCACGCCGCATTTGCGCTATGAGATGGTGATTCGGGATGTGATTGCCTCCTCGATAGAAATCATGGCCAATGTTGAATTATTTGACGGGCTGGTTCTGCTGGCCTCCTGTGACAGCATTATTCCGGGTGTCATCATCGGGGCAATGCGGACCGGACTTCCCAGCATTTTTCTCTCAGGCGGGCCGCAACTTCCCGGAAGATTTGAGGACCGGCAGGTGGTAATGTCCGAACTCGGCCAGGAAGTATTCGGCGCCCGGCCCGATGGCAAAGAAAAGCGGCAGCGGCTGCGGGCTTTTGAAGATCGAGTCTGCCCGGGACCGGGAGCATGTTCATTGATGGGAACCGCCAACACGATGCAAATAATTGCCGAAGCCCTGGGCATGGCGCTGCCGGGTTCATCGACGGTTCCGGCCGTCTACGCCGAAAAATTGAGATTTGCCAAAAGGACCGGCCGAAGAATTGTGGAGATGGTGAAAAGCGATATGCGGCCTTCTGCGGTCGTGACAAGGGCGAGTCTTTTAAACGCCATCACGGTGGAGCTTGCGATTGCAGGGTCCACCAATGCAGTTATGCATCTGATCAGTTTTGCCCGCGAGATGGGAATAGATATAGGCCTCGACGACTTCGATCGACTTTCCAGAACGGTGCCGGTTATTTCAAGGGTCATTCCAACCGGCCGGGCCACGGTTGTTGATCTGCATAATGCCGGGGGGGTACCGGCCGTAATGGGTGAGCTTTCATCCATGCTGGATGTTGGCGTTATATCGGTCTCAGGAGAGACGGTGGCGGAAATCATAAAAGATGCCGGATCGACCGATACGGCAGTGCTCACAACAATCGAAGATCCGGTTTTTGCGAGCGGCGGTATTGCGGTGCTGAAAGGCAGCCTATCGCCGTTAGGTGCCATCGGCCGGATTACGACCATTCCAGACAATCGCATGACTCACAGGGGTCCGGCGCGGATATTTCACTCGGATGAAGATGCCTATCAGGCCGTCACAACCGGAAAAATAGAACCGGGAGATGTGATCATTATTCGCTACGAAGGGCCCGTGGGAGCCCCCGGCATGCGGGAGATGATGATGACCACAGATGCATTGGTAGGCGCGGGCAAGGCTGACGATGTTTTCGTGGTTACCGACGGCCGGTTTTCAGGTTTTACCGAAGGGTCTGCCATCGGTCATGTGGCCCCTGAGGCCGCGGTTGGCGGCCCTATAGCCATCGTCGAAGAAGGCGATCCCGTCTTGATCGACATTCCTTCGAGAAAACTGGATCTGGCTATTTCTGAAAAAGAAATTACCAGACGGTTAGAAGCCTGGTCTCCACCGCCCGCGAAGGTGAAACGCGGGATTCTGGCTGTTTATGCCAAAACGGCTTTACAGGCCCACGAGGGCGCCATGATTGATGACAGGCTAGGCAATTAGAATCTTAATGGACGTGGTTTCAAAATATGGACATCATTCGAGACAGCGAGACAGCTGCCGGATTCAAGGAACACGGAACACCGGGGGATATGGGACCGAATGATGCCGCCGGTGACTGGCCGACAAAAAACTGGCATTCCAATTCATGGGGAAAGGGGGAAGAACTTTACGATAAGTTCTTTGAACAGCATCTGGTCAAAAATAATGGATGCTACCGGGGATGTCCCATTGCCTGTGGTAGAATTGCAGGTGTCAAGGCGGGCAAATTTCAAACCCCCGCACACGAGGGCAGTGAATATGAGTCGCTTTCCGCATTCACGGCGTTTGTGTTGAATGAAGATATTGAAGCCGCAATTCACAGTACCTATCTGGGGTGATGAAAATCAATGATATTTGAGATGTAGATTTATCGAAGAATTTGTCCAATTTTATTCCAAAAATTGTAGTAAATCTGAAGTAATTATGAGCAGAGCTGTAAGTTGTTTTCTAAAACGTCAATCAAAGAAAGCCAAATACACTGCTCATCATCTTTGAGTTTACTCAAGATGAGCATGGCAAAATAAGTATAATACCCTGAATTTATTATAAATAATTATTTTACTGGACATTTCCTGTAATATCAGGTATTTATAAAATTGGAGGATTAACCCAATTTTAGGAGGTCAAAAGATGCCTGATCATAGGATGGATACCAACGCTAAGCACTTCAAGAGTCCGGTCAGAAAACTGGTTCGTTTTTTTGAAGAAAGCCGAAATCGATGGAAATCTAAATACAAACATATCAAATCCAATGTTAAGCGGCTTGAGAACAATAACCGATATTTAAAAAAACGTAACACGCAGTTAAAAGAGAAAGTGAAAAATCTTGAATCTGAACTTAATCAAACCAGGGTCAGGGAAAAGCAATTGCAACAAATCGTGAAGAAAAAAAAACGGTAAAGAGAGATGAGTTTTGTGATTTGGAAAAATTCCATCAAGTGCCTTGCTACCATACCTACTCGATCGGCCATATCCATCTTTTTTTGTCATTAGTGTTAACATCATCGACGAGTCTGAGAGCTGCCAGCCGTGTCATAGAGATGGTTGCATCATTTTTTAAGCTGCCCTTGTCTGTGCCATCATGGTATGCCGGCCGGTTGTGGCTGCTGCGTTTGGGATACTACAAACTGACACGCAGAAAACAAAAGGCAGCTGACTGGATATGGATAATCGACCATACGATTCAATGGGGTAGTGAGAAGTGTTTGGTTATTTTGGGGCTTCGCCAAACCGACTTACCGGTTGCGGAGACAATCCTTAATCATGAAGATGTGGAACCGATTGCCATGTTCCCTGTCACAAGCTCCAATGGCCAGATCGTTTACCAGCAATTAGAACAAGCCATTGAACATACCGGTGTGCCCAAGGAGATCATCAGTGACCATGGAAGCGATTTGAAAAAGGGTATTGAAATATTCTGCCGGCAACATCCGCAGACGTGCTACATCTATGATATCAAACATAAGGTGGCGGCTATTTTAAAACGAGAACTTAAAGATGACCAAGACTGGAATGAATTTGTCAAACTGGCCAATGAAACCCGAAGAAAAGTTCAACAGACGTCACTGGCCGCATTGGCTCCGCCCAACCAACGTAGCAAAAGTCGGTATATGAATGTGGATAAGTTGGTCAAATGGGCAATGGAAACCCTTTGTTTTTTGGATCAGCAACAACTTAGCGCCAACGAACATTTTGATCCGCAGCAAGTGGAAGCAAAACTGAGTTGGTTAGCTGAATTTAGACAGCAGCTTTTGGAATGGCAAGAAGTGATTCAGATTGTCAAACTGGCCGAAAGCTTTATAAAGTTTAATGGGGTATACCGCGATTGCCATATTGATTTAATGCAGGTAGAGGGTTTTGATGCTCATAGAAAAAGAACAAAAAGACTGCGTGAAGAGCTACTTGACTTTATAGCGCAACAATCTGATCAGGCAGAGCCAAACGATAGATTACTTGGCAGCAGCGAAGTGATTGAGTCAGTCATTGGTAAGTTAAAAAATATGGAAGCAGATCAGAACAAGAGTGGTTTCACCGGTTTGCTCCTATCGCTTGCGGCAATTGTATCAAAAACAACTGAAGATGTTATTCATAAAGCAATGGAATCGGTTCCAACAAAAAGAGTCCATGAATGGATCAAGGAAAACATTGGTAAGTCGGTGCAATCAAAAAGAAAAGAAGTGTTTAGTTCGGTAAGAAAAGCGGAACAAAAATGGGATGAATTTGACTGGGTGCTTGAATGAGTATTTTCACCATCTCAGTTGTGGCCTCGCCGTCGGGAGGTTTCATCCATGCCGACTTGCTTAACCTGGCTGTGATCAGCTTTTTCCCGGGCATCGTCCACATAGTGGTGCAGCACTCGCCATAAC
>JAAETJ010000970.1 GCA_024228495.1 bacterium | reverse complement strand
ATTGACGACACACAATTCGACACAGCAAGAAAATATGTTGATCTGGCGCGATCAGAATTGTCGGCTATCGGATTGCGCAAGCCATTGCAGGACGCTCTGGATATCATTGACTCCGAAGTGCATATATTCAGGTCATTACAGCTAACCGCCGCGACCACATCATTAAGCAAGGATAGAGTCTCGGTTGAAGATTTGCACACAGCACTATCCACTTTGCAAAGCGTTGTGGATATCGACAGCAACAATTCGACTGCACAAACCAGTATCAATGTCATCGAACAGCTCATTGAAGTGCGCGCAGCTGCCTCCGCCACCAGATACAAGGAGGCAGTTAATAAATTGAATCAGGCTGAAAATATTTTAGCTTCTACCCCGACCTCACAAGACCCCTTGCCTGTGCTTAGAGATTTGCTCAAGCGCACTCAACAGCGCATTGCAATTGAACGACCCACTCCAGGCGATATTTATCCAGTTATCAGCATTGCGCTGCGCACCATCGCCGATGCCCCGTTGGAGAAAGCGAAACTGGATACCGCGGAAAAGCTCCTGCGCAATGTGCTTGGACTGCAGGCTGATGAGCATAGCGCACTGGTTGGCCTGCAGGCTATCAAAAATTTGCGTGCCACCTTGGCTACCTTGTCAGACGGAAGAGTAGAGGATGCACGCGCT
>JAAETJ010000969.1 GCA_024228495.1 bacterium | reverse complement strand
TGCGCGCGATCACCCGCCATGCCAGCCAGACACCCAGTGCTGCCCCGACCAGCGCCCCGACCGGCGCGAAACCTGCCGCACCCATCGCCAGACCGCCATTGACATCATCGGCCCCCGACAAGCCGGCAACCAACAACAGACCAAGGAACGCAACAACCGCCCCCACTGCCGCTGCGATGATGACAATCTGGAGAAACAACAATATTTTTGCGATCGCGACCATGGGGGAGGATAGCACAATTTCAGCGCCGGTTTCCAGCGGCATGCACGATGGCTGGCGCAGTGCATCTATGCATCTTCATCAGTTTCTCAACCAGCCTGAAAGACCATGAAAAAAAATGTCCGGTATCGTGACAGGCGAGTTTTGTTCTGAACAAAAGCAGTCGAGAACAAAGACAGTCAGCTCCTAACTTTCAAATACGCAATTGAAAATAATGTTTCAAGCATAACTGACTGGAAGAGTGCGGGAGGTGAAAAACCGACCCTGACCGTGTGAAAACATCCTTGGGATGGTTGCGGTGGAAACACATAGCTTGAAATTCACATGACTGATGCACATATCGCACTGATGAGAAAAGCTGTATTCTTGTTGATTGTTACTATTATCCTTACTGCTTGCGCTCCGGCAGGCATTGGAAGCAATAACAAAGAGACTTCCATCGATAGCAGAGAATTCCAGAAAAAATTCAATAACAATCCGGACATTCAGGAATCTGACTTACGGTTTCTTCCAGTCGAGCTACAAAGGTATCTGGGAACGAGTTCATGGAAGCACCAGAATTTGACCGGTTATTCCCGAAAGATTGAATCAGGGAACTATCTTTTTGTCACCAATAGGAATGCCACGATTGCTGGACAGCAATCAAAAGGAGTGATTCTGTCAACCAGGAGGGCCCACGGCACTATCTCACCTGATAGTTTTATGAAATGGAGACAATTGTTTCTTCCTTCCCCTATGCCTGGGTCACCTATTGAAGTGACCGATACCCATTTCAATCTGGTCTGGAATGATAAGCTTAATATGGTCCAAACAAGTATATGCGACGATATGAGCGGCGGTTGCACTCGATACTCGTACAAAATTCATTTGGACGGTAATAGATTGATCAAAATTGAGTACAAGAATGAGTTCTTGAATCCAAAATGTGTAAATGGAATCAAGACGATTGACTGGACACGCGTTTGGGAAGCTGGCGAATGGTTGATTGAAAGAAAACGTATTGATAGCGAGTTATGTTTATTGCCGCGGAGATAGTTCTGAGCGATTTGATCTCAGATCAAACACATCATTGTTGATACGCTTGTTGTGTAGCAGAACACCTCTATTTTGATTCAGTCTGATTTTTTTTTGCTCACGGCTATTCGGGTTTACGCCCGGCCTCCGCGGGGGCGGCGCACCGGCGCTGGCCGCTTTTCGATCCTGATTGCATGATCATTTTAAAGGTGTTCTGCTATATCTTTTTTCACCACCAACCATATCCGATAACCAGAAATCAGCGACGTTGAACAGTGGTAACAAAAATGGCTGGCGCATCTTTCATGGACGCGCGACGGGATTCGTTGTAAATATTGCGACAGCTTGATTTTAGGGGAGACGCAGCATGGATCGATTTACGGGCGGTTGCCTTTGCGGCAACGTTCGAATT
>JAAETJ010000968.1 GCA_024228495.1 bacterium | reverse complement strand
TGAATCGCGTGCATGGTTGCAATCAGGGCAATTATCTTTGAGATGTGCCGATTTTCGAATAACTGGTCACCAACCCTTTAAAGGTGGTAACTATTTGAAGCATAATGAATTAATATTTACGCAACGGTCTACTGCCATAGCTCAGTAATCCCATTCGTGCTTTGCAAGTGTACTATCCGAGCAATCCAAACCAAGCGAATTTGTAAAGATCTTGGCCACTGAAGGAAATCTAGACAACCGAGAAGCTTTCAGGGAGAATGTCCTGGGTGAATGAACACAATCCGGGGGATTCGTCATGCTTGGAGAAATATTCGAACCATTCGTTAATAAGAGTCCGGTATCCGTAATGGCACGCGGCTTGGCTGAGCGCATCTTGCAGCCGGAAAGGTTGGACGCCTGGTTTGACGGCCTGGATACGCCGCAATATACGCGGGACCTGTTGTTCTCATCGGTTTTTAATCTCATGAGCCAAGTGGTTTGTGGATCGCAAAAATCGGTCAACGCGGCATATCAGGCCGCCAAAGATGAGATAGGTACGTCAATCGTCTCGGTATACAACAAGTTGATGTGCTTGGATATCAATACCTCGGCAGCCCTGGTGAGATATGCCGCTGATGAAGCGATACCCGTCATAGAGCAGCTTGGCGGAACACTGCCGCCATGGTTGCCGGGGTATCGGGTCAAACTGCTCGACGGCAATTGCATTGAGGCAAGCGAGCATCGCATCAAGGAGTTGCGCACCCGGGCGGCGGGGGCCTTGCCCGGCAAATCCCTGGTCGTGCTCGACCCGGCACTGCACCTCCCCATTGATGTCTTCCCCTGTGAAGATGGACACGCCCAGGAGCGTTCCCTATTGGGCGAGGTCTTGAAGACCGTAGCGCCAGAAGATGTTTGGGTGGCCGACCGCAACTTTTGTACCTTGATGTTTTTAC
>JAAETJ010000967.1 GCA_024228495.1 bacterium | reverse complement strand
CCCGTGCGGCATCTTCCTTTTGATCGTTAACCTGCCCCGATCCTTGCGAGCTTGTGGAGAGGAAGGGGTTGGTTATACTTTAAATGAGTTAACCAAAAAAGGAGCCTTTTGGTGTTTCGCTACAAGGCACTATTCTATGTCGCGGCCTTGTTGATTTATGGGCTGGGCTTCTATTTCCAGAATCATTTCGATCCTGAAGGCCGCATCATTGCTGGGCTGGGATTGGGGTTAGGAACGCTTGTAGGCCTGTTCCCTCAGATATGGGGAAGGAAAGGAAGGTGATAGCGGCATTCCTGGGTAACTTGAGATAAGAAAAACCCCGCCAGGGCGCGCGCCGTAGCGGGGTGATTGTGGGCCTTCGGGTAAGATATGCGGCAATCTTACTGCGCTGCCTTTGGCAAATTAGAAGGCAGTCTTACTGCGTTGCCGTTTGTAGCCGATACCGGCTAGGCCGAAGCCCATCAATGCTTAACTCGCCTTATTCCTTGCAACTAGTATGCCTGCTTGTGCTATTAACTTATTAAACAATAGGTTGCGCATTTCCTAAGTTAGCGAACACATCAATTGTGTAAATTTCCCTGACAAAAAACCCGCCACGGCGAACCGCCGCGAGTTTTTGCCAGCGTTTGGCTTGAGTGTCGGAGATATTTGAGTCTGCCTTGGCTTGGGCGTATTCGGAAAAACTCGGTTCAGCGTGGTTTGTGTTTTCAGGATGACCGCCTTTTGACTTATCCATCTCCCGCATCATCTGCCCGTGTGGTCAAAAAACTCATGCGGCTACTGTTGAGTTCTCCGGTACCAAGAGAGTACGCGAGAGTAGCTATCAACAGGTCACCGTCAGTGTAACGGGATAGCGGTCTTCTCCAAGGCGAAAGCTTCATTCACCAAGGCAGATCGCCTTGGCCCGGGTGGTTCGCTTTTCAACTCCCGATGGATAGCAATATAACGCGCTACCTTTTCGACCACGGCTGGGTGCTCCGACACTTCTCGGGCCCACTGTAAGGCAACATCGTCCCATAGATTCAGCAACTCTTGAGGGACCTCAACGGCGTACTCAATCCATGCGAGGTTGCTGCCGTGCCAGATATCGAGTCGCTGGGGACTTCGGCCCAGTAGGAAGGGTACGAGATAGAGGTTCTCGAGCATGGTTTGGTAAAGCTTATTGAACGCCTCTTGCTTGCGACCACCGTGGAACAGTGCCGGTGCCCAGGTCAGATATTGGTACGGGTCTCCGCTGTCGTCGGGATAGGCCTTTTCATACCAGTCGAAAGAAGCGAGCGCACCGTCGACATCGCCCATCAACATGTACAGTGGCCCGAGCAAATATCGCTTCCCGTAACCGTCTCCACCGTATCCCGCTTCCAGTTCCTTTTTTAGGGCCCGTTCGTAGCGGCGAATGCGCTCACGGATGCGCTTAGGATCGGTGGGAAACAGATCAGCCATCATCGTCCACAGGTTGCACAGAGTTTGAGCGGCCGTGTCGGCATCGCACTCATGCAGCTTCCCGATGGTAATATTTCAGCAGCCCACCCAAGCGTTCTTTACAGACAACTGATCCGTCATCACGATTCTTTGCTTGCGCGGCCGTTGGAAATAACAGCACATTGTCTTTGCCTTGATGATTCCGCTCCGTATGAAAATGCACCAGGTATTCACTTAGCGTGCGCCTCAAGGAAGCCTCACCAAATAGGATCAGCTTTGACAACGCTTCCTCTTTCACCGATCTTACCCAGCGCTCGGCGTAGGCGTTCAAATTCGGACTCCGGGCTGGAAGCTTG
>JAAETJ010000966.1 GCA_024228495.1 bacterium | reverse complement strand
TGTTATGATTTAACAAATAAAGACATAACCTGATGTTCTACCATCAGCACCCTACCGGAGCGTGCGTTGCCAGCAATGGCTCGGTGCGAAGCCTTCGGGACAATGAAGCCTCATCTCAACTGAGATGGTCGTGGAATCGTGAGAGGAAGCGGCGACTGCTAATACCATGCAGGCCGGGAGCTAGGGTTTTGTGGTATGGTCAACATATGTGAATGACTGATAAACGTCGTTACTGCGAACAAGCGAAAGGTATTGTGTGACAGGAAACCAAAAGAATCCTCCACAACGCTTGAACCAAAAGGTAAGTGGTCAAGTATGGGTGCTGCTAACTCACCCATCGTAGATGTAGCGTCACCGGCGGAGAGGTCAGACCTAACCCACAAATGGTACTCATGCGAAACGTGGTAAGCCCGTAGTTTTCCTAAACGGCGTTCCGCCGTCAAGGAAAGCGAACCGTGAGGTAAGCCGATAGAACTACGGGTAAAGGATGCTGGAAAAAGCGAATGTTGTTCTGTAATGGAACAAATAGGGATTGAGGCACACGCCAACATCATCTCACACGAAAGCGGGCAGACTTCCAGCAGGTCTCTCATCACGAGAGAGCTTGTCAAATCGTCATAAGGTAGGAAAGCAGATGGCAGTAATGAAACAACTTGCACAATCGCTACCAACCGCGATGGGCAACCCATCAACTGATGCGCCTACCCACAATACGAATGGTTGGCATGGCATAGATTGGTATGACATTACCCGCAATGTGAGACGACAGCAAGCGCGTATCGTGAAGGCGACAAAAGAGGGTAAGTGGCGCAAGGTTTCCGCCTTGCAACGCATACTCACTCGCTCGTTCAGCGGCAAAGCAATGGCCGTAAAACGAGTGACGGAAAACAAAGGCAAGAACACGCCAGGCGTAGACGGAGAAATCTGGAATACGCCTCAGAAGAAGATGGATGCGGTACATGCGCTCAGGCAACACGGTTACAAAGCTCAACCCCTGCGGCGCATATACATTCCCAAAAAGAATGGTAAGAAACGACCGTTGGGCATCCCGACGATGAAAGACAGAGCAATGCAAGCGTTATACCTGCTGGCTCTTGAACCTATCGCCGAAACAACCGCCGACCCGAATTCCTACGGTTTTCGGCCAGAGCGGTCGGTGGCGGATGCAATCCAACACAGTTTTGTACTACTCAGCGGCCAACATTCAGCCCGATGGGTGTTGGAAGCGGACATCGCAGGTTGTTTCGACCATATCAGCCATGAATGGATGCTGGCGAATATCCCAATGGAGAAAGCCATCCTCCGCGAATGGTTGGAAGCGGGCTACATGGAAAAGGATGCTTTCCACGTAACAGAGGAAGGAACGCCGCAAGGCGGTATCATCTCTCCCGTCCTCATGAATATGACGCTGGACGGATTGGAAAAGGTATTGAAGGAACATTTTCCCAAACGATACCCGAACAACCCCAAAGTGCATATCGTCAGGTACGCGGATGATTTCATCATTACGGGCGTTTCCAAAGAACTGTTAGAACGGGAAGTAAAACCGTTGGTGATAGCGTTTCTGCAAGAAAGAGGGTTAACCCTTTCCGAAGAAAAGACACGCATCACACATATAGAAGAAGGCTTTGACTTTCTTGGAAGAAACATTCGACGCTTTGGCGATAAAACCATCACCCGACCCAGCAAAGAGAATGTGAAATCAATCGTGGCTAAGGTTGGCGACGTTATCAAGAAGAACCCAACAACGCCGCCTTGAAGGATAGTGAAGAAACTCAACCCCATCATACGGGGTTGGGCGCAACACTTCCGACACGATGCGAGCAAAAAGAGCTTCTATTATGTAGATACAGCCATCTTCGAGAAGTTATGGCGATGGGCAAGACGAAGACATAGAAAGAAACGATGGGGATGGGTGAAGAAGAAATACTTCCCCAGAGGAAACGGGTATGCCTGGTCGTTTAGCGGTGAAGTTGAAGGCAAAAGACGGCATCTTTTTCATGCTGGACGTGTGCCGATAAAAAGGCACATCAAAATACGAGCAGCGGCCAATCCATTTGACCTAGAATGGGAACCTTACTTTGAGAAACGACTGGTTTACAAAGTAAAGGACACCTTGAAGGGAGAATGGCGCAGGTGGCAACTTTGGAGACAGCAGAAAGGGAATTGTCTGATATGTCAGCAGAAACTGAACCCGGAAACGGATTGGAACATACACCACATCGTTTGGTTATCGAAAGGCGGCAAAGGCACGATGGATAATTGTGTCTTGTTGCACGCTAATTGTCATCGGCAAGTTCATGCCGCAAAGTTGACCGTATTGACATCGTGTCCGTCATAGGGCATTAGAGAGGCTTGAGCGGTGTGCGGTGAAAGTCGCACGCACCGTTCTTAGGGGAGGGCGCGGCGGTAACGCCGCGTCTTTACCCGACCATCTGTATATTTGGCCGCGCACAACACAGCACGAAAGGAGATTTTCATGGCATACACAGACGTTGTGAAGTTCATCGACAGAATCATCAGAGATGCTGTGCTTCGGGCAAAGCTCAAGGACATGAGGGCGATCA
>JAAETJ010000965.1 GCA_024228495.1 bacterium | reverse complement strand
GTGATGACAAATATTCGCTTTATAGCGAGGCCTCGGTATCTACCGATATTGAGAACTTTGCTGACAGTTATTCGTTTAACGGAACCATCGGGATCAGGGCACGTTTTTAATGCATATCTATCCCCGTTAGCACGGCTTCTCGCGCAGTGACCTGAAGGAAAGAGACGCATGGTAAGCGAAATTACGGTTCACATGGCAGTAACCGAAAATGATAGAAATCAGTGTTTTACCGTGCCTCTTTTTCCTTGCTTCAGGGGGCGTTTGACAAGCCGGGCCCTGACCGGATTGAACGTGAGGTAGGACGATAGCGCGATACAGATCTTCTTCGTCCATGACGACCGAGCCTGGCGACCTTGCCAGAGATGTCCTGTCCATCTGTTGCGGGCTTTAATACGACGTGCATAGCGCGGGCGCGCATTGGCAACGGAGGCTTATCCATCAAGTCAGTTTGAATTTATTTCCATATCTCTGATTTTAGCGTTTGCGATGGTGGCCAGTTTTTGGGCTGTTGCAGTGATGGCGACGATTGTTTTTTTGCCGTTGTCACGCAGTCTTTGATAGAATTTCCTGAGGTCGTCATTAAATCTCACCGCGCTCAGAGCTGCTATGATTGGGGTTAGAAAGGAAGCAGGACGTCAAGTACCGCGTGCCCGACCGGTGGCCGCTGCACATCGGTGATGTGACCACGACCTCCGTAAGAAACCCGTGCTTCGGCAATTTTTGAAATATCAATGCGGTTTTGCGCTGATATGTCTTCAGGACGCACAATGCCAGCAATCATCATTTCACGAACTTCGTAATTGACGCGCACTTCTTGACGCCCCTCGATGACCAGATTGCCATTGGGTAATTTTTGCGTCACGATTGCAGCTATTTTGGTGATGAGTTTTTCTGATCTGTCCACCGAACCGTTCCCCGCATTGCTGGTGGTCGAATTGACACCCACAAGATTTGAAGCATCAGCGCCAGATGGCAATAGTTTGGTTGCCAGTTTTTCGAAGCCACCCAGATTATCGATGCCAAGGTTTTTCGTCGACGTGCGGTCGCGCGAGGTCTCGTTACTGATAGTTGCCTTGTCGGTAATCTCCACATTGACGGTGAGGATATCCCCAACTTTCATGGCCCGCTGGTCTTTGAAGAACGAGCGGGAGCCATTACGCCATAGAGAATTATCGTTGTATGAGGCTTTTTCCGGTAATGGCATCGGTAGGCTGACCGGGCGATAACCAGGTTGGTGCACTGGATTGCTGATTTTTGTCAGCGGCGGCGCTTTGCCAATTTCGGATAACCGATCCATACTGCTGCATCCAGCCAAACCTGATATCAGCAGGGCCAATAGGGGGAGGCGTGTAAAAAACTTTACATTTATCACGATATGCTTGAACCTTTTCAACATTGAATAACTAATCAACTCAGCTGATTAACTGCCAGAAGCAACTGATTTCTTAAGTGAGACCGACACAAGTCCAGACGCCTCGGCTGTTGCGTGGATAATTCGTTTGGACTGGGTATTGAGCACTTTGACGGCCTCTCCTCTTGACGCATTGGCAAGGGCTTTGCCTTCGGCGCGAATAATAAGACCCGGCGCTTCGAGTAAAATGGTCACTAGCTGGTTTTTGAGGATCAGTCTCGGCGCTTCCAGATCATTGATATTAACGGGCTTGCCAGCTTGCAAGGAGCGTTTTGTCGACATACCAATCATATCTTCAATACTGCTATAGCGCGGAGCGCGACGGTTAACTGACCGCACCGGTTTAAGCTCCAGATCGCCGCGTCTCAGCGTTATACCTTTGGCTATATTTCTTTTGGCAACACTAACTTCGATCATCAGGTCCGCAGTGCCCGTTATAACAACCGGCTCACGTCCAGACAGGGAAAAACGAGCCGTAAAGCGACGGGAACGTGATGACCAGTCAAGGCTGGCCAATGCAAGTTCTCCTTGTAATGTTTCATCCAGATGGAGGTCTTTTGTCTTGTTATTGATATTGATGACCAGTTTGCTCATTTCATTCGTGGTTGAGTGTTTTTCTTCCAGGCGATTGCGGATCATGTCTTTAAGAACATCAAGTTCAATCTTCCGACTGGAGCGCGAGATTGTAACCTTAGAAAAGGCTGGCCGATGAAGGATGTTGAGCCCATGTTTTCTGGCTGCAGATAGAATACGCTGAACGGAGATATGGCCGGTGGTGCCGGGGTCAGGTGAGCGAAACAAAGATGTATGGCCGTTAAGACCTGCATGATCGAACAGGTCGGCAAGGGTCACGAGTTGGCCCTTTACCGTCACTTTCTCATGAAGTTGTGGCTCCAGAGATAGTGCGTGCACCAGATTTGGCAAAAAACCCGTCATCGCAAATGTCAGAATAAGCGGATAGACGAACTCATCACGAAACCAACGAGCACGCAATTTATAAATCGAGCTGTTCATTGTTTAATCCCCACTTGATCTAACGAAGGATATTCGAAGTTGTTTGCATCATCTCATCGGATGAGCTGATGACTTTTGCATTCATTTCATAAGCGCGTTGCGCGGCAATGAGGTCGGAAAGCTCAGCTACAGCATTCACGTTGGAGGCTTCCAAAAAGCGCTGCATGGTGGTTCCAAAACCGTCATCTCCGGGACTTCCGATAACAGGTTCGCCGCTGGCGGCTGTTTCAAGATAGAGATTGTCGCCTATGGTCGAAAGGCCCGACTTGTTGATGAAGCGTGCAATCTGGATCGTACCAAGAGTGGTTGGTGCGGTCTGCCCATCAAGGGTCACCTCGACCACACCTTCTTTACTGACGGAGAATAATTTTGCATTGCTTGGCACGGTGATGGCGGGTTCGATCAGGTATCCATCAAGGGTGACAAGGTTGCCGCTGGCATCAAGCTCAAGGGAGCCATCACGAGAATAGCCGGTTTGTCCATCAGGCAGCGTGATCTGCAAGAAGCCTTCTCCCCGGATTGCCACATCATAATCTTTATTAGTCGATTGCAGGCTCCCCTGGCTCATTATGCGTGAAGTCGCCGCCGTCTTGACACCGTAGCCGATCTGGATGCCGGTGGGGACTTTCGTGCCATTGTCTGAACTGCTGGAGCCAACTCGGCGCAAGTCCTGATAGAGCAGGTCCTGAAATTCTGCCCTGATCTGTTTGTAGCCGGTGGTGCGCATATTGGCTATATTGTGGGAGATAACCTCAACATTGCGCTCTTGCGCGTGCATGCCGGTTGCGGCGGTCTGTAGTGATCTCATTTTGTTATTCTTTCTGTCTTATATCATGCGTGCGAATTATTTGTGGCTGGAAGCTCTAGTTTTCCAGGCGACCCAGTTGCTGAATGGCCTTGCCTCTGGTTTCGTCCACAGCTTCCACCATCTTGGCGACAGACGCGTAAGCGCGAACGGTTTCAATCATCTGCGTCATCTGTTTCATCGGCTGCACATTAGACGTTTCAAAGGCTCCCTGGGTGATGGTGATGTTCTCGCCATCGGCGGGTGTTTCGGCACTATTGTAAAGGCTATTGCCTTGCTTGCTCATTGCTTGCGGGTCTTTAAACTCAACGATGCGCAATTTGTCTTTGGTGCCCTGAGAGGTAGAGACGGTACCATCCTTGCCAATGACGATGCCGGTTTCACCCGGATCAAAGTTGATCTCGCCGCTTTCACCAAGCACGGGATATCCCTCGGATGTCACAAGCGTGCCCTCACCAGAGAGCTTGAGTTGACCGTTTCGCGTGAAGCGCTCGCCTTGCGGGGCATCGACGACCATCCAGCCACCTTCTCCAATCGAGACATCAAGTTCACGTCCTGTCTGGCGGTCCGCTCCCGTACTCATATTGCGGATCATGTGAGGGTCGTTCACAAACTTCACCAGCTTGTCTGCGCCGTCAAATCCTTCGACGCGAGCAACGGCTGGTAAAAACTCCTCAAACTTCAGTTCGTCACTTTTGAAGCCGGGTGTATTCATGTTGGCCATGTTGTTGGCGATAACGTCCATTTTCCGTTGCAAGGTTATTTGCCGTGATAAGGAGACGAGAATCGTATTTTCCATAAGACTTGCACCGCTTGCTTTAAATTCAGCACTCCGGTCTGGCTTGAACGGCTCTGCTGAAGAGGGGTCAACATTAACCATGATCATAGTGCACAAGACGTGCCAGTAAAAACGATAATAATTACAGTGTGATAAGTGTTTTCTAACTAGGTATCCTGTCACTTGGGGCAAAATTTTCCCGGCAATATCTGCCGTATAAAGTGACTTGGTAATGAAGGGTTAACTGTTTGGGCGGCAAAAATAGCCGAGCGGATTAGCTCAAGATTGCTTTGCGTGATTTGGAACAAACAAGGCTCCAGGAGAAGGTGTGCCATGGCGGACACAGATGAAGTCAACGATGAAGAAATCGCTGATGGTGAGGAAAGTGCTGAAGAGGATGGCAAGCAAAAGAAGTTCCCGATGATGATGATCATAATCGGCGCTGCTGTCGTTGTGCTCGTTGGCGGAGCAGGAGGAGCCTATTTTATGGGACTCTTTGGTGGCGGCCCGATGGATGCGCAAAAATCTGAAGCGCAAGCACCCTCGATATATTTCGATATCCCTGAAATGGTGGTCAATCTCGCATCCGGACGCAAGCGGCCACAATATCTCAAATTGAAAATCGCCATTGAGGCAGACAGCCAGGAAAACATTGATGCGCTGACGCCGAAAATGCCGCGTATTCAAGATATGTTTCTAATTTATCTGCGCGAAATGAGAGGCTCTGATCTGGAAGGATCAGCGGGTGTTTATCGCCTAAAGAATGAATTGATGCGGCGGATCAATATTACTATTCATCCCGCCGAAATAAAGCGTGTTTTGTTTAAGGAAATGATCATCCAGTAACTCTTGATTGATAGATTAAAAATGACGGTGCCGGGGAATAGGAGATCATATAGATGACTTCAGGTGGTGATGGAAACCAAGATGACTTGGCTGATGCATGGGGAGCTGATTTGGGCCTCGATGATGAAGGTATCAAGGACGATGAGGGTGGATCGCAAGATGATCTAGCCGCTGCATGGGGTGCTGAAACAGGTCTGGAAGATGAAGAAGGTGGTCAGGATGACCTTGCTGCCGCTTGGGGTGCTGATCTTGGTATTGAAGGTGGGGATGACGGTGGCGGCGGTGGCGAGGTGGCTGCTCAATGGGCCTCACTTGTCGACGGTGGAATGGATGATAGCTCAAGTGAGCGCGCTGCCAGATTGCTTTCTCAGGGTGAGATCGACAGCCTTTTAGGATATAAGGCAAGTGAAGGTAGTGATAATGATCTCATCGGCATAAAGGCCATTTTGAACTCAGGGATTGTCTCTTATGAGCGTTTGCCAATGCTCGAGATTATCTTTGACCGGTTGGTGCGCTTGTTGACGACAAGTCTGCGCAATTTTACGTCAGATAATGTTGAGGTTACCCTCGATTCGATTACTACAATACGCTTTGGTGAATATATGAACTCTATTCCCCTGCCAGCGATGCTGGCGGTGTTTCACGCCAGAGAATGGGATAATTTTGGCATGGTGACGGTTGAGTCCAACCTGATCTATTCTATTGTTGATGTGTTGCTGGGAGGGCGCGGTTCAGATGCTATTCGCGTTGAAGGGCGACCATATACAACGATCGAAACCAATCTCGTCAAGCGAATGATTGAGGTCGTGCTGGAAGATACCGAAAACGCTTTTCGGCCGTTGTCGCCAGTTACGTTTGATCTTGATCGCCTTGAGACTAACCCGCGCTTTGCGACGATTGCCAGAGAATCCAATGCCGCTATTCGGGTCGAACTTCGGATTGATATGGAAGACCGTGGCGGGCGCATTGAGGTGGTACTGCCTCTCTCGACCCTGGAACCTATTCGGGAGCTCTTATTGCAAGGGTTCATGGGAGAAAAATTTGGTAATGACACAATCTGGGAAGAGCATTTGGCCCATGAAATCTGGAATACGGAATTGCCAGTTGAGGCAATATTGTACGAGATGAGCATGCCATTGCAACGGTTATTGAAAATGCAAGTAGGAGAGACGGTTATGCTGGAATGTGCACCGGACGATCCCATTAGTATCAAGAGCGGAAATGTCGCATTGAGCGAGGGGGTGATGGGTAGCAAAAACGGACATGTTGCCATTCGTCTCAATAGTGGCATCAGCTTGCAGAGCGAGGCCGCCAATGGTGCGCCTCAAGACCCTCAGGCTTGAGTGCCCGAGAAACAGTGTCTTGTGCTTGATCACGCTCCTTTCACTATACCAAACAAGAAATAACAGGATCACGGGTGATATCATGATTGAAGGCTCTCTTGGATTAATCGTTGAAGGACTACTCTCGACCCTTTTGGTCGCGACGATTTTCTACTGCATTAGTGTCAATCGAAAACTTGAGCGATTGCGTGATGAGCAAAAAGGCATGCATCAGTTCATCCGTGAACTTTCGGTGGCCACGGCCAAAGCAGACAAGGCTATTCAGGGGTTGTGTGGTACCGTT
The DNA here is from genome assembly GCA_024228495.1 of bacterium. Lineage (GTDB taxonomy): Bacteria > Pseudomonadota > Alphaproteobacteria > Rhizobiales > JAKIUO01 > JAKIUO01. The sequence continues at coordinate 22,053 of JAAETJ010000965.1, read as the reverse complement.
CAAGATTCTGGAGAAGAGCTCGCAGGGCAGATCGACAAAGGACGCAATATGAACCGCCTTTTGAAAGGCGAAATTGAAAGCGCTGAACAGACCATGAGCAAGCTTGTCATCATGATTGGACATGCAGAAACGTGCCAGCAGGCCCGCAGTACAAAAGAACCCGAAAATACCACTGAGACGGTCTTGGATTCTGCTAATGATCTACGAAATACAATGCTTGGTTTTGAGGATCTCGATCTTGATGCGTCACCTCAGAACCAGCAATCGACCGAAGGTCTGATGGTGGATGCAGAGGGAGTAAATTAATGAGAACGGTACGTTTTTTACCTCTTGTGGCTCTTGCCGCTTTTTCCCTGCTATCCTTGAAAATTGCGGGGCTGTTACTGGGCCATAAAAATATGGTAACGGGTTCTGCACCATCGATTGCCAAGGCAATCCCTGATGCCCCCCGCGACAGTTCCAAGAAAAAACCAAAGGTGGACAGTTCCAAGAAAAAACCAAAGGTGAAAGATACAAGTTTGGCTCCCAAGCGCATTGGTGCCAAAAAGATCACGCCCAAAGATATTGTGAGCCTGAGTGGTGACGATCATCGATCAAAAGCAGAAAGGAATTTACTGATAAGCCTTTCAAAACGGCGCGAACAGCTCGACGCCCGTGAAAAAGAACTTGGGTTGCGCCTCAATCTGATCAAGGCGGCCGAAAAGCGCATTGATCAGAGAATTGACATACTAAAGGAACTTGACACAAAAATTCAGCGTTTTGCCAAGGTGCAAGAAGAGAAAAAAAAGACGCAATTCGCTATGCTCGTGAAGATGTATTCTTCCATGAAGCCCAAGGGGGCTGCGCTCATTTTTAATGAGCTCGACAAAAAAGTATTGTTGGGAATCATGAAAAATATGAAACCCCAGGCCATGTCAGCGATTCTGGCAGCCATGGCTCCTGTGAAAGCCCGCCAGATAACGATTTCTCTGGCTGGCATTGCGCGGCAAAAGTTTACCGAAAAAAATCTAGATGACCTTCCCAAGATAAACGGCAAATAGCAAAGTCGTTGATCAATAATCCAGATGTGGTTTTTGGGACATGATTGATGTTTATTCGGTGATAATTTGGTGAGATCGACCAGATTGTGCTGCGATTAACTTGCCACTAGCCACTATAGGGATAGACTTGCAGGTGATTCGAATGACGTGCTTGTCAAAATGCAATGGCGAGGTTATCCGATTAACAAGCACCTTGATGGGTACATGCACCAGATGAATGCCAACCGGAAATACACCCAAAGCAGCTTTCTCATTTTGCTGGCGACCTTTGTGATATCGTTAAGTGCGGTTCCGGGGTGGGCTAGTGATCGCGAAGCGTCGCTGGAAATTCGCAAAAAGAAGGGCTTTTCCCGTCTAGTGTTCGAATTTGATCAGTTGCCAGAATATTCTTCGAATACCATCTCAACCGTTTTCGTGCTCAAATTCAAAAAATCAGTTGCTGTTGACCTTGGAGACGTTGTTGCCAAGCTGCCCAATGTCCTGACAATTGCGCGCAGTGATCCAGATGGCTTTGGACTGCGGTTTGCCATGGTGCGAGACTTTAAAGTCAACGTGTTACAGGCAGGCAACCATCTGGTTGTCGATTTTCTTTCAAAAAATTGGCGGGGTCGTCCGCCCAGTATTCCGCAAGATATTGTCGACAAGCTGGCCAAGGTGGCCGAGACAGCACGTTTGGCACTCGCAGAGCAGGTACGCCAGGAAGCGTCACAGACGGATCCATTGCTGGTTGATGTTCGCTATGCCGAACAACCTACCTTTCATCGCATTTCGTTTAACTGGAATAGATTTGTAACCGCCCAATTCACCCGTAAAGGAAACGATGTAATTATTTTGTTTGGTGGGCGCGCCATTCCAGATCTCGCTCTTCTTAAAAATAATCCACCAGCAAACCTAAAGCGTATTAAGCACGTCATTGGGCCTAAAAGCTTGAAGGTCATCATGGAGGTTGTAAAAGGCACCAAGGTGCGTGCGTTTCGCGAGGGGCAGAATTACGTTGTCGACCTGACCATCAACAAGCCAGTGAAACTGTCTAAAATAGAGCGCAAACTTTATGCTGCTATCGCGCCAAACAACACAGGTGATGGAAAAAAAAAGATGGAGGAAATTTCGTTGCCTGCTGAGAACGGCGTTTCTGTAATCCCGCCAGCCCAGCAAAAAAAATCACCAGTTCGTGCGAAAGAGCAACGGGCACAAACAAAAAAGATTTCACCTCTGCAGCCAGCGCGTTCAAAGCAAGATATTAAAAAAGCCAACGAACAAGCCAAGCTAAAAACCGGCCCTGTTAAGAGAGATACGGCGCAAGGATTGGCAACTGTCTCCCAAAACCCTCTCATTGTTGCCAACAGCTCTACTGAGGTGCCTGAAAAATTACCTGGTACTGTTTTGATTGACGGGGCTAGCGGCGCTGGTTCGCTTGTTCGTGAGAAGGCGCAAGAAGTCTCGGTTTCCCCTTTTACCAAACCTGGCGCGAAGACACCCGTATCTGGCAATGGCTCAATAGCTCCAATCAAGACCGTGCCACGCGGGAGCCTTAATCCACTTGAAAAGCAGGCGGCGGCAAAACTTGATAAGACACCTGCCCCCAAGATGAGCAGCAATGAAATTGATATCGAGCGCAACGAAAATAGCGTGCGGCTTCGCTTTCCCTTTGAAAAAAAGAAGGTGGCCGCAGCGATTTTCCAACGCAATGAGACGTTGTGGGTGCTTTTGGATAGTTCAAAGAAAATCGATCTGACAGGACTAAAAGCGCGGCTTGGCGGGATTGTGAATGATATTCGCCACAGTTTTCGAGAAAAGAGCCAGCTTTTTGAATTTCAACTTTCCGGCCCTTGGCTCTCGTCAGTTTCACAACGAAAGACCAACTGGAGTATAAGTATTGGTGACCTTGTCACGGGCAGTTCGAAAAAGTTAGAACCTGCCAAGCGAGTCAATAGCGCGGGTGTCGAAGAGGTCTATATTGCAACCGCATTAAAGGGGCGCCTGCACCAGATCAAAGACCGTCTTAGCGGCGATGATCTGTTGGTCCGGACCAGCACGGGGCCCGCAAAAAGTATAAAAAAGATATATGATCATGTGGATTTTCAGCTTTTTCAAACTATTCACGGGATCGTCGTGCGGCCATTGTCTGACAGCTTGCGCGTGACAAATTCAGATCAGGGGCTGAAAATTAGCGGTGTAGATGGTTTATATCTGTCGGGAGATCTTGAAAAAGTTATCTCTGAAGCGGAGAAACCTCATAATAAACGGCTTATTCAGGCTCACAAATTGATATTTAACAGCGCTAACAGCCGTGATCTTGGTAAATTCATTGGCCGGACCCTTGATCTTGAAAAGAAGATTGTCAGCAATAGTGGACGAGCTCAACGCCGGGCACGGCTTGATCTTGCGCAGCATTGGCTCTCGCGCGGATTGGCTCCCGAAGCGCTTGGGATGCTGGCAATTACCGCGAGCGAAGATGAGGACATCCTCAAGGATCCGGTGTTCAGGCTTCTGCGAGGCATGTCGAATGTGTTGTTAAAACGCTACAAGAAGGCTGAAGAAGATCTTAAAACCAATGATCTTAAAAATAATAAGCATGCTTCCCTATGGAGAGGGGTCGTGGCTTACAAGTTGAAAAACTTTGATCGATCATTGGCTGAGATGAAGAGTGGCGAACCGCTAATCAAGTCTTATCTGCCGAACCATCAGGCAATGTTTCGTCTGGTAGGTGCAGATGTCGCCATTGAAAAGAAGAACCCCATATTGGCTGGATCCGAACTCGACAATATGCCCAAGAAAGGCGTGACGCCCTTGCAAGGTGCGATGAGCCAGTTTTTGGAAGGACGGTTGATGGAATTGCAAAATCGTCCTCGTGAGGCTTTGCAACTATACGCAGACGCAACAAAAGCTGATATTCGGCCGGTCACCGCGAAAGCTGTACTACATTTAACGGACTTGCGACTGCGTAGCGGAGAGCTGAAATCTGACGCTGGCATAGACATATTGGAGCGATTGTCGATTGTCTGGCGCGGCGATGATATTGAGCTGGAAGTTTTGTATCGGCTGGCCGATTTGCATCTGGCCAAAGGGCGTTATAATGAGGCATTTGCATTGATGAAGGCGGCTGTGAAAGCCTTTCCTCGTTCACCGCGCGCGCTGGCCCTGCAAGATCGCATGAAATCACAGTTTCAGGATCTTTTTTTACAAGATAAAGCGGATAGTTTGCCTCCCATCAAGGCCCTCGCTCTGTTTTATGATCATAAACATTTGACCCCGCCTGGACGCCTCGGGGATGAAATGATTCGTCGCCTTGCGGACCGCCTGATTAAGGTTGATTTGCTTGATAAGGCTGCTGGGTTGCTGGAGCATCAGGTTTCGCGGCGTTTGAAAGGGGCTGGACGGGCACAGGTCGCTATTCGTCTGGCGATGGTTTATCTTTTGCAGCATCACCCTAAAAAGGCGTTGAAAACTCTCTACCAATCGCGTCAGCCAAAACTACCAACCCAGGTGCGTGAAGCGCGGAGATTGCTGGAGGCAAGAGCTTATGCGGAACTCGGCCGCTCTGGTCCAGCGATGGAATTGCTTGCGGGCGATGACAGTAGTGAAGCGGGAGAAATAAAGTCATTGGCTCTGTGGAATGGCAAAAAATGGAACCAGGCCGGGGAGCAGTATGAAAAACTTTTGGGCGTTCAGTGGCAAATGCCTGGTGAACTGCCCGCCAAAGCGCGCATGCAGATACTGCGGTCGGCCATTTCCTATACACTTGGGGGTGACCAAATCGGCGTTGGCCGGTTGCGCGATAAATACGGCGAGAAAATGTCTCGCGGTGTGGATGCGGAGGCCTTTGCAATGATTGCTGACCCCCTTGAATCCAATGCCAGCGCGGTCGGCCACCTGGCGCGCGATATTGCTGACATCAATACGCTGGAAGCCTTTATCAAGGCATTCGGGCAACGTCTTAAACAGACCGGTGATCCGCAACAACCAGTACGCTGAATTAGGTTTGGCCGTTGCAAACTTATGTTTTTGCCTGATCAAGCGCATGTAACGCGATCGCAGCGGCATTTGACACATTGAGAGAAGAAAGTGCGCCATTTGTTGTAATATGGCATACTTCATCGCATTGCTCTTTTGACAGACGTCGTAACCCCTTATCTTCGGCTCCAAGCACAATGGCGACAGGTTGGCGCTGGTCTTGCAAGGAGGCTGAGTTCTCAAAGGCATCGCTCGCTTCGCCCGCGAAACCTATTCTCCAAAAACCGATTTTTCCTAATGTTTTGAGGGCTTGCGCGAGATTGCCAACATAAATCATATCAACATGCTCCAGCGCTCCGCAGGCGGATTTCGCCAAAACCCCCGTCACAGGGGGGCTGTTACGCCGAGTCATGATGAGCGCGGAGGCATGAAAAACAGCGCCAGAGCGCAGAATCGCTCCGACATTGTGAGGATCTGTAACCTGATCAAGGACAATGACCGGGCGGTCAAATGGAAGATCTTCAAGGCTTGTTTCCGGGAGCGGTTTGACCTTCACAGCGATCCCTTGATGAACGGCGCCGGATGGTAGCAGCGCACTGATCTCTGTGATCGTGGCGGGCGTGGCGGTCAGGTCAGATTGCCTGATCAGCGTTTCAAAATCCTTTAGAGCGTTACTGGTTGCATAGAGCTTGTCGATATGGCGATCGGGATTTTCCAGAGCTGCGAGCACTGCGTGCCTGCCATACAACCAATCCTGATTGCGGCCAGCCCCGCCTTTGGATTTTGCCGAACCACGTTTTTGCCAGCTTTTTTTCTGCTGGTTTTTTTTTGCATTGGGAGGGTAAGGCATAGAGAGTGTTTCCTTATTGAAAATAGGCGCGATGAAGCGCCAGTGATGCCCTTGTTAACTGGTTCATCCATACGAAACAAGATTGCTCTTTACCGCTTCGCTGAAAATGTTAGAGTGATATCAAGTGTGAATCCGGCAAGACGCCTGACGGATCGGTTAGCAAGGGGAAAGGGCCCGTTGCTAGCCCATAATCCAGGCGCTGGAGAATAGAAGTGACAAGGCCAGCCGATAAAGGGCGGCCGGTTGATGGACAAGGACTTTTTGCGCAGCGACACCCATCGGCCTCCAAAGAAGATTTGGGGATGAGTGGTCTGCCAGAGCCAGATAAAACCGGCAGAAAACATAAGCGCAGACGCTCAAAGGGCAAATCCGCTGGGCGCGTGCCTTCGCAATCGGCAAAAGGGGTTACCGGTGCTCGCTTAACTGGTGGCGTAGCGCAATCTTCTCGCAAAATCACTCCACCCGTTTATGCAGCCCTTGATCTTGGCACCAACAATTGCCGTTTGCTTGTCGCACGGCCGTCTCGGCGTGGCTTTCGAGTGGTTGATGCCTTTTCCCGGATAATCCGGTTGGGTGAGGGAGTCAGCAGCACTGGCATGCTGTCAGAAGAGGCTATGATACGCACGATTGACGCGTTGCATGTATGTTCCAAAAAGATGCAGCGCCGGGCCGTTAAACGTTCGCGACTGATTGCAACGCAGGCCTGCCGTATCGCTGAAAATGCCGAGGAATTCATTGAGCGGGTACGTGAAAAAACGGGTCTCGAGCTGGAAATTATCGATCAGGAAACAGAAGCACGTCTGGCAGTCTCAGGCTGTGCGTCATTGCTGGAGCCAAATAGCACCGGAGCGCTGGTGTTTGATATTGGTGGTGGCTCATCAGAATTGATCTGGCTTGATTTGCGCAATCAGCAAACCGCAACTCGCAATAGCCTGAAAGATCGGCTGGCAGCGCAATCCACTATTTCCTGCTGGACGTCTTTGCCAATTGGGGTCGTGACGATTTCAGAAAAATTTGGCGGTCACGATGTGACGCCGCAGATCTTTGAAAAAATGGTCCTCTATGTGATGGATCTGCTGGAAGGTTTTGAACAAAAGAACCAGATTGCCAAACAGTTGGCAGATGGTCAGGCCTATCTTTTGGGAACATCCGGGACCGTCACCACACTGGCCGGGATCTATCTGGGTTTGCCATTTTATGATCGTCGCAAGGTGGACGGCTGCTGGCTGAAGGCCATTGACGTGCGCGATGTCTCACGTGTCTTGGTCAATATGAGTTTTGAAAAACGAGCGGCGCAACCTTGTATCGGTGCGGAACGCGCCGATTTGGTGCTGGGAGGGTGCGCTATTTTAGAGGCGATCATGCGCATGTGGCCCTGTGATCGTCTGCGTGTTGCAGATCGTGGCCTGCGCGAGGGAATTCTCGCTTCGTTAATGGCCGAGGACAATGTGGGGCAATCGCGACAACGCTACAGAGCTAAAAGAAACAGAGGGGAAAGATGATGGCCAAAGCATCAAAAACTGGTGGCAAAACGGGCAAGGGCACGCGCGAACTCTCGGTTCGTGTAAAAACAGCACGCGGCCGCAAACCCTCTTCGACCAAATGGTTGCAGCGCCAACTCAATGATCCTTATGTGGCTGCGGCTCAACGCGATGGCTATCGCTCCAGAGCGGCCTATAAACTTGTGGAAATTGACGACAAGCTGCATTTTTTAAAATCGGGTTGCTGTGTAGTTGATCTGGGTGCAGCGCCGGGTGGCTGGTCGCAGGTTGCTTCAAAACGCATCCGTACCGAGTATGGCGGCGGGCATCTGGTGGCTATTGATATTAACCCAATGGATGCGGTAGCGGGGGTGCATTTCCTGCAGGTGGATTTTATGGATGAGCAGGCACCTGGGCAGATAGGGGAACTGCTTGGTGATAAAGGCGTTGATGTGGTTCTTTCTGATATGGCAGCACCAGCTACCGGGCATCGGCAAACCGATCATTTGCGTATTATGGGCTTGTGCGAGCTTGCTCTTGAGTTTGCCCGGGAAATTCTTAATCCTGGCGGGGTATTTGTTGCCAAGGTGCTGGCGGGCGGTACCGAGCACACCTTGCTGGCCGATATGAAACGTGACTTTAAAATCGTCAAGCACATCAAGCCGAAAGCCAGTCGCGCCGATAGCGCCGAGATGTATGTAGTGGCTAGCGGTTATCGTGGTAGTTGAGTGCTATTCAGCTGGCCCGGATTAATCATTTTAGCTTTAATGAGATAATTTCATTGAGAATATCATTCTATTCTACTAGGCTTTGGAATTGGCAAACAACGATTTGATATCCTTTTGAATGTCAATATTAGCCCTTTAGGAACGTAGCCAGGAGAAGTTCATGATTAAAATGTTATTGTCGGGATTGATCGGATTTGTTTTTGCGGTGTCATTTGGAATGGCTGCAGCGTTGGCCGGGCCGGTACTGACCCCTGGTTCGATCGATAAACTTATAGCGCACCAGTCCGTTAACGACCATCTTATTCAGGTCTCTGGATGTCATGCGAACAAACGACGTCATATGGTCTATAAATGGGGCTATAAAGCCTGGCATCGTCACAGACGAAATTGTCAGCCAAAGCATGCGAATCCACCAATTGTACATTGTCATAGAAACTCAAGAAAACATCGTCATTCTGGCCGTGGCAAGAGGTGGCATCGTCATGCTGGGAATGGGTGCTATTACACCAGACGCCTCAATAGAAATAACGGTGCTTGTGTGAAAGTTGCCGGCGTCTTGATCTGCTCAAACTAATAAATGACATGATTTGGATTGAAATGGGGGGAGGAAAGCGTTTGCTTTCCTCCCCAAAAATTTTACAACTAATCCTTGATTTCATAGCCTGTTTTGAAGATCCACCAGATCGTCCCCATGCACAGAGCCAGAAAAAAGCCGATCATGGCAAGGCTGAACCAGACATTGACATCAGCCATCTCGAAAAAGCTCCAGCGAAATCCACTGACCAGATAGACCACCGGATTAAAGAACGAGACCGTTTGCCAGAACGGCGGCAGCATGGAGATCGAGTAGAAAGTGCCGCCCAGAAAAACCAGTGGAGTGATCATCAACAGAGGAATAATCTGCAGTTTTTCAAAGCCATCGGCCCAGACGCCAATAATAAAGCCAAACAGGCTGAAGGTGATGCATGTGAGGACCAGAAAGGACAGCATCCAGAAGGGATGCAGGATTTCAAGAGGCACAAACAGATGGGCTGTTGCGAGGATAATCAGCCCCAATATCAAGCTTTTTGTGGCCGCCGCCCCCACATATCCCAGGACAATTTCAAATGAGGATATGGGAGCTGACAAGATTTCATAGATAGTGCCGGTAAATTTGGGGAAATAGATCCCAAAGGAGGCATTGGCAATGCTTTGCGTCAAGACCATCAGCATGATCAAGCCAGGAACAATGAACGAGCCATAGGTGATACCCTCGATCTGGGTAATACGCGAGCCAATCGCTGATCCAAAGACAATGAAATACAGCGCCGTTGAGATAACTGGTGAGACAATACTTTGAAAAACAGTGCGGCGGGCGCGGGCCATTTCAAATCGATAGATGGCTTTGACGGCTTCAATATTCATGTTTTTTCTTTCACCAGATTGACGAAAATATCTTCAAGCGAGCTTTTGCTCGTGTTGAGGTCCTTGAACTTTATGCCGGCATCACTCAATTCGCTCAAGAGAGCGGTAATGCCGGTGTGTTTGGCCTTGGTGTCATAGGTATAGATGAGGCAATTGCCATCATTTACCAGCTCGAGTTTATATTTTTTCAGTTTTTTTGGAACTTTTTTCAGCTTTACTTGAAGTTCCAGCGCTAGTTGTTTTTTACCCAGCTTCTTCATCAGTGTTGATTTTTCTTCCACCAGGATCAACTCACCCTTGCTGATGATACCGATACGATCGGCCATTTCTTCGGCTTCATCAATATAATGGGTGGTCAGAATGATCGTCACGCCGGTCTTTTGCAGGCCACGCACGATCTCCCACATATCCTTGCGCAGTTCTACGTCTACGCCAGCGGTTGGCTCATCCAGAAACAGGATATCTGGTTCATGGGACAAGGCTTTGGCAATCAGCACGCGGCGTTTCATACCCCCTGACAGGCTCATGATCTTGTCGTCCTTTTTATCCCACAGGGTCAATTGTCTGAGTATTTTTTCTATATAGGCCGGATTGCGACTTTTGCCGAAAAGGCCGCGCGTAAACGAGACCGTATCCCAGACGGTTTCAAACGCGTCCGTGGTCAATTCTTGCGGCACTAGTCCAATGATCGCGCGGGTGGCACGAAAATCAGAGATGATATTCTTTCCATTGACCAACACCCGTCCGGATGTTGGGTTTGAAATGCCGCAAATGATGCTGATTAGCGTGGTTTTGCCAGCCCCATTGGGGCCCAGCAGGGCGAAAATCTCGCCGTGTTCGATCTCCAGGTTGATCTCGTTGAGGGCTTTGAAGTCTGGTGGGTAGGTCTTTGACAGGTTCTTGATTTGAATAACCGACCGGTTGGTATTTTTCGTCTGCATCCAGCTAAATCCCTCTTGCCCATAGGTCACGAACTCGTCAATGGTTTTGATCATATAGGTTCTAGAAATAGGTTCCTAATTGATTTTGTCAAACGATCAATATCAATAAAGGGCGATTCTTCCTTGATTTATCGGGTCTTCAAGAGTTGAAGACCTTATATCAACGGCTAGATTTATGGATCTTGGATAACAGGCTTGCCAGCATCGACGAGGCGCTGTAATTCACCCTATGGCTCCACCACTTTTGACTTTGCAAAACATATTCCTGACATTTGGCGGCACCCCCTTGCTGGAGGGTGCTAACCTGACCATTGGGGAACGAGAACGATTATGCCTTGTGGGGCGTAACGGATCGGGTAAGTCTACCCTGTTGAAAATCGCTGCTGATCTCGTTGAGATGGATGAAGGGGAGCGCTTTATTAAGCCGGGCGTGACAGTGCAGTATCTCGAACAAGAACCCGATTTCTCCAGCTACAAAACCGTGCTGGAATATGTGGAAGACGGGTTCCATGATGGCGAAGCCGATTATCGCGCCATCTATCTGCTGGAGCAATTGGGACTGACAGGCAGCGAGCGCCCGCAAGATCTGTCGGGGGGCGAGACTCGCCGCGCCGCGCTGGCCCGGGTACTGGCGCCCGAACCAGATATTTTGCTGCTGGACGAGCCGACTAACCATCTTGATGTGATAACCATTGAATGGCTTGAAAGCGAGCTTAAGCAAATGAGCTCGGCAATTGTCTTGATCAGCCATGACCGGCGCTTTTTGATTAATCTGTCGTCGCGCACCATCTGGATTGATCGCGGCACCACCAAGAACATGAAGGGTGGGTTTGAGCTGTTTGAGGATTGGCGTGAAAAGCATTTACAAGAAGAAGAGCAGATGCGCCACAAGCTTGATCGTAAAATTGTACGTGAAGAGCACTGGTTGACCTATGGCGTCACTGCGCGGCGCAAGCGCAATCAAAAGCGTCTTGGTGATCTGCATGCCTTGCGAGATTTAAAGAAGGAAATGAAGGCTGGTGCGAGCAAGAAGTTTGATCGAGATAATATTACGGCCTCGGAAAGTGAGCGCTCTGGAAAATTGGTTATCGAGGCCAAGGAAATTTCCAAATCATACGGTGACCGTGATCTTATCAAGGATCTGTCGATCAAGATCAATCGCCGCGACAGGATCGGTCTTGTCGGGGCAAATGGCACGGGTAAAACAACGTTGATCCGCCTGCTGACGGGAGAGCTTGCGCCAGATAGCGGTTCGGTGCGCCTTGGTGCAAATCTGGATGTGGTCACATTGGATCAAAAACGAGAAAGCCTTGATGGGGACGCGGCCCTCAAGGACATATTGACGGGCGGCGGCGGCGATATAGTCGCTGTTGGCGATGAGCAACGCCATGTCATGAGCTATATGAAGGACTTTTTGTTTTTACCCGAACAGGCGTGCACCCCCATCAGTTCCTTGTCAGGCGGTGAGCGGGGCCGTTTGATGCTGGCGCGCGCCTTTGCCAGTCCGTCCAATTTTCTCGTACTGGACGAGCCAACAAATGATCTGGATCTTGAAACCCTTGATCTGCTGCAAGAGCTGTTGTCGGACTATAGCGGGACAGTGTTACTGGTTAGCCACGATCGCGACTTTCTTGATCGCGTTGTCAGTATGACACTGGCTGTCGAAGAAGGGGGGCGGTGGCTCAGCTATGCCGGCGGCTATAGCGATATGCTTGAGCAGCGTAAATTGCTCGCAAAAGAGCAAATAGTTAGCTCAAAAGAAAAAAAGCAAAAGGGCGCAAATAAGCAGGGCGCTAATAAACCGAGCGGTAAGTTTGGTGCCAAACTCTCCTATAAGGATAAATTTGCTCTGGAAAATATTCCAACACAGATGAAAGAACTTGAACAAGTCATGAACTCGCATCAGGCCAAGCTTGATGATCATGAATTATATGCCCGCAATCCCGATGCCTTTGAAAAAGCTGTTAATGCCTTGTCTGAAGCGCAAGAACGACATGATAATCTGGAAGAGGAATGGTTGCGTCTCGAGATGTTGCGCGAGGAATTGGAGGGATGATGAGAATCGGACGCTATGTGCCATTGTTGGTATTCTCTGTTATTACGCTAGTCGGTATTTTATTGATGGCGCCAATATCCCAAGATATTTCCTATCATCAATTTGCCGGTCAAAGCACCAAGGCTGGCGTCCCCAATTTCTGGAACGTGGTCTCAAACATACCGTTTTTGTTTGTCGGACTTATGGGCCTGATTTTTTGCGTGCGTAGCTGTGACCTGCAAGCGCGTCTTTCTTGGGGCGTGTTTTTTCTTGGCGTTACATTCGTGGCATTTGGCTCCTCCTGGTACCATTTGCATCCTGCTAATATGAGCCTGGTCTGGGACCGCCTGCCAATGGCTGTTGGATTTATGGGATTGTTTGTGGCGCTGTTGAGCGAATATCTGGATGAGCGCGCGCAAAAACTTCTGCTGCTTCCGTGTCTGGCGCTTGGCGCTGGAGCGGTGCTTGTGTGGGATTTATATGACGATTTACGGCTTTATGTCTGGGTACAGTTTTTCCCGCTGCTGACAATTGTCATTTTACTGTTCTTTTATCGCAGCCGATATTCCCAGAAAAATTATATTGCGGGCGCTCTTAGCCTTTATGGGCTGGCGAAACTGTTCGAATTGGGGGATCATCAGATTTATGATTTTACCGGGCAAGTGATCGCCGGGCATCCCATAAAACATCTGCTTGCAGCTGGTGGGGTGGCGCTCTTGTATCGGATGATCAAACAAAGAATGCTGACCTGAGATCGTTATCATTATGAGCGAGAAGCCCAACAAGACCACTGTTAATGAGTCTTCCCATGGACCAGAGATGATTGCTCGGTTTGTCAAAACGCTGCCCGCCACACCAGGTGTTTATCGCATGCTCGATCAGCATGGCAATGTGCTGTATGTAGGCAAGGCTAAAGCGCTCTCCAAGCGGGTTGTCAGCTATACCCGTCTCAATGGTCATACCAATCGCATTCAGCGCATGATCATGGGAACCAGTTCGATGGAAGTCATCACAACCGCAACGGAATCAGAAGCGCTGTTGCTCGAAGCCAATTTGATCAAGCGCTTGAAACCTCGCTACAATGTATTGTTGCGAGATGACAAGGCATTTCCCTATATCCTTATCGCCGATGATCATGAAGCCCCGCAATTGTTGAAGCATCGCGGCTCTCGCAAACGCAAAGGGGATTATTATGGTCCGTTCGCCTCCGCTGGTGCTGTTAATCAGGCCCTTAACTCCTTGCAGCGGGCGTTTTTGCTGCGCTCTTGTTCGGACAGTGTCTATGCCAATCGCACCCGCCCATGTCTGTTGTTTCAGATCAAGCGCTGTTCGGCCCCGTGCACTAAAGATATAAGACTGCAAGACTATGGCGAGCTGGTCGTCGAAGCACGTCGCTTTTTGTCGGGCAAAAGCACCAATGTGCAAACCCACCTTGCCAAGGGCATGGAAGATGCTTCCGAGCAGCAAGATTATGAACTTGCGGCGAGTTTACGAGACCGGTTGGCGGCTCTCACTCATGTGCAAGGCGGGGGAGGTGTCAACGCATCAGGCTTTGATGAGGCTGATATTTTTGCCGTGCATAGTGAGGGTGGGCAGTCCTGTATTCAGGTGTTCTTCTTTCGCACCGGAGAAAACTGGGGCAATCGGGCCTATTATCCTCGTACCGATAAAAGCCATGGCGACGCTGAGATTCTGGAAAGTTTTATCGCCCAGTTCTACGATAACAAGCCGTGCCCGCGCCGCGTGCTGATATCTCATGATCTGCCCGGAAAATTACTGCTCAGTGAAGCATTGAGTGACAAATCGGGCCGTAAAATCGACGTTCACACGCCCATCAAGGGCGAAAAACGCACGCTTGTTGAACATGCGCTCGCCAATGCGCGTCAGGCACTGGGGCGTAAATTGTCAGAAAGCGCCTCTCAGCGCAAACTGTTGGAAGGATTGGCAATCTGCTTTGACCTTGAGAGCGCGCCGCGCCGCATCGAAATATTTGATAACAGTCATATCCAGGGGACAGATGCCGTCGGTGCAATGGTGGTCGCCGGGCGCGAGGGTTGGATCAAGAGCCAGTACCGAAAATTCAATATTAGATCAAAGGCCCTGACGCCGGGGGATGACTTTGGCATGATGCGCGAAGTCATGGAACGGCGTTTCGTGCGTTATCTCAAACAATTGGAAGAATTCGAGCAACAAAGTAATATGGATGATGACGAGGACGTAGCACCGCTTAAACCTGACCTGATACTGATTGATGGTGGAGCTGGACAGGTATCTGCGGTGGGTGATGCGCTGGCGGATCTTGGTATCACCGACATCCCTTATATTGGCGTGGCCAAGGGGCAGGACCGCAATGCCGGGCGCGAGCGCTTTTTTAAACCAGGGCGGCCACCCTTTTCCCTGGAGCCTCGTGACCCCGTGATGTATTTTATTCAGCGCTTGCGTGATGAAGCGCATCGGTTTGCGATTGGTACACACCAGGCGCGGCGCAAGAAGAGTATGGCGCGCAATCCGCTTGATGATGTGCCAAATGTCGGCGCCATGCGCAAACGAGCCTTGTTGCGCCATTTCGGATCGGCAAAAGCGGTCACTAATGCGGGCGTACGCGATATTGCGCAAGTCGAGGGAATTTCGACTACCCTGGCGCAGAGCATATATGATTTTTTCCACGATGAGGCAGCTTCTTAAGGTTCCAAAGCTAATCCGGGTTGACATTGCGCCTCTGTAGGTATGGTCTAATAGTATTCATTAACCGGATTGATTTTTAGCCATGGAAAGAGCCGTTCCAAGCAAAATGCTTTATTCGCTCCCCAATATTTTGACGTATATTCGGATATTGGCAGTGCCGCTATTGGCTGGCTGTTTTTATCTTGAAGGCGACATGGGGAAATGGTTGGCAGTGGCGGTTTTTGCTTTGGCGGCCATAACTGATTTCTTTGATGGATATCTGGCACGCGCCTGGAATCAACAATCCGCACTTGGTCGAATGCTTGATCCTATCGCCGATAAGCTTCTGGTCTCGGTTGTTTTGCTGATGCTGGTCTATGATGGCACGATTACCGGTTGGTATGTCTGGGCGGCGATCATCATTTTATGCCGTGAAATACTGGTCTCTGGACTACGCGAATTTTTGGCGGAGTTGCAGGTCACTGTGCGTGTCACGCAATTAGCCAAGCTAAAAACCACGGGGCAAATGGTCGCTTTGGGTTTCTTGTTGGCCGGTAGTGCGGGAGATAAAATATTCCCTTATTCCAGCCAGCTTGGGCTGGTGATCTTGTGGATTGCTGCCGCGCTGACGATTTACACCGGTTATGATTACTTCCGTGTCGGCATCAATCACGTCATCAATTCTTCAAAATAAAAAATTTGCCCCTAGAGCTTCGCCCAACAACATGTTGGGCAAAGCGAGCACCTCACTATCCCCGATCTGACATGATGGTATAATCGCGTTTGGTTTGCCCCAAATAGATTTGGCGCGGGCGGCCAATACTTTGATCCGGTTCGGTAATACCTTCGCGCCAATGGCTGACCCAGCCAACGGTACGCGCGATGGCGAACATCACGGTGAACATGCTGGAAGGGAAGCCCATAGCCCGCAAGGTGATGCCTGAATAGAAATCAACATTGGGGTAGAGTTTGCGCTGTACGAAATAATCATCCGACAATGCTACACGCTCAAGCTCAATGGCGACATCCAGCAACGGATCATCGATACCTTTGTGGTTGAGAACTTCATGAGCTGTTTCCTGCATGACCTTGGCGCGCGGGTCATAGTTTTTATAGACACGATGACCAAAGCCCATCAGCCGGAAGTTGTCATTTTTGTCCTTGGCGCGTTCAATGTAATGAGGAATACGGTCAACCGTACCGATTTGTTTGAGCATATTGAGTGCCGCTTCATTGGCGCCACCGTGGGCGGGTCCCCAAAGACTGACTACGCCAGCCGCGACGCACGCATATGGGTTGGCCCCTGATGAACTGGCCAGACGCACCGTTGAGGTTGAGGCATTTTGTTCATGGTCGGCATGCAGAATGAAAATTCTGTCCATGGCACGGGTCAGCACTTCGTCCTCTATATAAGGCATCATGGTGTTGGAAAAACACATGCGCAGGAAGTTGCCAGCATAGCTCATATCTCCCTTGGGCGTCACAAAAGTACGGCCCAGAGAATAGCGATAGGCCATGGCGGCGATGGTAGGCATTTTCGCCAGCATGCGCACCGTAGACTGGTTTCGTGATACTGGATCATCAATATCAACATCGCTGTGGTAAAAGGAAGACAAAGCCCCAAATACACCGACGAGAATTGCCATGGGGTGGGCATCACGGCGGAAACCGGAATAGAATTTGATCAATTGTTCGTGAAGCAGGCTGTGCTTCATGATATCTACTTCGAATTCTTCATATTGGGCTTGTGTGGGCAATTCTCCTTGCAACAGTAAATAGCATGTTTCAATGAAATTACCGTGCTTGGCCAGCTGATCAATGGGATAGCCACGATATTGCAAAATACCGGCATTGCCATCGATAAAGGTGATGTCTGATTTGCAGCTGGCGGTTGATCTGTAGCCCGGATCATAGGTGAACAATCCGGTTTCCTTGTAGAGCCTTGCAATATCGACAACGTCGGGTCCTTGTGTCCCGGTATAGACGGGGAGCTCCATTTCTTTGCCTTTGTAGGTGATTTTAAATTTATTATCGTTCGTTTTCATTATTTTATCCTACATGTCGGGGTGGCTACAAATCGATTGTGGAAGAGCGCTTCCTGAAACACAAATATGTCTGCGCAATCAAAAATGTACTTAACGTTCAAGTTTGTGTGCTTATCAATAAAGGATCATCGAATATTGGACAAGGGCGTATTTGCAAAATGGCTCCATGGGTCTCTAGATATCGGCCAGTCGGCCCAGTGATTCCTCTTTTCCTAGCACTGCGAGCACATCGAAAATGCCAGGCGAGACCGTGCAGCCGGTAAGAGCTGCTCTTAATGGTTGGGCAATCTTGCCAAGTTTGAGCTCCTTTTTATCGGCAAAATCGCGTACACATTGTTCGATTGTCTCAACGTCCCAATCTCCGACTTGTTCAAACTCATCCGCCAGCCCCTTGAGCGTTGATATGGCCTCATCGTTGAGCAGCTTGGTGGCCTTTTTATCAAAGGAAAGAGGTCTTTTTGCAAACAGATATCGGGCACTATTGACGAGATCGACCAGCGTTTTCGCCCGCTCCTTAAGCCCCGGCATGGCGATCTTGAAGCGGTTCCAATCAGCTTCTTCAAGGCTGCTCGCGAGATCCTCACAATCTTCAAATTCGGCAATCGATGCCTTGATAGCGTAGATTAGATCCTTGTCGTCACTATTGCGAATATATTGGCCGTTGAGATTTTCCAGTTTGGAGAAGTCAAAACGAGCTGCCGAGCGGCCGATATTATCGAGGCCAAATAGCTCTATCATCTGCTCAGTCGAAAAGATTTCATCGTTTCCATGACTCCAGCCAAGACGCACAAGATAGTTACGCAGTGCGGCGGGCAGATAGCCCATGGCGCGGTAAGCCTCGACCCCAAGGGCACCGTGGCGTTTTGAGAGTTTGGAACCATCAGCTCCATGGATCAGTGGGATATGGGAGAAACTGGGTGGTTGCCAGCCAAGGGCCTCATAAATTTGCGCTTGACGGGCCGCATTGGTCAAATGGTCATCGCCTCGTATGATATGCGTGACCCCCATATCGTGATCATCGACGATCACGGAAAGCATATAGGTGGGAGAACCATCTGAGCGCAGCAAAATGAGATCATCCAGTTCTTTATTGGCAAAGGTCACATCTCCTTGCACCTCATCCTTTATGATGGTGCTCCCTTCAAGGGGACCTTTGAAGCGTACGACAGGTTTGATATCATCTGGCGCAAGCGACGGGTCGCGATCACGCCAAATGCCATTATAACCAGGAGGCTTGCCAGCGGCGCGAGCATCTTCACGCATTTTTGTCAGTTCATCGCGGGAGCAATAGCAGAGATAGGCCTTGCCGTGCGCCAGTAGCTGGTTGGCTACTTCTTGATGTCGTCCAGCATTTTCGTGCTGAAAGACCGGCTCAAGCTCCCAATCCAGTCCAAGCCATTTCATGCCATCAAGAATGGCGTCAATGGCTTCTTCTGTGGAGCGGCTGCGATCGGTATCCTCAATGCGCAAGAGCATTTTTCCGTCACGTCCTTTGGCATATAACCAGTTGAACAAAGCCGTTCTGGCCCCGCCAATATGTAAAAAACCGGTAGGAGAGGGTGCAAATCTGGTAACGACCGATTGTGTCATGTGTTGTCCTTGGGCTGATCGCCATAAGTATGGCGCCGCATTGCTTTTGGTTTTTCAATGAATTGTATTCGCAACGGTGTATCATAGAGCAGGTCATAATGTAAGTTCCAAGGGAAAATACCGGATACCAGATATAGGGGTGCAAATATTCACGAAGGGGGCTACCAATATCGCTATAAGAAAGGCGTGCGCGAGAAAGTTCAGGACTTTCTCAAGGGGCATGGGGTGCGCTTTCTTGACCTTGAAGAGGGGCGTTTGTTTCTATGGCTACCGGTGTTTCTGGCGCTTGGCATAGGTAGTTATTTTTCTCAAAATTATGAGCCGTCCACTTTTTTTGTCTTTGCTGCATGGCT
Source organism: bacterium (assembly GCA_024228495.1). Lineage (GTDB taxonomy): Bacteria > Pseudomonadota > Alphaproteobacteria > Rhizobiales > JAKIUO01 > JAKIUO01. Next base: position 2,968 of record JAAETJ010000965.1, on the reverse strand, counting down.
TGTTAGTTTGGTTTTTGCGGTGGGGATCGGGCGCTTTTTTCACAGGTTGACCATCTCTGTTATCATTGTCAGTATGGCGAGCGGGTTCGCTCTTGCTAAAATGCGCACCGAGTTTGTCCGCGGTCCGGTTCTTTTAAAAACAACAGGGTTTTATGTCCTGGAGGGACAGTTGGACCGTGTGACCCGTCTGCCGGGTAACAAAAAACAATTGCATCTCTCGCAACTGGTTATCCAGAGACTTGATCACGCGCAAACACCAATCCGCATCCGTGTGACCTCGCGCATAAAAGACCAGCCCTTGATTGTTGGTTCAAGAATAAAACTGCGGGCCGTATTACGCCCGCCTCCTGGTCCTGTGCGCCCTCGCGGGTTTGATTTTGCGCGTCAGGCGTGGTTTGCCCGATTGGGGGGCGTTGGTTTTGCAGTGTCCAGAGCACAACGAGTCGGGACCGATCAAGCGAGTGGGTTATGGTCACGCAACGAGCGGGTTCGCCAGCTGGTATCGGACAAGATCGCGGCAGCAACCACAGGGCATGGCAGTGACATAGCGCTGGCCCTGATTGTTGGCGAAAAGCGCTCGATGGATAAGGAGGTTCTGTCCTCGATACGTGCCGCGGGGCTGGCTCATATGCTGGCCATATCGGGCATGCATATGGCATTGGTCTCGGGATCGATGTACTGGGTGCTGCGCGCCTTGCTGGCTCTGTCACAAACCCTGGCGCTGTCGTTTGATATCCGCAAAATGGCAGCAACCGGTGCCATTTTGGGAGGTGGGGCCTATTTCATACTCTCTGGTATGAGCATCTCGACCCTGCGAGCCTTTATCATGATCACCATTGTGTTTATGGCGATCTTGTTCGGTCGTAAAGCGCTGAGCTTGCGTAATGTCTCTATTGCCGCGCTGCTCATATTGATTGTCCAGCCTGAAAGCCTGTTATCAGTTAGCTTCCAAATGTCTTTCGCCTCTGTTGTGGCGCTTGTGGCTTTTTATGAAAGCGGCGTTTTTCGGCGGACGCGCTTGCGCAGTTCGCTTTTATTGGTGCGCGTGATCGATAAAGTGATGCTGGTGTTTTTCGGCATTTTTGCAACAACGCTCATAGCGGGGTTTGCGGTCGCCCCTATCGCCGTTTATCACTTTCATCACATCACCACCTATTCAGTGATCGGAAATATGCTGGCCATGCCTGTATTATCGCTGCTTGTCATGCCAATGGCTGTTGCCGGGATGATTGCCATGCCGTTTGGCTTGCATGATTTGCCCCTGCAAGTAATGGGGCAGGGCAATGCCGTGATCGTCGATATTGCGCGCTATGTAGCAGGGTTTGATAATGCCCGCATCAATGTAGGGACCATTGATCTCTTCGCTTTGCTGCTGACCGTGTTCGGGGGGCTTTGGCTTTGTCTGTGGCGATCACACTATCGCTATGGCGGGCTTTTACTGATTCTTGCAGGGCTGACCCTATCCTTCTTTCGGCCAACCCCATTTCTTGTTGTTGAACGCGATGGCAAGAATGTTGTTCTGATTGATGCGAACAAGGTCATGTGGCCGATGGCTCCAAGAAAGGATCGCTATAGCCTGGATCGCTGGAGCAGCAGTTTTGGTGCCCTTGCGCCTGCTCGAAGTAGCAAACAACGCGCTGGCGAAAAGCGTTCCGGTAAGTGGCGATGCGACCAATATGGCTGTACGACATTGTTTGAAGGTTTGGTGATCGCATATAGCATGCATATCGGTGCCCTTGGTGAGGATTGCTCGCAAGCTGATATCCTGATTGCGACTTATCCTGTGCAGACCTCTTTCAAGGCATGTGAACGGGTCAAAAAAATAATCGATATCAAGGCTGTGAAGAAAAACGGTTCCTATGCAATATATCTTTCAAAGGACAGTCTAGAAATTATGCACGCGCGATCGATCAGAGGGTCCCGCCCCTGGACATCACATAACTGACCAAAAAATGTGTATAATAGAATTGGAGACCCTTTCAAACCAACGGCAATATTGACAATGTGCTCTCGTTTTACACTGACTTCCAAACCAGCTCTGATCGGCAAGCAATTTGGCCTGCGTGAGATCGGTGATTTTCCACCGCGTTATAATATTGCGCCAACGCAGCCGGTGGGGATCATTCGAACTGGCTATGATCATTCACGCGAGTTCGCGCTGGTGCGCTGGGGGTTGATACCTGATTGGGTAAAGGACCCAGGCGAGTTCTCCACATTGATCAATGCGCGCGCCGAAACGCTGCAGCGAAAACCCTCGTTTTGCAACGCTCTTAAATATCGCCGCTGCCTGTTTCCGATCAATGGATTTTATGAGTGGAGCGGTTCTAAGGGCAATCGCCAACCCTATTACATTACCAGTGCGAACGAGCGTCCCATGGGCATTGCGGGATTGTGGGAAAACTGGATGGGAGTGGATGGATCGGAAATGGAAAGCGCCGTGATCATTACGACCAAGGCTAACGCCGAAATATCGAAAATTCACAAGCGTAGCCCGGTGGTTATTGCTCCAAAGCACTATGATCTCTGGTTGGATTGTATTGATGGCACGCCGGCAAATGCATTGCCCTTTCTAGAACCCTCAAAAGCAGGATTTTTCCGATTGCGAAAAGTCAGCACCAAAGTCAATAGTCCTGTAAATAGTGGTGCCGAACTGTTACAATCCGTGGGTCAGCAAGAGCTGTTTTGAGCGAATGATTATAGGCAGGTTTATAATTGCGTGGATCAAAGATCTGCATTTATATTTCGTGATTAGAACAGTTACAAAATAGCCCTTTGCAATGGTTGATTTCCTACGAGCAGGGCTATAGGTTCTATCTGGAATTATTCAAAACAAATCTGGATGATCCAGATTAAAATCGCGAGGAAATACCCCCCATGACATTGATACTCCCAGCTCTTCCATATGCAACAGATGCTCTGTTGCCTCATATGTCCCCCGAAACCTTTGAATATCACCATGGCAAGCATC
>JAAETJ010000964.1 GCA_024228495.1 bacterium | reverse complement strand
TATCGAGAGATTGCCGAACATCTTTCTGCTCAACTTACGACTAGCTCCGACACTGAGGTGATGCTTGAGTCGTTTGAGCAAGATGGTGTCTCGGCGCTCAAGAGTTGGAATGGCATATTTGCGGCTGCAATTTACGACAAGGTCTCAAGACGGCTTTACCTTTGTCGGGATCGATTCGGTGTCAAGCCGTTATATGTTTACGAATCTGACGATGTATTGGCATTTGCATCGGAGGCAAAGGTCATACTCGACTGGTTACCAAACTTCTCCATCAACTCAAAGGTGATTTCTCAGTTTCTTTGGTACGGTAACAGTACGGGGCGCGCCTGTTTCGTTAATGGACTTTGGAAAGTGCCGCCAGGCACGCACCTGTCTATTGATGCCCAGACTGGCTTAAAGGTCGAAGAACAATCATTTTGGTCATTGAAAAACGTTGCGCAGATTAGACCATCGCAGCCCGAGGCTGTGGATGAGACAAGAAGACTCCTGGAACTGGCGGTCAAACGGCAGCTTGTCGCAGATGTTCCGCTGGGCGTACTGCTCAGCGGCGGAATTGACTCAAGCAGTATTGTTGCCTTTGCGGCAAGGCACTATGGTAAAACGCTTGATACGTACGCTGTGGACTACGATTTTAATAGCGGCGGTGTTAGCGAATTAGCTCGCGCGGCAGAGGTGGCGACGAAGTTCGAGACCAATCACACCGAGTTGCGCATTAATACTGAGTATGTTGAAGATATTTTCGCGGATCTGGTTTTTCAGTACGATGAACCGTTCGCCGATTCAGCCAGCATACCTCTTTATCAATTAGCCAAAGAGTGCAGTAAAGATAAGCGCATCGTCTTGCAAGGAGATGGAGGCGATGAGCTGTTCGCGGGATATCGCCGATATAATGTGATGTCTTCATATTGGTTCTGGCGAACCGCATCATCGGTTTTTCGCGGGCTTCCTAGGAGCCGATGGCGCGAGCGACTGAAGAGAGTCAACGCTATATTGAATCAGCCGACACGAGCCGGGACAATCGCTTATTACCTCAGCGAAGAGGCGCCGTACAGTCAACCATTTGATGTGATTTCCGATGATTTTCGGAACGATATGCCTGAGGATGATTGGAGTGACGACTATACTGAAGCGGCCAATGAATTCACGCATCTGGATCGTGTTCAGCAGCTGCTCTATACAGATATGGCAATACTCTTGCCTTACAGATACCTTGAAAAGGTTGACAAGGCAACGATGCGCTGCAGCGTAGAGGCCCGAGTTCCTTTCCTGGATAATGACCTGGCGGAGTTCGCACTTTCGTTGCCAGCGGACTTGAAAGTTCGGCGGGGCAAGAAGAAGTTCATCCTAAAGAAGGCGCTAGATGGTCTTGTGCCAAGCTCTGTACTCAACGCACCGAAGCGAGGCTTCGATGTTCCGGTCAGACAATGGCTAAGAGACGGCCTGTATGATTTCGCTCGGAATCAGTTTGTCGCACATGATATGGGAATTCTTAATTCTGATCGCCTACTGGCGCTCCTGGATTCGCATCGAGATGAAGGATTGGGATCGACAGCATTGCTGTGGAAGGGCTTAAT
>JAAETJ010000963.1 GCA_024228495.1 bacterium | reverse complement strand
GGTAAATGCTGTTAGTAGCTGCCTTGCATAGTCTGGTAAGATTCCACGCGCTGCTGCTTGATAGAGCAATTTTGCCAGTGTCTGCTCTTCGTCCACAAAGAGACGCATGTAACCTTCTGGCTCCGCCAGCATGAGAGATCGCTTCAACGTAGTCATCGCCTCTTCGGTTTGCCCCTGTGCATGATAGACGATTGCCATCAAGGTCAGAACTTCAATGACGTGTCCCATGCTTCCATCTTGCTCTGCGGAATCTAACAGTCGGCTCAAATGATCAAGGGCAGCATTGGGCTGATCTTGAGCAATCAAAATCCGCGCCATTGTGAGATGATCACCACGATTGAGAAGGTTCAGATCATCATCCAACTGATCGGCGTTCTCCTTAACCCAGCGAGCAGCGGCGACAAGATTGTTTTGAGCCAACCATAGTCGAACTTGCACACCAGATATTAAACCGTTTTCTTCGCGCCTATTCGCCTTTGAGCGAATATCCCGCGCCTTTTCCAATAATTGAGCGGCAACATCACTATCGC
>JAAETJ010000962.1 GCA_024228495.1 bacterium | reverse complement strand
AGCCCGAACGGCCCGAGGCTGAGCGCAGCGAAGCCGCAGGGCCGGAGCCCACCAGCCAAACTGGATTCAGACAAATTTGGCGACGAAGCGGCGAGACCAAACCGGTGGCTTGATTGAATCCCACTAGCTTAAAGTTTCCCCCCCCCCCTTCCTGGCTACGGCCCTGAGGGATATGGGGTCGAGTTATTATTTCGAGTTAGTTGTTTTGCCAAAAAGTTTAGGTTTTCTATTCAAGTTTGCCTTTCACATGACGACGCAAACGGAAGTGGCATCTGAACTGCGTATTACAGCTCGTGAACAGGTTGAAAAAACGCTTGAGCACCAACAGTGGTGAACAAAAATGTGTCTAGAATGGTTTCAAACAACTCCCCATGGGGAATTGATCGGGGGATTTTGAGTTATTTTTTCCGGGCGGTCAGAAAGGGGGGAGTTATTCGAGGCAATACGGTAACTATCTACATATTTCACCCCTCATGTCATAATATGTTAGGTTCTCCATGTGAATAAAACCCCAACCGACTTTTGATAAACTACAGTATCCAAGTAATAAAATGCCGTAGCAAAACACCTATTGGCTACAATGCGTGGGGTTATGCAAGGAACTTTTCAGTAGGACAGGACCATGACGGCTTACAGCGTCACGAGCGGCCAGATCAAAGAAGAAAGCCATATCTATAGACTCATAGCCAGTGGAGTAGCCAGGAGGGGGGCCGCCGGCGGTTGGGGCTCCACCCCAAACACCGGGGCGGCTTCGCCGCAAGAATGTAGCTGAGGTCTCCGCCCCCGGGCCCTCGCTGGGGCTCCACCCTGGACCCCGCTCTTCATCGCTAAAGCCGCCCCGAGGTCTGGGTGGGAGTCCCAGCGGGGTTTGGGGCAGAGCCCCATCTCCCTACGTACATGATTAAATCAAGCCAATCGGTTTGGTCCGCCGTCGAGTCGTCAAATTTGTCTGAATCCAGTT
>JAAETJ010000961.1 GCA_024228495.1 bacterium | reverse complement strand
GGCACACTAAAGGCATTTTGCCGATGACTGCATTAGCACGTGCGAAAGGGTACAAACGTGTTTTTGTGCCAGCCGTTGATGCTGAAGAGGCAGCGCTTTTACCGGATGTCGAGGTCTTTCCTGTGCGTAATTTATCAGAATTAGTTGGGCATTTAACAGGGCTGCGCGCCATTTCGCAATTTACCATAGACATCAGCGAAGCGTTTCAGACCGATCCACACTATGCGGCAGACTTCGCAGACATTATGGGTCAAGAACATGTGAAACGAGCAATGGAAGTTGCTGTTGCTGGTGGACATAACATCCTTATGTCTGGCCCTCCTGGGGCTGGCAAAACGCTGATCGCTAAATCATTGCCCAGCATTATGCCGCGAATGTCAGTTGATGAGGCGTTGGAAGTGACAAAAATTTACAGTGTGGCCGGTTTATTGCAGGCTGATACGCCGCTGATTCGGGAACGGCCGTTTCGTTCCCCACACCACACCATTAGCTATGCGGGGCTTGTGGGCGGCGGCGCATGGCCGCGCCCTGGCGAAATCAGCCTTTCGCATAGAGGTGTGCTTTTTTTGGATGAGCTCCCCGAATTTGGGGATAGGTTGATTGAAGTGCTGCGACAGCCGTTAGAAGGCATACCCCGGGAAGTGTCTATTTCTCGTGCATCTGGCACAGTTACCTATCCAGCTAATTTTATGTTTATTGCAGCGCAAAATCCATGCCCGTGCGGTTATTATGGCGATCCGATTCAAGCCTGCTCTTGCTCAAATGCGATGGTAACGCGATATCAGAAGAAAATATCTGGCCCGCTGATGGATCGCATTGATTTGCATGTCACCGTATCCCGTGTGGAGTATGAAAAACTGACCTCGCTAACACGAGGCGAAACCTCGCAGCACATTCGTGAGCGGGTTGAATCTGCCCGCACAAAACAAACAGACCGATTCAATGAGAGCGAACTGTATTGCAATGCCGATATGGGGCCAAGCGAGGTGCGGGAGCTATGCAAACTAGATG
>JAAETJ010000960.1 GCA_024228495.1 bacterium | reverse complement strand
TTTTTGCTAAAGGGGGTTGAGGTTTGACCACGATTAGTCACCCTTGTCGCCAAAAGCCGTCAGTCGTGCATTGGCACCATATTCGCCACCATGTTCAACAATATCGCCAATCGCACGTATGGCATCTTGATGGCCACCCAGAGCCAGATAATCATCAAGGCTGACGGTAAATTCCAGCGGAGCGACAATTGCCGGTGTAGGTACATAGCCGAATGAATTGTCGGGAAGTTTCAATACATCCACCATGAAGGTGATGCCACCCCCCGGCCAAACATAGACATCAGCTCCGCCGCAGGTAACACTGGTTTTCAAGGCCTGAACGGAGCGGGTCAGCAATACCGGGTTTTTCGTCGCACCGGAGCGTAATGATCCTCCGGCCCCACACATGAATAATACACTGCACAGAGAGGGTTCACAATTCTCCTCTATCAATTGCACGGATGGCAGCAGGCTGTCAGGCATGTTCTGTAATTGGGGCACCAGATCATCATCCAGCACATAATATGCATGTTGCTCTCCAGTGGTGGAGACCATCATCAGCCGCAATCCCGGCTTTGCGCCTTTTTTTGCGTTCCACGGACCCAGGATAATACTGGGGTCTTCAATATTTGTACCACCCCATCCCAGACCGGGTTCAGCC
>JAAETJ010000959.1 GCA_024228495.1 bacterium | reverse complement strand
CCTGTGTATTCCACGCGGTGCGTCGGGAGCCGCGCGCTGGAGCTCCTCGTACTTAAAGGTGAGTGAGATCCGTAGATCTTGTATTGGGGGTTTCTTGCCCTGTCTCTCTGCCAGTCTGTACTCTTGTAGTGGCTGGTAGTATTTGCGCCCATCATTTGTGTCATTGAAGGCCTTGATAAAACGGCGTTCCAATGCTCCTTCGTCTAGGGGGATCTTCATAGCGGTTAGCTTTACCATGGCGGTTCCCAAGCGAGTCCAGAGAGACTCAGGGTGTTCTTGTGGCTTCAGCTTGATGTTGTGATATTCGTCCAATGCTTTTTATCGTTCACACGCCTGGTCGATTATAGTGTTTTGCCACCGCAGTAGGGCTATCCAAGCTCCTATGCCGTCATCTTCGGGGACGCTTGCAAGCTGAGATTTTAGATTTACAGCTGATGGGCCCTCTAAAGCCCGGTCTAGATACCTATACAGCCTTTGGCTTTGGTATCTTGCCGCTTCTGCAAATGCAGCAGGAAAGCGTTCCCACTTTGATTTGGTGGGAGGCTTTATCAGTGCAGCTTG
>JAAETJ010000958.1 GCA_024228495.1 bacterium | reverse complement strand
TGAATCGCGAGTAACGCCGTGCAGATAGGAGGTATTCAGGGGTTTGGTCATCAGCTCTCTGTCATTCAGAAGGAAAAAGTTCGAAGCCCCGGTCTCCTGTACGTCCCCTTGCGGACAGAACAAAACCTGGTCGGCGCCATAACGCTCGCGAGCGTCAATGACATGGCGCAGTGCCGAGGCGTAGTTGCCACCGGTCTTCGCCATCCCAAAGTCCGGTGTGCTGCGCAAGTGCTGCGTCTCGATAAGGATCTTCAGCGCGCGCGCGCCGCCTTGAAAGTAATCCCCCACCGGTGACAGCAGCACAAACAGGCAACAAAAACGCTACCGGAATGCGCGTGCTACACTCATGCCCGAAGACCACATGCGCCACTAAGGGCTGGTGCCAAAATAAATTTACATTTCTGGACGTCAAAATGCCCGTCCAGCAAGGCGTGAGGAAGGCGAATAGTGAGCTATTTAACTGACGAACAACAAGGTGAATTGCGTAGCAAGAGAGGGTGCCCTGGGGTACGAAGCTGGGCGGGATAGATTGGCGACCAGAAATGTGAAGTTATATTGAAGCCAGCCCTTAAGTTAAGGTGCAGGTTTTAAGCTGCCTTCGGTTCTGGCTTCACGGGAATCGCAGGTACCCCATACATAGATATCCTAACCGGGTATATCTAGGAGGCTGTCCGAGAATAGAAGCCGTAGTGAGGGAAAGCCATTTTGAGTCAGATTTTTCGATCATTTGAGTCGAATAGTAGTGACTATTTATAACTAAAATGATCGGGAAATATGACCCAAAGGGCTTTTCCGCAGCAGGTTCTCTATTCTTGGACAAGCGCCTAGACCTCATCAAGTTCTTCAGCCTTTGATTGTCGCAAACAGTCAAGCGGTGCGGACCAACTTATTACATCCTTAAAGAAGGGGGGATCCAATGTCCGAAGTCGTTTTAAAAATGGAAAAAATCATCAAGGATTTTCCTGGAGTAAGAGCCCTGGATAATGTG
>JAAETJ010000957.1 GCA_024228495.1 bacterium | reverse complement strand
TTTTCCCGGTTCATTGCGCATCATCCGTCATCAACTTGATTGAAATCACTGCTTCAAGCGGATTTCTGACAATCCTGTCGCCTTGTTTAAGCCCGGACAGCACTTCGACCTGGCCATCAATCAGCCTCCCGATGCGTATCTGCTGCAAATACAGTGAGCCGTTTTCATGCATAAGGTATACCCCTCTCACCTCACCGCGTTTCACCGTGGATTTGTCTGAAACAAACAGCGAACTGCGAATACCTGTCTTAAAAGCGACTTTCAGCAACATTCCGGGAAAAATATTTCGGCTACCCGTGGGCAGAATTGCACGAATGGTGACCGTATTGGATTTTGCATCGGCATAGGGGAATATTGTCAGTTTTTGCGCTGTGATGGTGCCACCATCACCATCATGGATAACCGCATTGTTCTCGCGTCTGATGAGATTGGCAAATTGTTGTGGAACAGCCACTTTTACCCGAAGTTCCTCCAGCGAAAATCCGGTCATCAGGGGTTGGCCAGGAGAAGCAAGTTCGCCAACCTGAACATGCCGCCCGACCACGATGCCCTCATAGGGAGCCTTGATAATTGTGTAGGCAAGTTGTTCTTTCGCCTGCTCAACCGCTGCCCTGGCCGCTCCCGAACGCGCTTTCGCCGTTTCATAACTGGCTTTGGCATCATCAAACCTGGCCTTGGCAACAGTGCCGCGCTGATGGAGTTTTTCAACCC
>JAAETJ010000956.1 GCA_024228495.1 bacterium | reverse complement strand
TGGGGTAGACTCATGAATAGAGCGAACGCTTTGGCCAATTCTCTGGTTGGCTGCATATTTGACAAGATAAGCCCTTTATGGGGATCGAGATTTATTTTGTTGGCACTTTCTTGTTTAAGTGTATCCCAGAACACTTGTACTGAAGGGTAACGTACATTCTTTAATTTTTCAAGGAGCTTCAAAATTGTCGAAGAGAGGGCAGTTTTTGAGAGTTTTTGCAATGCCTGTGTGGTTAAACGGCAAGAAGTTGCTTCCTCTCGAAGCAGTTGACAAGCCTTCGTAGAGTTTCTCCCATGCTCAGGACGCAATAATGCGGCAATTGAACCATCAGAGATTTTCGACGTTGTTAATAGGGTAAGGCGTGTTCCCGGCAATGAAAGCCAATCCTTTTTGGCATGATCGCTCCATATCCCTATAGTTTTCCACAAATCAACATTTCTGTTTGAAAGCGATGAATCAGGTTTGAGATGGTGCTTGACTTGCATTAGTTCGTAGAGCGCATTTCTTCCGTGTATCTCAATATCATCAAGTCCCTCTAAACGAATAGAGAAATGAGGTTCATGCCGCTCTAAAATGAGATAGAGGCTATAGATAACTTGTTGATGAAGATAGCCTAATCCCGATGCTGCTGCCGAGTAATCAGTCATAAATACCTTTCAAAATAGCCGTTCAAAGCATTCTTTTCTACATAGTATCTGCTGAATTTCGATCCTAAGACATTATTGTTGCCTATCCCATAGTCTCCCATAGATTGCTTGGATATCCTATCCAGAGTGTCTCATGTGGCGTGTGCGGCCTTGTGACCGAAATCTGGTCTTACGCGTGGGCATACGGGTTCCGTTCCCGGAGATGGCATGTCCGAGACGAGACGACGTGTCATGGGGGAGCGGGGGTTTACGCCAGTCCCAATTTCATTAGACTATCTTCGTCAAGGTGTTCTTGCTCATAGAGCAGGAAGAATTTTTTCAAATTATAGGCGGTTTGGCAGAGTAACGACCAGATCCGATCGCCGCACAACCCACGATACAGACTGCGTCCAAACCCTCGAAGATGTTTCGCGACGGCAATAAAGCCTTCTGTCGCCGATCGGGACGTGCAACAGAAGTCCTGTTGTTCATCAGGAACATCCTGCGTCCGTCCCAAAAAGACGGTCTGACTCTCCTTCGCGGCGAGAAAATTTTTCGCACTCCGGTACCCCAAATCCGTCACGATGGTGTCCGGAGGGGCTTTCATCCGGTGGCAATACTGTTCCAGCGTCCCTGGAAACAGCGTCGTATCATCCGGTGTGCCGATAAAATTTTCGACCGTGATTAAAAACCCCTCCCGATTGAAAGCACATTGGAGGGTCGTCCCACACTCACAGGCCGGATGCACGTTCCCTTTTTTGATCGGGCGGGCATCAGGTTCGTCCAGCGAGACAATGCGATTGGGACTATGCACCACGCCGTTCAGTGTGTCTTGGGTCTGCTCGTCCAGGAGTGTGAGCAGACGGAGCAGTTTTTCAGCCTTATGACGACGTGTTGAGGTGGTGTGCAACGCCTGGACGAGTGTCCTGAAGGTGTCCAGAACCGGACAAAAGAGCAGATGAAACGTGCGTCACCACACCGCCCGCTCAACCCCTTTGGCTAACCCAAAAGCACGCCAGCGTTTCTTGATCTCGTCGTCATCCCACCAGACGGGAATATGGTGGAGGGTGGCGCATTGTGTCATTTTTTTAAAGGCTTTCACCAGCAAGTGGACATCGTGTGGGTAGACAATGTTGTTATTCAAGACGCTCGAATCGATCAGGGCGGCATCTCCCTGAATCACGCCGGTTCGACGCAAACGGTCGAAGACGCCCTGTTCAATGACGGCAATCCCTTCTTCGCCAAGTCGCTGTCTGAATTTCACGAGGCTGGTCGGATGTCAACACGTCTGCAACCCCTTGACGGGCACGTTACAAAAATATTGCAGAGAGCGGTTTTCTTTGACCTGGGCCACCACGCCCCGATCACTCAGCCCACGCAATTTCATGACAATCAGCAAGGCGACCATCATCCGGATCGGCTTCCCCAGCGGCCCCTTTGACCTATGATAGTATTTTCGAAGCCGTGTGCTGATGTTGCCCCAGGGAATGACCTGGCGAAGAATCACCAATTCATGAATCGGGTCGGTGATGTTCGCCGCGATCCACTCTGGAGAAAAGACGTCTGTATATGTGTCTTGCATCATGGCTCGTCCCTCCTTCATCCCATGCGCGTCTTTCAGAAATCGCTGTCCAGACGTCGACTCCGTTCTGTGAGAGCCTCGGTTGCCGAACGGAATGGAGGCATGGACACTGGCATCTCTGAAACACGCTCATCTCTCGAGTTATTGCATCTTTTTTTGTCCATACACGATAGGTATTTTTTACATGTGGGGGGTAAACAGAGGGCAAGTTATTTTTCGCTTAAAAGAGAAATTCAGCAGATACTATATATGGTTGAATCGGTGTTTATTCTTAAAAAAGAGAATCGATGAATTGCTTCAGGATGTTACCTTAACTCTTGAACTCTATGACGTTTTAGAAGATACTTTGGAACGTGCTGCTTTTGAAGTGCGGGATCGATATGCTGAAGTTGCAGATAGTCTTTGGGAACAATTTAAAGAAGAGATGGAGCCATTGTCGGAGTTAGTGAAAGAACATCAAAATGTTATGAACAATGATGTGTAGGCACATTGTGATAAGGATTTTTGCCTGATGCTTCCCATTCATAACTACCACTTCAGAAAACATGCAATCAAACGATCATATAGATGTAATAAAGGCTAACAATAGCGTGGAGGCGACTTTAAAAACGCGCAGCAATTTTAGTATACTTGTCCGCTAGTAAAATGCCGTGGTTGTTTTTGCTTGGTTACTTCCGGTTGAGGCGTTTTTAAAGCTCCTCACGCTTAGCGTTAACGCGGGTGAGACGTTGACACACGCCTGTTCATGCCCGATGGAACGAATCGTAACATAGGACGATCAGGGCATCGAGGTCACGTGGCTACGAATCGTATCAGGGGATGGATTAGGGCAATGGCTACGAATCGTATCAGGGGATAATCAGGGTAGCGAGGCCATGTGACGATGAATCCTATCAGGGGATAATCAGGACAGTGAGGCCATGTGGCGATGAATCGTATCAGGGGATAATCAGGGCAGTGAGGCCATGTGGCGATGCATCGTATCAGGGGATAATCAGGGCAGTGAGGCCCTGTCTCAATGAATCGTGGTGATGACAGGCCACAAGAGAGTGTACAAGACGACGAACAGGCGTTAACAATGCAAATGAAGCTGATTTCATGCCCGCGTCGCCACATGAAAAGAGTACATGTCAACAACGTATCGTGGTTACATTGAGTTCCGTGCCTTCAAGAAGGGCGGGCATGAAACAGCTTATTTGCGGCGTTAGTGCGCCAAGCGAAGCTTGGTGCTTCTTGCAGGGTGAAAGTCCCTGTCGGGTAAGGTGTCGCCAGCCACCCGTCGCGAGTGTTGCGTGGGAGACGGAGGTCGCAAG
>JAAETJ010000955.1 GCA_024228495.1 bacterium | reverse complement strand
GGCCGTTATAGGTCGCTCCAAAACTTTGAGCACCATCTTCGATTACCGGCAGGCCATGCTTTTTTGCGATCTTGTTAATTGCATCCATATCAGCACATTGACCGTAAAGGCCGACTGGCATGATCGCCTTGGTCGCAGGTGTGATAGCGGCCTCTATCTTGGTTGAATCTAAATTATATGTTTGAGGATTAATATCCACGAACACCGGCTTGGCGCCGAGCAAGGCTATCATTTCACCCGTTGCAATGAAGGTAAAAGCGGTGGTGATCACCTCATCACCCGGCCCTATCTGCAGTGCCATCATCGCAATCAGCAATGCATCACTACCAGAAGAAACGCCAATGCAGTGCTTTACACCGACATAATCCGCCAAGCGCGCCTCCAGCGCCTGGACTTCCGGTCCCATAATATAGCGGCCATGATGGAGAACACGATGGATATTCTCCTCCAGTTGCGGACGAATGCGCGCCTGCTGGCTTTTTAGATCAATAAAATCAAAGCCCGGTTTATCAGGTTGCAACTGACAGAATTGTTCGGGTGATACCGTTTTCTCCGGGTGTGTGTGCAACAATCCCTGGTTACAGGTAAGCAGTTTAATGCTGCCGGGCGCAAAGCGCTCAAGGGCTCTGAGCTGTTGTTCCTGTTGCGGATCATCGGCGTCGAAAACATCTCCTTC
>JAAETJ010000954.1 GCA_024228495.1 bacterium | reverse complement strand
GGCCAATAGTTTGCGGCCCATCATAAAATAGATTCGCAACCGCTTTGGAATACTGACCACCCATTGCCGATGAGGTATGTATTTCAATACTTCTTCGCACAACCATTCGCCGAATTCCACCACCCCTGGCCCAGACCGATCACACGCCGGATTGATCCCTCAAAGACTTCCGAGCATATCATATTCCACGTCTGCAACAATCGATCTCGTCGCGCCAGGGCGGGCCGCTTCTGATGGCAGGATGGACAAAAATGTCGGCGTTTGCAAGAAAACGCCAGCAAATATTCGTGTCCACAGTCTTCACATTTAACACGGGCAAAACCGAAATGTAAATCCCCGCAATCTCTCCGAGGCGTAGGCTCTTTAGGCTCTACGAGCCGGAGGCCAAATAGCGCCGGATGACATCGGTCACATACGGCCGCCAAAAGCCAAAGCGGCTCTGATAGCAATCGTCCCAGACAGCTTCCAGCTGTTCAAAATGATCCTCGACGCAACGGTAATAGGCGCTTGCTTTGGGCTTGCGCGGTTGATAAACATCAAAATCAATTGCGGTAGGGCACGCATTTAACATATC
>JAAETJ010000953.1 GCA_024228495.1 bacterium | reverse complement strand
ATATCGTAGCCAAAAAGTTCATGAACCTTATTCTCGAACCACCTCTTAGGCTATACGGGCAATCCAGGGCTCATTCCTCAGTCGCGCCAGTGCTTCTCCCCGGCTATGAATATTCAACTTCGCAAAAATATTGTGTACATGGTTCTTTACTGTCGCCACGCTCAAATTCAGTTCACGCGCAATCTGCTTGTTGGAGACCCCTTGACCAAGCAGACGAAGAACTTCACACTCACGTCGCGTCAGAAGTTCGCTACCAACTTGCTCATGAGCAATTTTTTGCCGACGTCTGACTTCACGAAGAAGGCTACCGGCGATTAATGGGTTGCAAACGCATTCGCCCCTGAGCGCTCCAAGCATTTTTCAACAAGTTCTTCCACGGATTCCTCTCGGGAGATATAGCCTGCCAAACCGGCGTCCGCACAAGCGATCACCTTACCCGCATTCTCAGGGAGGGCCAGGGCCAAAGTAGGTATCCCGGGTAAAGCGGCGCTTACAGCACGCGCCTCAGTCAGTGCGTGCTCATTTGTGAAGTCGATTAGTACAATATTTGGTAAAAAGTCGATGACTTCCTCCACAAGATTATCCGCACGATAACAGGTCTTGACCACGGATATCCTATTACTTGATTCGAGATAAGCAGCCAACGCTTCACTAAATAACCGAATGTAAGAAAATACATATACTCGCATGCCATTCATTCCTCTTTTATTGTCGCACTGCGCTTTTACACCGGTGAGGCGGAATTCCATGTTATCGCTATTCTAGGCGTCTATCTCATGCCCAAGTCGACTGTAGTATTTTGATAACTCAAGTTTCGGAGTTCATATCTGCGAACATCAGTTTCATCTGACACATCATTCGTGCTCCAATTACATAGTTTTCAGTAAATCTGACATGACATATTTTCTGGAACTTGAATATCTTCCAAAGACTTTCTGTAAAAATATCATTGCCGGTGACAAGTCGAGCCATTCCCAGAGTTGCAATAGAAACACCGCTTCTGTTATTTCAATACCACTTAGTAAGTATGAAACCTGTGGCTCTCAGAAAAACTAGAAATAAATGTGAGGAAATGACCAACATAAGGGATATCTATAGCTGATATTTAGTACAAAATATATTGGGATGACTACGTGCGTAGATCTACTAATCGTGCCATCATATCGGGTGCATTATGCGACTTACAAAAAATACTTGGCTGTTCAGTAGACGCTGCTATACAAATGATTGATGAGCGCGTAAATGAGTTTTTTTTGGCAGCCTTCAATTTGATACGTTTACTATGCGATGGGAACAAGAGTGATGGGGCAGCTGGAACTGATTTCCGCCATTTTGATCTCCGAAACTTGACTAAATAACGCAGAGCCAGTAACACTACAAATTAAATGTGGACCGGAAATTGCCAAGAAATTAGTAGCAATCGGACAACGAGAGAATGATCCACAAATAGCCGCCACTATGACAATACTGATATATCAGTGTGGTTTAGGTTTTACCTCATCCCAAGTCTGATATATGGATGCAATATTCTTTTTGTCACTAACAAACTTTTTCTTATATCGCGGGGCGAACCATATATGCCCTCTGTCTCAAAATCGAAATAACTGCACGGCACACTAACATCTTGCTCGGCGCCTATTTGCTTAGCGGCCAATCCCGAATCCGTAATTGCCCACGTGCGAAACCCACGGCGATGTGGTGTGTGCTAATGCCATAGCGATGTGTCCATTCCCCGGGCAAGGGTTGAGGCTCCCCGTTGTAGGTTGCAATTTCCATAAACATTTCCGGCAGCGTGCCGTCTGTCTCATGTATAGCGAAGCGCTCGGGCCGGCTGAGATCAAGCCCTCCCACATATCCGCCATCCACAAGAAACGGCAAGTGATGTATTTTATTGGTAGAGGTTAGATGCACCGCAAACCGATAGCAACAATGTGCACCACCGGTGAACTCGACCTCCACCACATCGTTGTCGCCATCGCCATCGAAATCGAAGGCATGGGTCCATGACAGTCCTTGTGCAAGCACAGCGCCGCTCTGGATTGCGCAGGCCGGTAATACGATGCCGAGAACCCCAAACCACACAGCCAAGCGATTCAAATTTTCCCCGGGGTAAAGTCCGTACCTGCTTTCTCTGCGGCCTTTGCCCCTGCTGCACGTTTAACCACGGCATCTCGGTAGTGCCTGGCCCTTGCCCCACTGCCGTTGTACGACCGGATGACTTCGGGCCAGCTCATACTGGGTTTGCGCTTCTCGAACAGCCACATCACAGAAACGTGTATCCAAAACCCGTAATCTAAGTTCAAGGCCGGTGTCTTTGACGCGAAAAATGTATTGACGACGTCCGCGAACTTGACGCTAGCACTTGAGCTGTAGGTCCAAATAAAGACCTCCCAATTCTGTTTAGAGAGTCCATCCAAGGTCACCAAGCGCGCCGACTCTGTGGAACTCAAAGAGGTTTTTTTCTTGAGCAGCGCTCGTTCTTTCTGCGCAGCTTCTAGATCCTTGCGCATATCAGGCAAGGACGTTGACATCATTGCCGGGTCATCTTTGTTGAAGAGGGTCATCAGTGCCAACCCCGAGGAATCGATGACCTGGCCAAGATTGAAACGCGTCTTCACTGGGTGGCTAGGCGGCACTTCAAGATGTGTGCCTGCGGTACCGAGCTGAGTCTCTTGAAATAGCATGGACTTTACGAGGTTGGGGTCGAGGGCATCTTTGCCGGTGAGGCCATGGGTCTGATTGGCAGCATCGACCTCCTTTTTAATAAGGCCATCGAAACGGTTAAACATTGTTTCCTGGATCAAACGCCTATTGAGTATCTCCTGGCGCTTTTTCAGCAAATTTTCCAGCCGCTTGCGCTCCTTCTTGAATAATGCCACCGCCTTCGTTGTCTTATAGCTACTTTCCTTGGCCACCCATGCGGCAAGCTCCTTTTCGCTCTTTTCAACGGCAGGCGCCTGGCCGGCAACGCCGGCACTGTAGGGCACAACCCCGGCCACCGTCGGAGCAATCGGTCGGAGCAACGTCTTTGGAACGTTGATCGGGGCGGGAGGGCCTATGGGGGGCGCTGGGGCGGCCACCCTCGCCGTGTTGGAGGCATTGCTCCAAGCAATGACGGTCACGTTATCGCCCGCGTTCAACGAGACTCCGCCCGAGGTGAACGCTCGCGTTACACTAAAAGCCCGGCCAACCATCTCGCTGACCACGTCCTCTGGGACGACCTTACGCTGAACTCTAGCCTCGGTCAGCGTTGTCTGGCGCTGCTGGGCTGAACTCCTCGTTGCTTGTAGTGCCCCCTTCACCAGTAACGCTTTCGCGCCCATCACATCCGCTTCGCGCTCCAAACCCGCATCATCATTAATCGACACACCCTTTGCCTGCATGGTGGGCTGCACGCGCCCCTGCATCTGCTGCACTGTATGCCAACCTTCGTGGGGGAGATGCTTCTCCTGACCCGGAGCCACGTGGATATCTTGGCCCTGTGTATACGCCAACGCATTGAGTTGGGATGGTTGCGAGGAATTGTTATGGACCCGAACACCGGAAAGGTCCATGCCGGAAAGCTGTTCCAAGCCCCTTTTTAAGGGACCGGGCATGCCGGTGCGGTTTTCGGCGTTACCGTCGCTGCCTTGGAACTGTGCCGGGGCCTCGTCAGCGGCGAATTTACCCTGAAGCAGTTCCTCCTCCTCTTCAGGTCCTTGATTTTGCATTGGATCGAATTTTCCTTGCAGTAGCTCTTCTTCCTCCCCAGCTTTCCGTCCATACATCTCATCTTGTTGGTCCTTCATCAGAATTCGTTGCACGGGTATTTGCTCGGCCAGCCAGGCCTGGGTCCCGCGATTGCCTAACCGCCGCTGCAGTTGGACGGGTGTAGCGCCAGCAACTCGGGGGGCTGTTTGAGTAACGTGCGATCGAACCTGTCCGGGCCGCGTATGTCCGGACCGGCTCCTGCTGCGTAGTTGTCGGTAATTGGCCATGGTCTAATACCTGCTCATTTAGTTTTCGATCTTCGCGGATGTCTTGTCTATTGTGATCACACCAATTTGAGTCGATCTGCTGATTACTTAGCTGCTCGCGCTTTTGAATAAGTTTGCGCTCTTAGCAGATGGGTGTCCACTCCATTTCGTCCAATTGTTTGTCTCTGCGTAATTAATTCACTCTTTATGAAATGCAATCAACGCACATTGTTTTCATTTATGTTTTTTTTTGAATTCAAACAAACCTACCCCGTCGATTTTGCCTAACAGGATTTCAATCTCTGCTCAATTTCAGACACCCGTCGGTTAAAGTCATTGTCCTTCTCTCGCCGCTTTTTGACGCGCGAAACCGCAGAAGAGACACCCATATAACTCATACCGCCAAAGGCCGTTCCAATCTCTTTCAACGAATGTCCACCAATCAATCGACAAAGGCCAATCGCAATCGTACGAATCTCTCCCGATCCTCGACGCCCGTCTTGTAGAAATACTTCAGGTTTGACGCCGTAATGGCACGCGCACACATCCATGATGATTTCGATGCTCGGAACCTTAGTCAAGTTGCGCTTTTCTGGTATCTCGCTAAAATCCGAGTCTGCCGAAAAATAGCCGCGTATCTGCTCCCGAAACAATTCATCGCCAAAAATCGGAGATTGGTTCTTTTTTCCGTAAAACGCAGCACTCGCCTCGTCGACGCCTTGCTCCACGTACGCTTGATAGCGCTTCCGAGTGTCATTTCCTCCGGCCATGCCCAATACCTGGTCTTGGTAAAGCCAGTATGGTCCGGCCTCTCTACCCACATAAGCCCCGTAACTTGACCATGCGTAGCCATCAATCCGGTCAACCAACTGGGCCTCAATCGGATTACGATGGATATACCGACTGACCTGTAATAAATAGTTATCCGCGTCCACGATGATTGCCTTGTACCTGCCGCGGAACAACGGACCATCCCGCCCATCCAGTCGATTGAAACGCTGCGTGAAAATGCCACTTAGATGCCGCATCCCCCGACCCAGATTTCCTCTGGGTGTATGAATCAAAAGGTGGTAATGATTTCCCATTAGGCAATAAGCATGACACTCAACTCCAAATAAGTCCCTGATTTCGCTCATCAGATCAAGAAATATGAACCGGTGCACATCAGAAATAAAGATTTCCTGATAAGCAGCGCCACGATTCATCACATGGTACCAGGCGCCCGGGTATTCAATTCTTAGAGGACGTGACATTCTCGGAGGCTAGCAGAAATCGCAGCCATATACAATAAGCATAGACTTGACCCCTTTTTTTCGTTGTCGCTACCGCAATGGCAAATATTGGGTGCCCAGCGAAAGCATCTTGCGCGATGTGCTGATCCGGGTCGATCCCGTGGAACTCGACCAGGCCTTTCAAAACTGGAATGCCCACTACGGTGCGGTCGACGAAAGCCTGGCGATTGATGGCAAAACCATGCGCAATGCAATCGATGAAAGTGACCGTCAGACTCACATCATGAGCGCCATCGGTCACCAGAGCAAGCAGTGCTACACCCAAAAAAAGTGGGTACCCTGCCGGTAGCAGGCTGCGATGAGGAAAAACAGACTAATGAAATCAAAATCGCCATCCCGCTGTTAGAGACCATCGACATCCAGGGCAAAACCATCACCGCCGATGCCTTGCTAACCCAGCGCGAATTAGCCCAGTATCTGGTTGAGGAGCGCGGCGCGCACTATCACTTCACCGTTAAAGGTAATCAAAAACAACTGCCGGAAGAGACCGCTTTGTATTTTGACCATCTCGACCGGGAACCCGATCACAGCACCCTTGACAGCCCCGACCATGGCCGCATCGAAACCAGGAATGTTTGGGTCACCACCACGCTCAACGATTACCTGAACTTCCCTCATGTAGGCCAGGCCTTCATGGTGGAACGAATCACGATAGACAAAAAAAGCGGTAAGCAAAGGCGCGAGGTCGCCTATGGCATTACCAGCAAAATGCCACTCTTGGCCAGCGCCGCGCAAGTGTTGCAGGACAACCGTGGACACTGGAGCATTGAAAACAGCTGCCATTACATCATCGACTGGAATTATGACGAAGACCGCAGCCGCATCCGCACAGGCTATGGTCCGGAGAACATGACACGCCTGAGAAGATTCGCCGTGGGCATTATCAAAAGTAAAGGGGTGCGCAGTGTCGCTCAGAAGATGCGCGAGCTTACTATGAACACGCGATTGGTCTTTGACTACCTGAAAATGACTCGGAATACTTGCCCGGTTTCATCGATTTGATTGGTAGAACAAATTTACCGTGACTTGACCCCTTTTCTTTTCTACCCACATAAGCTCCGTAACTTGACCATGCGTAGCCATCAATCCGGTCAACCAACTGGGCCTCAATCGGATTACGATGGATATACCGACTGACCTGTAATAAATAGTT